>JBBREX010000007.1:0-38634 GCA_038225245.1 Fimbriimonadales bacterium | reverse complement strand
GTATCCACAGGTGATCGGTGAGCTATCAGATGAAGAATTGCTTAAGCGGGTCGAAGCAATCCTGGAAGAACGTGGCGGGCGGGTGGTGCCGATCCAAGCTCAGCCCTTAGCTCTCAATCGTTAGGAACGACGGGTCAGTCTTTCGAAATGCCTCTTGCGACCTCTTTCAATTTGCATCGCTCAGGCGTGCCGCAGGCGAATCGGCGGCGGCATGGACCGCGTATGATACCTACACTGATACCAACAGGAGCGAACTGTACCGAGTCCCAACGGACATTTTGGAATTACTGAGGTCAGATCCCCGTTCAAAATGGTACATTACGTTAGTCTATGGACGGCAGCCAATGGGACTCCAAAACCGTAGGTCGCGGGTTCGAGCCCTGCTGCCCCTGCCATTGAGTCCTCAAAGGGTCCAAACAGCCCCCCCACGACTACGAGCGAGCAAGGTCAAAACCCAACCTATCCCCCTCACCCTCGTCGAATTCCTTCATTCCGAAGGTCCCCTTTTTAGCTTCCTCGGAACTCTGTCCCCATTCGCCAAGTACAGTGCTTTCATGCGAATCCTCGTTGTCTTCTTTGCTTGCCTCGCCTATGCCGCGGGGGGCCAGGACAATGTTCTTGTCGGATACAAAATGGCAACACCACCGACTGTCGACGGAGTCATCGAGGCCGGAGAATGGGCGAACGTGCCCTCTGCTATGGGGAGTTACGATGGCGATACCGGTCAAAAAGCGCCCGAAGACATGAAGTTCTGGCTCGCTTATGATGCGAAGTTTATCTACTTCGCCGCCAAGATGTTCGATACTCAACCATCGGCAATTAAGGCTACCGAGTATCGCACGAATGTAAGCCTCGGTGGAGACGACAGCGTAACGCTCCTGGTCGATCTTAGCGGCTCTCTGGCCGACTTCAATGAGTTTGGCATGAATGCTCGGGGGGCGACGCAAATTCAACTCGCCGGAGGGCGAGCAGCCAAGCGGGAATGGAGCGGTGAGTTTGTCGCTAAGGGTCGGATCACCCAAGAAGGCTGGGAGGTCGAGGCCCGCATACCCTGGAAAATGATGCGGCTCCCGGGAGTAGGACCTCGTACGCTTCGCTTCAATGTGGAACGCGAGCATAAGCGGAGTCAGCGGAGCTATGTCTGGCAATACACGGGGTCAGGGCAACAGCAGAGACACGGCAGGTGGACCGATGTGGACCTGCCAAAATCACCAGTCGAACGGACTATCAAGCTGCTTCCCTACGGCTACGCTGGCGATGATAAAGACGGGCATGTAGCGAATGCCGGTATCGATATGAAGACCAATCTCACCGACCAAATGGTGCTCGTCGGCTCGATTAATCCGGACTTCCGAAATATCGAGAACGCGATCCTATCGCTCGATTTCAGCCGATTCGAACGGTTAGCCGGTGAGACGAGACCCTTCTTCCAAGAGGGCAGGCAGTACATTAATTCAGCGTTGTTTGCCAGCCAGCGCATTCCCGGATTCGACTTGGGACTCAACTTGCATGGGCGTTTAAGCGACCGGCTAAGCTTCGGAGTGCTGAACGCGATCGACTTCGGAGTGCAAAACAGCTTTGTGGGAAATTTCACTTACGACCCTAATCCAAAGGACAGCTATCGCATCAGTACCACGAGCATGACCCAGCCTGGGTTTGAAAATCAGGCCTACCTAGCGCGCTACAATCGCAGCATCGGACCGGTAAGCGTATTTCTTCGCACCATGGGAACGCGTGACACAGAGCTTGGGGATGGCGTATCCAACTCTGCCAATGTGGGCTACTCGCGCGGAGGTCTTTCAATTCAATCCGGGTGGGACGCGGTTAGCCCATCCTTTGTGCCCAGACTGGGATTCGTGCCGGAACGCGATTACCGAGGCTACTTCGTTTCTTCCGATTTTGTTACGTTGGTTAATCGTGGACCGCTTCAGCAAATCGGAGGTAGCGCATCTTGGCAAAAGCTGGATCGGTTCGACGGCGGGCCCTATCGAAAGACTTTCAGCGCCGACTCCGGGTTAGTGTTCAGAAACCGCCTCGGTTTGGTCGCGTCGATTAGTCTCGAGGACTTTCTTGGAACTTTCGATCGCCTCTACGGGCTGAGCGCGCGATTTCCTCGCGGTGATCCATATAAAAACATGTCACTAACCTATAACTGGGGCCGCCTGGACAACGAAGATTATCGTAGCATAGGCGTCGGAAGTGCCTATCGTCCGATCGACAAGATACAGCTCCTCGTGACCTACCAGCACGTGGACCATCATGATCGATCCGACTTGGCAATAGTGGGAATGAATTGGGACCTTGGACGCGATCAATATTTGAGTGGTCGAGCGGTTAAGCGAGACCGGGATTGGAACGCTTACTTGGCATTTCGACGCAGCGGCAATAAGGGAATCGAATATTTCCTCATTCTTGGCGACCCCAATGCTCAGGCATTTCAGAGAATCCTGATCCTGAAGGTCGTGTGGCCCATCGAGCTGTAGCTAGGCTAGGGGTGACTTGTTTAAGAGGATCCGCGCGCCCCTCAGCAGTACCTAAAAGCTCCGTTAAGCGCGGGTCGTTCGACGGTTGGACTACTCTTCCAAGGATTCTCGTGACCACATAACGCGCTCATCCACATACTCAGTGTGAGTCGCCCATGAAAATGGTCCTCTCCTGTCTGGTAGGTCTCCTGTCTGGTAGGTTGGCACTCAGGTTCCTTCGGATGAAGTCACCAACGCTGCCAATATCACTTCATCCCCGGGCCACCCGTCGAACTCGTCAGAGTTGATAGCGTTAGCGGGCGCGGTTACCCGTATCACCCGAATCAGTGCCACCCGTCGATGTTGTCTGGTCAGCGCCGACCGTAAGCCCCGCGAGACGTTTCTGCCAGCTCGACAGAACATCCGAGAGCGGCCGAATTTGGACGTCGCCTTCTTCGAGCCTCATTTGAGCCGCAAAATTGACTCCCAACGATGCCAGTTTTGGCATATCCGCTTCGAGTCCCTTGACGGTGGCCGCCGCAATATTCTCTTGGGTCAGCGGCTTATCTTCGCGAGCCACATAATCAATCATCCAAGCATGTCTCAATGAATGCTGGAGTTCTCTCCTGAACGCACCATCCGCACGCCATAATGTGATGCCGTATTCGTACTTATGGTTTTGGGCGTCACACAACTCAACCCATGCAACGCCTTCATCTCCGTTTCCCATGACTTGGGAATGCGGACTTCCACAAACGCGAAATCCGCGCTGATGCGGAAAGATGACCTGCTCGTAGATGTCACGGATCTTAGCTCGGTCGAGATGATTTGCCTTAATATCCTCCTCCCACAAGTGCTGGTGGATAATTCCGGCCTCCCCCGAGTAAAAGGCGATGACGGCGTCTTGAGCGGCGCTTCCTATGGATGTGGGTCGAGTCAAAACGTAGATTATTCCAACCGCAGCCCAAAAGGCGGCAAGTATAATCCAAGACCACTTCCTATTCTGTCGAGGACTCGGATATAGTTTAGACATAGAAGCTTACGTTGGGCCGCAATGCCCGTTTACGCACGTGTAGCCCTCCAGCGCGTACCGAGTTGCAGTCGTGCCAGCCCACGAGAGGGGTGGCGTGTCAGGGTCCCCGTTGCAATGCTCCTTGAAAAATATACAGGCGCAACAGGAGGACCCATTTTGGTAACAGACGGAATAGGTCGCACTTATTTCGTCGTGACCCCAGGTGCAGTGATTTGACGTGCAGTCGTTGCTGCCGCCAAAAGGACTGCCTGGCCAGCCTTCAAGAAAGTTGCAAGGTGGTGCCAAGCAGATAGTCACTGAAAGTAGCGAGAACGCTAAACAAGTTAAGAGTCGATTCATTCGATTTCCTCCGTTATTAATGAGATTCCCAAAATTGGTAGGATGAGGGAGCGTGGCCACGAGCCCTCACGTCGGAAAGTTGGCCGTCGAGGTGCATCCCTAGATATCGTCGCTCATCGAAGGTCGCAAACTTTGATCGCGCTTCGGGATTCTGTGTTTCATCCAGTTGCATGATCGCGTGCTCGCCCACGTTCGCATAGTGATTACGCCAAAGAGAGAAGATATTGGCGAGATCCTCAACTGGAGGCATCCAACTATAGACATCACCTCCGAGAACGCCAAAGTCCACCCCCCCTGTATGCAAGACCTCCTTTGGAAGTCGATTCATGCGAACTAGGACATGAGCGCCAGGCGGAAGCCCGAGGCCGGCGAGATAATCACCTGGACCCTGAATATTGTCGTATTCCTCGCGATACAGAGAGACTGCGGCCCAAATCTGGTGCATGTTGGACTTAGATCGGATCACCTTCGCGGAACGTTTCGCACTGGCGTAGACCGGAAAGAGAATGGCTACCAACACAGAAATGATTGAGATGACGATCAAAACCTCGACGAGGCTGATCCCCTTTTTCAACGCTCCCCTGTCGACCAGCGGTTGATGAGTCTTCATGGCTCCTCGGTAGGCCTCAGTTGGAGCCTTTCTAGTTTCCCTCGTGCCACAATGTACCATCGGGCTGCCCAGACCGCATGTAAGGGCCTAGAAAAACTTCCATCGCTTGACGCTATGAACCGCAGGTTCTTGTATGAGCGGAGCGTTTTCGGAAGGGTTTCCTTCGCTCCATCGAAGAACACCACCACTTGACCAAATCTTTTCGTGGGAAGGTTGCCGTAATGACGGAATGGGCCGAGCAGCTAGAACAACCACCGCCCCAGACTAATAGTGCGGTGCCGGCCGTGGCAATTGACCTGCCGAAAGCATCATTTGGTGGGAATGACAGTTTTGTGCCAATTATTGGATCCGTGGAAAGATCGTAGGTTGGCGTCGTATCGGCATCGAGGACCTCTCTTCCGCTCTGAATTCTAAAAAACCAGAAACCGAATAAGGCAATCGTAGCAACCGATGCGTACAGGCACATCCTGGATCCCATATAATTAATCCTACCACCATTCTTTACTTTCAAGCAATTTGATTGCACATTTACGCCTCTGCTACATGCGGTGTAGAAATGAGAGGCATGAATTACGGCGCCAGATGCTCAGCAAAGTCCAGGAGCCCAGGATCCCACTGCTCTCATCCTCGACGCTCCAGCAGATCGACATCACAATCCCGCAGAAGCTCCATGCGCGAAGGCGAACCGGATCGGTTCCCGTGATCCTTGAAATCGTGGCAAGCCGTGCATCGGCCAGACCGCAGAGCGTTTGGCAGCTTACGCCCGGAGGGTTGTGCAGCATCGCATATGCCTCCAGTGCGGGATCGCCGGCCCGGAAGAGGAGGGACCCGGCGAAACACGTTCGACCATTCGGTTGCCGGCTGGACATCGGTTGGTGCGGGTTGATGCCAGTTAACCATAAGGTTAGCGATGATCTGCGTACGCTCCTCGTCGTTATCGGGATGCCATCCATCGGCTAGGGTATGTCCCGGAGTAATCTTTTCGAGCAGCAACGCTTGCCGATTCATCCTTCCGCGTCGATGTCGCCTCCAATGCAAGTCGGTTCGTTAATGGATCGAGACAGATCCGAACGAGACTGGGCTGGAAGCCTGTAGGGCCGGTATTCACCAATACTTGGTTCGCGCGAGTGGACTTTGCCAAGTTCGTGGACGTGGTCCCAAGCTACTAGTTTCCTTGGCTCATTGTGATGGTGGTCCAGGGAGGGCGACTACGGCGAATCCCTGATGTTGCTCTTGCTCAGCCTCCCCCTTTAGCTTAGCCAAGGTAGAGATCGAATGCGAATAATCCTGACGGGTGCATGACGTTCTACTCGGTTTATCGACCGCTAACAAGGCTCGCCTCAGCGCGAAGCTTTACCTCGGCAAGTACTCGCGTTTGAATTTGCTTCACCACCGCATCGCTCCAAAGTGTCCAGTACGCGCTCGGATACGTTTTGAGCCGATAGCGCAACCGGTACACGAGCTCGCAGCTGGTGGTTCCCCGTGGAATGATCGTCAGCAGCCCATTTGTGAAGACGCAATGTCCAGTCAAATGCCTTGGATGCACTTCCCCGAAGGGATTGAATTCCTTCATCACATGCGGCATGGAAAGGACTTCGAATTCCAGCGCATCCCCAGGCGACCAGCCAATAATTCGCTCGCGCATCGTCCCCGTCGAGAGTTGACACTCTCGAATCGCCCCCACGCCAACGCCGCTCGTGTGGGTGCGGAGCGGATAGGCAGCGCCAGCGCGGAAGAATAAGGACTGGAGCGCGGGAAGGCGATCGAGATTGAGGAGATGGGGCCAAATATCCTTAGGCCGCGCATTGATTCGAATCTTGGTTACAACGTCTCGGGTGTCGCGGACCGGCGCCCTAGCAATTCCGATCGTTACGAGTAAGGCGATAATGGGAAGCAGGGAGATGTGCGGCCCCTTCCTTTTCCGCGCCATCGCCTCGTAAAGACTGAGCGCACCCCACAACAAGA
This sequence comes from Fimbriimonadales bacterium, assembly GCA_038225245.1. Lineage (GTDB taxonomy): Bacteria > Armatimonadota > Fimbriimonadia > Fimbriimonadales > Fimbriimonadaceae > JBBREX01. The sequence continues at coordinate 32,225 of JBBREX010000007.1, read as the reverse complement.
GACCAGTAATTGCTGCCATTCCGACGACGAGGATCAGCCCCATCACCAGGCACATCCCGCCTTCCCACTGGGCAAATAACGCCATAGCCGAGGCCATCGATAGACCTCCAAAAACCGTTAGTAAGCTTTCCCAAACGCCAACCTTGCTGGATCGGAGCCACAAGAACATCGGGACGGCGTACATGAGCGGAATGGCAACCAGAGCCACCGAGTCATATTGCAGGTAGCCCCCGTTAAGCGCAGGAAAATAGGCGCATGCGAGCAGTGGACCTGCCAGCAGGACAAATGCCATCACCCACGCTCTTTTATTGTTCACAAGCAGAGTGTACGCCGCTATGCATGGCATGGGCGTCTCGCCCACGAATGCCGGCTGGACCGATGAGTCCGGAATCGAGACTCCGAGTGGTGTGGAATTAAGGAACCTGAGAGAGAGGGTCTAGCTCCCGATCCGTTTCATCAGCTCCGAGACGGCTGCCTCGAGCTGAATGTCGTGACCCCCTTGCCAGGCGTTCGGATCGTAAGGCACGGGAACATCGGCTTTCCGGCCGTTGCCTTCCAGGTTTTCACCTTCGATGGTATACGCGCCGCGGCTTGGGAGACGGATCGCCCCGCCGTCCCAAAGCGAGTAGGGGGCGGTGCTGATCACCCCACCCGCCGTTTTCACTCCGATCAACGGACCGATTTTGAGGCGACGAAAACCTTCGGCAAACATTTCCGCGTTGCTGAAGCTATGCTGGTTGATCAACAGCGCGCTCGGCAGCTCGAGGCTGTCGCCGCGATTGATGTTCTCGCTCAGGCGAATATCAGGCGCGCCCCGGTAGGTTCGAATCAGCCAGGGTTGTTTGATGAGAACCCCGAGCGCCTTGTGCGATGTGCTGCCTCCGCCGTTGAATCGCACGTCGATGATTACGCCCTTTTTCCCCGGGGTCAGAGTTCGGATTTGCCGCAAGAAAAGCTCGTGGCTTGGCTCGTTCATGCCCTCGATATGCAGGTAAGCAAGTGTGCCTTTACTCAGTCGATCCACTTGTTGCCGCTCCCACTTGACCCAGTTTTCGTACACCAGGGCGTTGCGCGTCGCGGGCAGCGCGGGCTTGATATCGACCTCCATCGATTTGCCGGCTCGATCGATCTTTAACACTACCTTTCGAGCGGTCTTCTCGTTTAGCAAAGCCGCCATCGGGTGGTCTGGACCGGGAGCTACACCATCGACGAAAAGCACCCGGTCTCCGGGAAGGAGCAACGATTGAGGGTGCGATGCAGGCGAACCGATGAGCACGGACGAAACCACATAGGCGCCGATCTTATGAAGCAAGTCCCAGTTCCATTCGACCCCGATAAAGCCAGTGCTGTCATCGTTTTGAGGCTTCTCGGGAGGAGGCGGAGTCGACCCGAGATGGGAGCTATTCAACTCTTCCATCATCTCGCCCATGAGGGCGTAAAAGTCCGCACGATCCGTGGCGTAAGGCACGAGCTTGGAAAACTTGGAACGGATCGCAGACCAATCCTTGCCGTTATGCTTCTCGTCGTAATACATCCGATCGAGCGCCCACCAGATTTCCTCGAAAAGCGCGCGATCTTCGTCTTTAAGATTGATAGTCAGGTTCGCCGAGAAATTAATGGGGGTCGCCAGACCCTTTTCCACGTTGAGCGTATTCAACTTTCCGGCCGAAAGAAAATAAACCTTGTTCAGAGGTCCAATCTTGATGTCGGTTGCGGCGCCCGTAACGCCGACGACGGGCACCGCGGGTCCTCCGCTCACCGGTATCGCAACCAGCTGGCCCTGCACGTTCGTCCATATCGACTTGCTGTCGGGCGATGCCTGCGGGTTCGAAGCCCCCGTCGAGGTCAATCGGCGCATTCGATCTTCTATTCCAGGCTCATAAACTTCGACTACGCCTATCTTCTTTTCTGCTCGTGGAACATCGAGCTTTTCCAGCTCGTCTTCGGAGAAAATGACTTCAGGCGGCACGAGATCGATTACGAAAAGATCGCTTTCGGCGGCTTCCTGGGCCGTAAAATAGACGCCCTTCCCATTGGGTAAGAACTTCGGCGGCGAACTGATGCCGCGAGCCGTCCTCGCCACCAAAACCTTCCTCGCGCCTTCCACCTCCCGGAGATAGATATTCGATCCCCGGTCGGTGGGAACGTCGATCGCTAACCATTTGCTGTCAGGCGACCAAGAAATCGAGGTTCCCCCTTGCAGCGCGTCCTCCCAATACCCCTTGGAGAGCACCTTCAGCGGCCCACCGGAAGCAGGCATCACATCTACCTCGTTCATGCCTCGGTGAAATGCAAGCCATTTCCCATCCGGGGAGAGGGCAGGAGACATCAGATCGGCTGAGTCCTGGATGAAAGGCTTCGTCTCGCCATCCAAGCCGACTGTAAATAGATCTCGTTTCCCAGTTCGAGCGGACGCGAAGAGGATGCGCTTTTGGTCCAACCATAGTGGCTGGAAGTCGAGAGCAGTGTTATCGGTTAGTCTTCGCGTCGGGCCCCCGCGCTCCGGCATGAGAAAAAGCTCGCCCCGAATCACGGCCACTGCGCGCTTGCCGTCGGGCGAAATCGCGTAGTTGGTAACTCCACTCGTGAGATTCGATTCGCTAATTGGATTGAGGCGTTGATCGTCCGGTACATCGAACGTGAGCTCTTGCGAACGTTGCGACCTGGGGTCATAAGTCCATATCATGGATTCGAACTCGTAGGCGATCAGAGCGCCGTTCCCGCTAATTGTCGGCCACCGCATGGTTCCATCTAGGTGATGCGTCAGTTGACGGGGAGCCGAGCCATCGGCCTTCATATGCCAGAGATTGGGCCACCCGGAGCGATTCGAAACAAAGTAAAGAGATCCATCCCGGGCGAAAGTGGGAAATTGATCTTGCCACTCGTTACGGGTAATGTTGCGATGGTTTCTTAAAGGTACTCCCGCATCGGCCAGCCAGATGTCCGCGGTATAGGTGCCCTTCGCATTTGGATTTCGCCAATTAAAGCTGCCCCCTGTGCAATAGGCAATGGTGGCGCCATCAGGAGAGACGCCAGGCGTGTATTTCGTCTCGAGCGGGTGGCCGGTGAGCCGAATAATGTCACCGCCATTTATGTCCAGCATAAAGATGTCTTGGCGCCCCCAGGCATTCGTGTATCCATAGATCGTCTTCCCAGAGGGCGAAATGGCACACGGGAACTCGTACGAGCTTTCGAAGCTCAGCCGCTTGAGATCCGATCCGTCCGGCTTGATCGAGAAAACATCGAAGTTGCCGTATCGATTAGAGGCAAAGACAATTCGAGACCCATCCGGAGTCCATCGGGGAAACTGATCGGTTGCCGGGTGCACGGTCAGGCGGCGAGCGGTCCCGCCGCTGCTGGAGGCCGACCAAAGATCGCCTTGCCAACTGAATACCAACGTTTTTGCGTCCGGCGAGAGAGCCGGATGCATCACGCGTTTAACGGGAGTCGCAAAACATACATTGCCGGAAAGCAGACAACCGGCTAGGGCAAGCACTTTCAAAGTGGACATCGAGTGAGTTCTCTCCTGGCCGTTTGGCCAGGAGAAAGTTACCTTATGCCGATCCTTTGTGCGAAATCAAAGTCGCAGATCGACGATACCGCTTACTCCGACTCCGTCTACCGCTTTGATATTCGATAGATTCTTTTCCGAGGCAACCGGAATGAGGGCGCGAATGCGTATTTCATTTCCGAAGATGCCGAGCTCCGGCTGAGCCACCGCTTTCACCTTTTCGACGGCGCTTCGAGGACCCGTGACTTGAGCCGCCCCGATGTAATTGTTTCGTCCTGTCCCCACGCTAATGATCGGCACCACCTTTGTGGTGCGAGTGTAACTGTCCTCATGCTTGGTCAAGCCGTTTATCGCTTTATTGATCTGGGGGCCGAATTGGGATACGGCCGCTCCAACACCGATGACCTTGATCACTTGCTTGATTTGCGTCGCGCCAAGTGCGGCGAGCGCCAATACCGAACCCACGATCAGAACCGTTCGCTTCTTAATTATCCTTTTCATTTGAATCACCTCTGGGAATTCGGACGCTTAAGGCGAACCCACCGATTCATGGTTGGTCGAGACGAAAGGAAAGCGCCTCCGGGGATTCCCGGAAGCGCTTGCCATCTTAAAGGATCAAGTTTAGAACTTGATGCTTACTTGGGTGCTCAGCAATCCGCCGCGATATCGCGAGGCGCCGAGGCCCGTATAGATGCTGTTTGCGGCATCCTTGACATCGCTCACTTGGTAGCGAATGTCGAGTTTGGCATTTGCGCCGAGCGCGTAGCCGAGGCCAACCGTGAACCAGTTCTCTTTAGGATCGGCGACGCCGGAGGCGGCTCGATCGAACATGGTGTATTCATAGTTTGCCATGAGATTCCAGCTCGTGGTCAGCTTGTAGTCGGCCTGAACCGAATACGAATTGAACTTGGTCCGATCTGGATCACCGGAGTCGATCGCGTTGACTTCGCGATCAAACTCGCCGCGTCCCGTGAGCCGGAATTCCGGCGAGAGGTTTAACCAAACGTAGGCGTTGAGGCCTTCGACATTGGTCGGATTCCAGAACGTTCCCATGCGGCCCCAGTCTCCTGGCGCAGAATAATTCTGCTCGACCCGTCGCCAGCCGACATTGGCGCCCCAATTTCCGGCGGTGTATCCGAGATTGCCGAAGATCGCCGCGTTATCGTTGTCGAGAACGCGCACTGTGTTGTTGCTCAGCACTGTCTTGGAGTAACCGCCCGCGATATTCAGGTTCTGTCCGAGATTGAATCGGAGGTCACCGCCGAACACGTTGTTGCGGTTAGCCCCAGTTGCGATACCGGTACCAACCTTGGTGTTGCTGTCGAGCCACAGGTAAGCCAAGTTGATCTGGCCCATTTCGCCAAGCGGAGCGTTGACGCGTATGCCCAGGCTCTGGTCGATCAAAGAACCAGGAAGTCCAGGAGGAACCGAGTTGCTCCCGAAAATGCCCATGGGATTGATGTCGATACCATTGACGGTATTGCGGGCGCTGTTGCGTCCAGCAAATACATCAACGCCGGCCATCCCGAACTTGAAGCGAACGAGCGCTCCATCGAGATACCAGTCGCCATTGTCCCAACGGGGATTCGAGAAGTAATCGGTGTAGTCCGGTCTCTTGAAGAGGTACGGGCTGATCTGATAGCCGAGACGGCCGATCTCCGCCGAGAACCCGAGACCAGAGATGCTGGTATCGAAGTTAACGCCGAAATCCTGGAAATACACGTCTGCCGAGCCTTCCATGAATCCTGCGCCGAGGCTACGGGTGCTTTGGCTGCCCAATGCGCCCGGAGTGATCATGTTGCCGGCTACCAGGGTAGCGTGCCACTTAGGACCATCTTCGTTCGTTCCCTTGAACGTGAAGGCGGCCTCGTGGAACACGGAGAGATCGCGATTGATACCGACGCTCGGAGCATCGAAGTAGGAACCGCGGCCCACGCCGGTCAGCCGTCCGCCCGGGGTTACGCCGAGGTTATTGCTACGCCCGTGTCCGCCAAGCACGAGAAGGTTGGCATCGCCGCTAATATCAACGGCGGGCTTTCGCTTTTCGAGCTTCCCAACGCGATCGGCAAGGTCCTGAAGGTCCTTCTTCATGGCTTCGACATCGACGCCCATCGAAGCGAGCTCTTTTTCGAAGGTGCTCGCCATGTCTTTGAGCTTGGAGATGTCATCGCCCCAGCCTTTCATGCCGTTCACATCATTCTGAAGGCTGGTCAGCTGGTCGCGAAGGGCCTTGAGATCGTCGGCGTTGCCACCGGGCATGCCGTTGATTTTGTCGGTGAGGGCTTTGACTTGCGAGTCGAGGCCGTCGTACATCCCCTTCAGCTTCATATAAGTCGCGTGGACTGCCACTGCGAGCTCATATCGGCTGGCCGGCCGACCGCCACGGAATAATCCGTCTGGGTAGCCAACGAGGATGCCCTCCCTCTTCATCTCCTCGAGGGCCTTCATGGCCCAATGGGGAGGATCTGTGGGGACGTCTGGGAAATTGTCCTGAGCAAGCGCGGGAAGTACCACCGCGGCGCCGAGGACTGTGATAAGCGCGTATTTAAACGTTCGCTTCATATCCGCTCATTCTCCTTGAGTTTTTTTCCTTGACTCTGGATGTCGAGCTTCGCGGAAGGAGCTCCGCGCCTGATTCTCACAACTTTCCTTGAGTTTCCTATGAGATCCAAGCAACGTTCCCTTTCGCCTGGCACGCATCCTGCGTCTTTGTGACCAAGACCATTCTCGGTCATGCTTATTATGCCGCAATGCTGTAGAAAATGCAAGACCTCCGCATTTTCACTGCGATACTAGGACTAAAGACGCATTATTGAGCTCGAATGATCGCGAGAAGGTCGTGTGTTTTTTCTCGCATAAGGTTTTCGTTGCCGCGGGTTTCCACGTTCAGACGAATCACAGGCTCAGTATTGCTCCCGCGCAAATTGAACCTCCAATCCTCGAATTCGATGCTGAGGCCATCCAGACGGTCGATTATTCCGGTCGAATATTCTCGCTCCACCCGTTGAAGGGTAGAAGCCACGTCGTCGACTTCGGAATTGACTTCCCCGCTGCACGGATAGGCGCGAATCATTTCATCCACCAACTGGCCTAAGGATCGACCTTCGGTATCGATTAGGCGGGCGATCATAAGAAATGGGATCATGCCGCTGTCGCAGTACCAATGATCTCGAAAATAGTGATGAGCGCTCATTTCACCGCCATAGATAGCGTCGACCGACCGCATTTTCTCCTTAATGAATGCATGGCCGCTCTTGCAAACGACAGCTTTGCCGCCTAAACGATTAACGATATCGAGAGTATTCCAATATAACCGGGGATCGTAGACGATCGTCTGACCCTTGGTTTGGCTCAGGATAGCCTGGGCGAGCAGTCCCACGATGTAATAGCCTTCGATGAATCGCCCGTTTTCGTCGAGAAAGAAGCAACGGTCATAGTCACCGTCCCAGGCCACCCCAAAGTCATATTTTCCTGGGCTGGCCTGCATGTTTCGCTCCATCTCAGCTCGAGACTCGGCCAAAATTGGATTGGGTACTCCGTTCGGAAAAGAGCCGTCGGGCTCAAAGTGCATCTTCTCGATCTGCATCGCCAAGTTGAGCTCTAGCGCGTCTATCGCCAGGCCGGCAGCTCCATTGCCCGCGTTGGCTAGCACATGCAGAGGTCTGGCCGTCTTTATGGGGATAAGCCTTAGCAGATGCTGGACAAAATCGTCATAGAGGCTAGCTTTCAGCTCAAATTCTGGACTCGCACGCTCCTCCGCTGGGTCCGGGCAAGCCGACAAAAAATCGAATGCGCGCTTTTCGATGGCATCGAGGCCGGAATCGCTGCTGATCGGGCGGCTTTCCCGACGCACCATTTTCATGCCGTTGTATTCGGGAGGGTTATGGCTAGCGGTAATCATTACCCCACCGTCATAGCCATAGTGAGCGGTCGCGAAGTACACCATTTCCGTGCCCACGAGACCGAGATCGATTCCCTCAGCCCCCCCTTCCTTTAAGCCCTCAGTCAATGCGATCGAAAGGGCTGGTCCCGACAAGCGGATGTCATAACCCACACAAACTTTTTTGGCCCCCGTCTCTTCTGCGTAGGCGCGTCCGATGGCTCTCGCAATCTTTGGGTTAAGCTCGCTGGGAACCTTCCCCCGCACGTCGTAGGCCTTGAAGCAGGGTAGATAGGCGCCCATAGGTGCTCATTTTACATCGAAGCCGGGCAAGCGCGGCTGAGCTCGTTTGGTCCCAAAGGTACCATTGGCCCATGTCGGCTCAATTGCTTGGCGCGCATATGCCAACGGCAGGGGGCCTTGGCAATGCCATCCGCAAGGGCCACGAGATCGGCTGTGCGGCCATCCAAGTGTTCACTTCGAACCCGCAGCAGTGGCGTGCGAAAGAGGTCACGAGCGAGATGGTCCTCGAATTCCTGAGTGCGTGTAACGAGACCGGCATATCCGACGTGATTAGCCATGACAGCTATCTTGTGAACATCACTTCGCTCGAAGAAGATGTGAGAGACCGAAGCTACAAATATTTGAAAGGCGAGATGAACCGATGCGCCCAATACGGGATCGACCATGTGGTTTCGCACATTGGATCCTCGAAGGGCCAAACACTTGCTCAAGCTCTAGCGTCCGCCGCCGAAGTAATCTTGAATCTGTTCGAAGAAACGCCTCCCGAAGTGACTCTCTTGATGGAAACGACGGCGGGCCAAGGTAGCGATTTGAACAGCAAATTCGAGGAAATTGCCACCATTCTCGATCTTTGCCATGGACACCAAAGATTGGGGGTGTGTTTGGATACCTGTCACGTTTTCGCCGCGGGATATGACATACGCACTTCTGAAACCTACCACAAAACGTTTGACTTGTTCGATAAATTGGTTGGCGTCGGCCGTATTAAAGCCATCCATAGCAACGATAGCAAAAGGCTGCTCGGATCGACAATCGACCGTCATGCTCACATTGGGGAGGGTGAGATTGGCGAATTGGCATTTCGCTTGCTTGTGAACGATCCCCGCTTCGATAATATTCCGATTCTCCTAGAAACGAAGGAGCCGGAAACCATGCATCCAATAAATCTCGGCCGCTTAAAAGCCATGCGTGAATCGTAAGCTTCCCCTTAATCATAACTTGACCCTAACCCTTAGCTTTTTTATCCCGAAAGATAAAGTGACGGATAATGGTCGAGCTTGCCGTTCGGATTACGTTCATTTCGCTTTTGATGGCCTTTTCCGGCGTTACCGGGAAGCCAAATTTCGATTTTGCTTGGCGCCTTGGAACACTATGTGCGGCGTACTCCTTCGTCATTTATCAGCTTGATCGAAAAGGGCTGAGGAATTCTGGAATTGCGGGTTTTGTTGCGGTCGCCGATGCCGGAGTCATAGCGATTCTTGCCGCCGCGGCCGGACACATCGAGTCGTTTGGCTTCATGGTGCTCGTGCCCTGTGCTTACGCGACGTCGCGGTTTACCTCAAATCCCGCCGCGATGGCCCCTCTTGCCGCCGGATGGCTTCTGGTCGCTCACAACTTCCTCGTAGAGACCGAGCCTTCGCCTGCATTGCTAATCCAGGCAGTCGCGGTTTTATCGATAGGGTTGCTTCTCCGATACGCTCAGCCCCGAACGGTCGGCTCTGTCGAAACATTCGTCCAGCCAGTGGCACTGTCCGCTGAACCCTCGATGGAGAGTGACGAACTTCGAACAAAGTATCGAGTTTTGCGCGAACAATATCGTGAAATCGAGCTGAAAAGCAAGCGCGACCGCATCGTGGCTTCGCTCGCCAACTTTGCCTCTCTCTCGACGGCCCAGTTCCACCAACAGATCGCTAAACGTTTCAGTGACCTCATCCAGGCGGAAGGTGTCTGCCTCTATACGGTCGCTCAATTCGACGGTCGAATGGTCGTAGCAGGGTCTTTCGGGAGGCTACCGCAGGCGCTACAAGCTCAGTCATTTGAAATCGACTATGGTCTTAGCGACGGACAAATTCGTCACCGGATCGACCAATCCATCGATGTTCTTCTGTCCCACGAAAGCCGAAGAGCGGTACGCAGCGTGTTATTGCGCCATGAGGGCCGAATCGTCGGCATGGCCTGCGTCACCCACATGAATTCGACGCGCTTAGATGAGGCCGTAGAGCTTGCCGAGGTAGCGGCCCCGTTCCTTTCTGGCATCCTTGAGCAGCAACGCTGCACCTTTGCAGCGGCTCGCAAGTTGCGAGAATGCGAGCTTCTATACCGAATCGCCTCGACGTGTTTGGGGGCGGATTCGCCTGCCAGCCTTGCTGCACGGGTAGTTCGTGAAATTGCTCAGATCGTCGAGTGCGACCATTGCGCCATTTGGTGCTTCGATGGGAAAGAGGCCTTACCACTCTCTTCGTCCGGAGCTCCGATTAGATTGATCGAGTCGATGAGCTTTGCCAATGGCCTAGGGATCGACGGCTGGCGAGCACTAGGATCGCCCGAAATATTGTTGTTCGATGCTGCCGCCGATCCTCAATGTCCCCGGGTTGAAACGGTCAAGGCGAGGGTGGGAAGTTATTGCATTCTTCCAGTACAGTTCGAAGAGAATTCCTACGGATTCGTGTCCGTGGCAACTCACCGCACGGGCGGCCTCGACGTGGATGAAATGGAAGCTTTGCGGGTCATCGCGGCAGAATTCAGCCAAGCGATCGCTCGGATGGTTGTCAGGAGCGACAAGAACGGCGGGCTGGCCACCCCTTCCGAGTTTCATCATGCCGTCTCGGAGGCGAGAGGTGGATATCTTGTCTATTTAGAATTGCTGCGCATCGACGATTTGCGCGAGGATTTCGGGCCGCCGGCAATCGAACACGCATTGATGAACTATGCGCGCAGAATTCGGGCCAAGCTTCCTCTTGGCGCATTGCTATGCCGCCGCGATGACGGGCACTTGGTTGCCCTCTTGCGAGGATGCACGGAGGCCTTTTCCCGCAGTTGGGCAAATGAGGCGGCAGCGATGGCTTCCATGATCGGCATGAAGACTCCCGATGGAAAAGCCCGGATACCTCTTGCTTTGCGGGCAAAAGTTGCCCAATTAAGCTCGCAAAATGACCAGATTTCTCTCGCGGAGGCGGTTTGAGGACAACTTCTCGCAACTTTGCTTATAGTTCTTCGGGTCCCAGTGAGATAGCCTTACTATGGGTGGCGGTTCGTAGCGGCACAAGCAGTCGTCCCAAGCACGCAAGAAAGTGATGAAAACCGTATTGGCCCGAGCCTCCCAACAACTTGACTTCCCCGAAATACTCGCCGGTCGAGGGCGGCGTTTGGTCCCTTCACTAGCTGAAAATGACCAACATGCGGACTTACTTATGCAGGCGGCGGGGGCCATGGCGGACCGTCGCTGGAAGCAGGCGGCCCGAGCCTGTAGGACCTTTATTCGAAAGAATCCTCGCCATCTCCCCGCTCTAGAAATGCTCGTCCAATGCCAGTGGCACCTCGCAGACCTAGAGGCGGTGATTCGTACCGCGAAACGCTTGCTTCGACTAAATTCCTATGAACCGGGCTATCTCTTGCTCCGAGGAATGGCCTATCAAGCGCTGGGGTGCTGCGGATCGGCCGGACAAGACTTCCAACGCGCCATGTCTGAAAGCAAGAATCCCGTTTTCCGTCAGCGAGTATCGGCAGCAATTGAGATATTGGATGAATGGCAAGCCGAGCTGGTCGCCCAGTTGCTTGCTTTGGACGATGCGTTCGACATCGCTTTCTCGCTCGACCCAGTCACCGCCTGCCGGCAACGTGGATTCGAATTCTCATGGACCGGAAATGACGGCGGCAGTAGGAGTCCTCAACCTACTTGGGAATCTATTCAGGGCGCGTCGAAAGCAAACTAGCCCTTTAGTCTGGCCGCCTCGGTCGTTCTTTCCCAGGGGAATGCCGGATTACCGAAATGGCCGTTCTTGGCCGTTGCCAAATATCTTGTTTTCGTCAAATTCAAATGCTTGTTGATTCCCCGGGGGGACAAGTCGAAGGCTTTGCGGGTCATGACGGAAATTTTGTCCTTGTCGATCTTTTCCGTGCCAAAGGTCTCCACGTTAACAGATACTGGTTGCTCCACGCCGATCGCATACGCAAGGGCGACTTGCGCTTTGTCGGCAAGCCCAGCCGCTACGACGCATTTTGCCACGTGACGCGCCATATAAGCCGCACTTCGGTCAACTTTCGTAGGATCTTTACCACTGAATGCGCCCCCGCCGTGAGGACACATACCCCCGTAGGTGTCGACGATGATCTTTCTACCTGTCACTCCCGTATCGGCCTGAGGTCCTCCGATAATAAAGACCCCGGTAGGGTTGATATGGTAGGTGATCTTCTCATCGAAGTAAGCGTCATATTCTGCCATGACGGGGCCGATGATGTGCTCCTTAACTAGCGCCTGCACCGCCGCGTGAAGAATTGTAGGTGAATGTTGGACCGACATTACAACGGTGTCGATTCGTTTTGGCCTGCCGTTTTCGTACACCACGGACACCTGGCTTTTAGAGTCTGGGCGAAGGCCCAGCGAGGGATGATTCCTACGGACTTTCGCGGCTTGGCGGGTGAGTGCGTGGGCGATAGAGATCGGGAGCGGCATCATCTCCGGAGTTTCATTGGTCGCGAGTCCAAACATCATGCCTTGATCGCCGGCGCCGCCTTTATCTACCCCAACCGCGATGTCCGGAGATTGTTCCTGAATGGCTACCAAAACTCCGCACGTGTTACCGTCGAATCCTAGTTCCGTATCCGTGTAGCCCACTTCGTTGATCGTATCGCGGACGACCCGCGCGACATCGACGTACGCATTTTCGGTCGTCACTTCGCCTGCAACTACGGCGAGTCCTCGAGTGAGCAAGGTTTCGATAGCTACTCGAGCCCTTTGATCTTGCGCCAAAAACTCATCGAGTAGGGCGTCGGAGATTTGGTCGGCAAGCTTGTCGGGATGTCCCTCGCTCACGCTCTCGGAAGTATAAATTTGGTACTCGGACATTGATGCTGGAAGAATACCTTGGCCGCCTCCGATTCAGAATTGGTCGGTCATAAACATGGCAGGAATCTCGGGGCAGTTTCGACCCATTAATAGCAGCTCTTCCCGCTCGTCTCGGACGGGCACATGCATCTCTCGCGTTACCTTCCTTGTGCCGACCCATTCCGTTCCAGCCGGGACGGGCCAGAAGGGTTCTGCCTTGGCCAGAACCGCTTCCCGAACTACGGCCGCTTCCGTGCAGAGATATCCTTCGCCAAAGGGTTCACAGCATCTCAGGCTCCACCTCCAAAACTGCCATCGTCGGGCATCACGCCGCAATCGAGAAGGATCCTTGTAACACCATAAATCGTACATCCGTTGAACTTCATCAACCGATAAGTTATCGGCGACGTCATGTCTAGGCCGGCTTTCCACCAATCCTTTCACGACGTGATCGAGAATTTGGAATCCCGCCCTTTTATAGATCGAGGCATTGTGGGCAAATAGCATCGCCGAGTGTTCCCCATGCCTTCCCGCATAATCCAAGGCTTCTTGAATCAACCGGGTCGCCAGTCCTTTGCCTCTCGACTGAGGACGGGTCGCCACCCCAGCGATGCCCACGCTTTTGCCCCACCCGAATTCAAGCGGAGTCAAGGTTAGAATCGTCTGCAGCGTTCGATTCTCGAACAAGCCCCATTTCCGTCGCAGATCGAAATAAGGCTCGGTAAAAAAAACTGAGTGCGCCCTACCATAATCAAGGTCGAAGGCTTGGCACAGGAGTCTTAAAAAGGTAGGCGCCTCCCCGCTGCAGATAGGTCGAATTTCGATCATAAACCTGTTCCGCCGGACGGGCTGGCAGGCGCGGGGTTAGCTTCCAGTCGAATCGAAATTCTAACCGATTTCGTCTTCGATTCGATCCCTGCCGGCAAGCTTAGCTTGGCGGTAAAAACCTGGCTGGATTTGAGACCATCGAGCGGCACCGCTTCCGTTTCGATGATGCCGATCTTTGCCAACATGGCAGGATTGCCACCTAGCGAAATCTGGCTTGGCTCGATGGTGTAGCTTCGCACTTTGAATCCGAACGCGGGTTGGCCATGCCAAATGGGGGTAACGATGACGTTCTTTGCAACAGGAGCCGATGCTAGTCCCGGCCTGACCGTCACAAAATCTGGCTCGGCCCTCATTTGCAGCAAAGGCTGATTATTGTGGTCCAGAATTTCCACTCGGCCCTGGTAAGTCTCGGCGGGCCTTATTTTAGTCAGATCGAGCATCACCCTAACTTTAGCGATTCGGGAAAGTTGCGAATCGGGTCCCACTACGACCACGTATGTGGGCTCCGTAGTCGAGCCGTTGTATTGCAGATTTGCGGGCTGGAGCCCCCGTTCTTCGACCGCCACCTTCTTAGGCGTCCGGGTTACCCGCTCGATCTGAATTCGCTCGGTTTCCCGAACCAGCTCCAATGAACCGGCAATGCCAGTTGGTGCGTTCAAGCGGACCGGATATTTTCTGGAGCCCTCATGAGCATTCTCGAGGTCGATCATGGCAACTACTTCGGGCCGCTTATTGACGCCAAATTGGGTCATTTTTGTGATTTCATTCAGCTGCTGGGTGGTCCCCGAGGCGATCACTTTCACCGAGATTGGGGCGTGGGTGGCCATGAAGTCGTCACCTAGCCCTCGTAGGAGCAGCGGAACGTCGAATGTGCGGTCGGGACTTCGGTCCCCCTGGGATTGAACTTGAAGCCAAAGAAGCAAGGAAAGGACGAGGGATGAAACCACGAGCAAAACATCATTGGCCCGAAGCGAAATTCTCATCCTAGAACTTTTTCCTTGTCCCTCTTTCGCCGAGGTTTTGACCCGCGATCTTCAGAGACCCCTTCAAGGGCCCGAAGTTCTCGATTCAAAATATCCCTCAGCTCAAGGTGACTCGCGAGCTTCTTTAGCGTTCCCTCGATTGCGACGCTGACAGAGCCGCGTTCCTCGCTCACGATGATGGCTATCGAGTCCGCCTGCTCAGTAATCCCAAGCCCGGCACGATGCCGCATGTGGACCGACGTATCGAGTTTCGCCGATTCGCTCAATGGCAATCGGCAGGCGGCAGCGGCGATCGTGTCTCCACGAATGACGACCGCTCCATCGTGAAGTGGACTACCGTGATAAAAAATGGAGCCTAGCAAGGGAGCGCTAACCTGGGCGCTGACCTGCACGCCACTGGAAATTACCTCGTCAAGGTGCCCGCTGCGTTCGATTACGATGATCGCTCCCAGCCGCGAAGCCGACATTTCGGCGACTCCCGCAATGATCTCCTCGATCGTACGAGCTGCAGTTTGATGATCGGCTCCTCGCAACCGCTCCGGCCAAAGTCCCAGCCTTGCGAATCCTTCCAAGGTTTGACGCAATTCGGGAAGCAACAAAATAACGAGTGCCACCGGAGCGAGGAGCGTCGCTTTGTCCAGAACCCAATGCAGAGTGTGAAGCCTCAACAGGTCGCTGAGAAAAAGAGCCACCACGAAAGTGCCGATTCCCCCCACGATTCGCCAATTTCGAGTGCCCCTGACCAGTTGGAGTAGTCGAAAAATCAAGTACGCCACCAACAGGATGTCGATGACGTTGAGCAAATTGCCCCACGTTAGTTCGCGTAGGACGCTCAACCGACGAAGAATATCGTTTGCCAATGCGCTCCTGCGTATTTTAGCGGCAAGTCAACGAGCGCACAACGAATTACTAAGACTTTTTTATTATCTGGCGAAGTTTCAGTCCATCCATTCCAGTTTTAATATAGGCCGAAAGCTTTTCGGACCCTCTTTGGAATAGACCTTATACACGCACTTCATTCCTAGAACCTCAGGGTCCATCGCCGACGTGAGTGCGATCGCGATTTGCTTCTCAGCACCCCCAATGGCTTTCTTCAGGTCGCGTCCGAAAGCGGAAGTCTCATCGCCAAGCTCGATTGACAGCGCAAAGTCTTTCTGATCTTGCCGGTCAGCGCGGGACGCAAGTCCATAGATGCTTTCCTTGCCCGACCCCGGAAAAATAGTCGATGAATCGGCATACGTCCATGTATTTTCGCCAAACTTTGGCGATAGGCGTCTTGCCTCCAAAGGATACTGCTTCATAATCTCTGGCGTCCAGGCAGGATCCGCGACGTGGGTTAAAACCAAGGTTGCCTTTTGGAGCGTTCCGGCGGGCAGATTGGAAACGTCGAACTTCAAATAGCCATAAGAAAAATTCTGAGGGGAGGCTCCTGCCTTAGCCACGCTGAGACCATCCGATCCCCAGACACGGAGATAAGCATCCCTCTCAGGCTCGCTCGCATGAGGGTAAACCCAAACGTCGTCGGTTGGAGTAAGAGAAAATACTCTGGCGGTGGAGGCGATCCAGGCAATCACGGTTAGAATCATTGGTTAATTATGCGTACGCTACGCTGCCGCGAGTATTCCCAACTTGTCGATTTTGACTCACTTTTGATGAAAGATAACAAATGAACCACGCCCTGCAGGTCCTAGAGCTGAGCCAGGTCACTGAATCGCTCGCTGCCGAATGCGATACCGTGCTCGGCGCCACCCATGCTCAAAACCTGGCGCCATCATTCGAAGCGGGAGAAGTTCGCGCTTTACAAGAGTTAACGCGAGAAGCGGCCCAGACCCTCGATGAAGGGGGCTTACCGTCTCTTGGTGCGGTTCGGGACTATCGTCGAGCGCTGGATCGCGCGAGCAAGGGCGGTCCAGTCGACGGCGAGACGCTTTACGGCATCGCCGAGGCCTTGGCCGCAATGAGAACGGCCAGAGGCGCTCTGGAAGCCCGGAAAGAACGCCGCCCGCGCCTTTGGCAAATCGCCGAATGCTTAGTCCAGCTTCAGCCCCTCGAAGGAAAACTGTTTAGTTCGCTCGAAGGAAGCGGCGAAGTTAAAGACTCGGCAAGCGCAGAGCTTGCCCGCCTGAGGAGACACAAGCTCGCTTGCGGCCAGCGAATCGGGGAGCGCATCCAAAAGTACACGAGCGGCAAGAGCCGAGATTTACTGAGCGATCCCATTTATACTCAGCGAGACGGCCGGTACGTCATCCCTCTTAAGGCGGAGCACCGCGGCAAAATCAAGGGCATCGTCCACGATACGAGCGCCTCCGGCCAAACGCTTTTCATCGAACCTGAGGACGTGCTTCAACTGGGTAATGCGCTTAGGGAAGCGGAAGCTGCCGAGCGAGAGGAGGTGGCTCGAATTTTGGCTGACTTAAGCGGGAGGGTCGGACGGGATGGCCACCAGATCATGGCCGCCATCGAAGCCGCTGCTTTACTCGACTTGCACCTCGCCAAAGCCAGGTTAGGTCACAAGATGAATGCGGTATCTCCGATCGAAGCCAAGGCAGGTTCCATTCGAATCGTTAACGGCCGCCATCCCCAAATCGAAGCCGACCAAGCGATTCCGCTGACTCTCGACCTCGGACTTGATTTCGACGCTCTTTTGATCACGGGACCGAATACGGGGGGGAAAACCGTCGCCATCAAGACGGTCGGGCTCTTCGTGTTGATGGCCCAATGCGGCCTCATGCTGCCCGCCTCAGAAGTGCGCCTAGGATTGTTCAGCCAAATTTGGGCCGATATCGGAGATGAGCAAAGTTTGCAACAATCGCTATCCACCTTCAGCGGCCATCTCAAGAATATCTCCGAAGCATTGAGAAATCTCCAGCCCGGCGCTCTTGTTCTGCTAGACGAGATCGGCGCGGGGACCGACCCCACGGAAGGAGCATCGCTTGCCAAAGCGCTGCTACTCGCCATGCACAAGAAAGGAGCAAAAATCCTGGCAAGTTCTCACTATGGGGAGCTAAAAATCTTTGCCTACAACACCCCAGGATTCATCAATGCGGCGATGGAATTCGACACGAAGAGCCTGCGGCCCACCTACCGCTTGATGATGGGCGCTCCAGGAGCTAGCCATGCTCTGAAAATCGCCGAGCGTTTGGGGGTTCCGCGAGAGATCATCGACCAGGCACGGTCTGGGATGGGGGTCGAAGAACAAGATATTGCTCGCATGCTCGAAAAGCTTGAAATCGCCCAACGCCAAGCCCACCGCGCTCAAAGCGAGGCGGACCGCCTTGCTTCGCGATTACGAGAAGTCGAAAAAGCGGCGGAACAAAAGCTCGCGGAAGCGGAGGAATCAAGAAAGACCATGAGAGCGAGGTCGGCTGAAACTCTCGAGACGACTCTTAGGGAGCTACGACTCGAGGCGGCGGACATCTTCGAGGGCCTCAAAAATAGCTCCACTCACGAGGCTCGCGAAGAAGCACGAGAAAAGCTGCGGGAACTTCAGGAAATCGGGGGTCAGTTGGCTACGGAATTCAAGCCCGCTGCTAAAGAGTCCGGCGCCACGTTTGCAAAGGGTATGTCGGTTCGAGTGGAGGGCTACTCGAGCATAGGAACCTTACTGGATAACCCGAAGAACGGAAAAGCCCTGGTTCAAGTTGGATCGCTTAAGCTCACCGTTGCCGCCGATAGATTGCTGATGGCGGAAACGGCTATCGAACCAAAGCCAAAGCGAGCCAAAACCAACATAAGCTTGCAACGGGCCCAGTATGCCCATACCGAGCTGCACTTACGAATGATGCGGTATGAGGAAGCGGAGCAAATGTTGGAGAAATTTCTCGACGAGGCGGTTTTGGCTGGATTGCCCTCTGTCCGAGTCGTTCATGGTAAGGGCGAAGGCGTGCTCCGTAAAATGACCCGCGATACCTTGCGGCGGCATCCAAACGTGCAGTCCTATCGCGATGCCGAAGCTTCCGACGGAGGTCAAGGCGCCACGGTAGCGGTGCTAAAGTAATTTTCAATGGACGATGCCGTAATCAACCTATTGCTCGCCGCCGCGAAAACGGCGCAACAATTGGCTTACGCTCCTTATAGCGCCTACCCGGTTGGAGCAGCCATTCTTGGTGGCAATGGGACGATTTACGCGGGATGCAACGTCGAGAATGTGAGCTATCCGGCGGGAATTTGCGCCGAAAGATGTGCAATCTGCCTAATGGTGATG
Organism: Fimbriimonadales bacterium; assembly: GCA_038225245.1. Lineage (GTDB taxonomy): Bacteria > Armatimonadota > Fimbriimonadia > Fimbriimonadales > Fimbriimonadaceae > JBBREX01. The sequence goes on along the minus strand of JBBREX010000007.1, from coordinate 13,751 downwards.
GGGAGCTGTTACGAAATCACAGGCTTGGCGGTAGTAACTCGCGATGCCGGAACGCCATGCGGACTATGCTTGCAGACCCTGAATGAATTCACCAAGAACCCGGCTGAAATGAGCATAGTCGTTTTCGGATCGAATTCTGGAGAACGCACATCATACACTTTGGCCGAGCTTCTGCCCCATGGGTTCCGATCTTTTGAAGTGAGCAAACACGCTGAGCGTCCTGGTGAGTCAGAATAACGAGGCTTTATGAAGTACGGCGGTTTGCTCCTTGGATTGATCGTGTTGGCCCTTATCGGCTGTGGCGGCGGCGGAGGCGGTGGCGGAACCGGCACGTCAAGCTCGGGATCGAGCTCGTCAGGATCGACTGGTGGGGGCAGCCAGCCTGGACGCAGAGTGGTAGGTGACGGCACCGATGCGGGAATTCCTGGCGTTATCGTCCAATATTTTTCAGCAGCCGGGCAATTGATTCTCCAGGATACGTCCGATGGTGGAGGATACTTCCGTAATACGGTGCCCGAAACGGCGAGAGCGTTTAACCTCGTTCAGTCATCCATTCCGGCGGGCTTTTACAACTACACGTTTAGCTATGGCGGCAAGTTTTACGACCCTACGCAAAGCACCTGTCGAGCACCGCTGCCGGGAATAACGCTTGGGCCGACGACTCCCTTTCCTCTTGGCGACGTGCGGCTGTTTTATCAGTCAGGACCTCCTCCGCTTCCCTATCCGAGCGGCTGCCAATAGCTAATAAGCTCTTCGCAAGAACTGCGTCAATGCCGGAGATCATGGAGGCAGGGGCCCGCGGCCACGAATCCGAGAAATCTAGCCGGGCTCGGACGGCCACGCGGGTTTCCACAAGTTGTGATTCCCGCTTCAACTCCCGTTTGATGGCCGGCTTACCTGCGCGCTTCGGCCTCAGAACAAAACTCAGGCGATGTACAATTCAGAAGGAACATGTTGGATCAGGAGCTAGGCGAGGCGCAGCAACAATCTCTTCGAGATGAAGAGATTCAGGAAATGCTCCTGCTCGCCACCCGGGTTAAGGAAGCTCACGGCGGTGAGCTAGATGACGCCGCTATTCAAGCGGTGTGCGAAGCGACCGGCGCTCCTCTTGAATACGTCCGGCTCGCGCTTCGATCGGTTGATAACAGAAAGCGTCCGGGGCTCATTCAAAGGACAAGGAATCTTTTCTTATCCCTCGATCCGGATGTTCGTCGCTATGTCGCCTCAGGATATTTGGCTTGTACGTTTGGCCTATTCCACACGATCGCCCGCACGTTTGGAGATCGATCCTCTTTGCTTGGCATCTTGATGATCATTCTCGCCGTCGTCGGGGTTTACAATGTTTCGCTCAGCAAGGACACTCGCGTGGCCGCTATTTCGGGTGCTCTCTTTGGTGCCCTTCAATTTATTTCGGCTGCCTCTTTTACCGCGATATTCGGGCTTTTTGGGCGCGTGCCCCCATTTATCGAGTCGTCTTGGCTCCTGTTGTTCACCTTGATTGGATCCGTGCTTGGGGTGGCTTCCCATAAGCTCGTGAATCGCAATCGAACTAAACTGGGGCTTCAGGACCCGGCTGGGGAGCGTCAAGAACTGCTCAAGCAACTCGTCGATCTTCAGGATAAGCTTCGCTCCGGAGAGAAGAGTTTAACGTTTTTGAGCGTGGATATTGTCGGCTCCACAAAGATGAAAGAGCTTGCCGATCCGCTCGCCGTAGAGTTCACCTTTAACGAATATCACAAATACGTGGAAACCCTTGTCAAACGCCATGGGGGACGAATCCATTCTACGGCGGGCGACGGAATGACCTGTGCATTCGATCATCCCCAACAGGCATTCTCGGCCGGGCGCAATATCCAAGCCGGCCTCATCGAGCTCAATACGCATCGAAATAAGATTGGATTCCCGATTCAGCTTCGGGCGGCGATTCATTGCGGGACGGTTATGGCGCCCGGGCAAGACGTTCAGAGCCTGAACTTCGCCCATGTGATCGATATTGCCGCCCATTTGCAAAAGGCGTGCCCACCCGGATGTATAGCCGTGAGCGATGCCGCCGCCGATAGTTTGCCGGGCGGCCGAGCCGCAATAGGAAGCGAACAGGTGGCTGCACAAAACATCAATGCGATTGTTTGGCGGCCCAAATCGAGGATCGAAGCGATGCCCGCGCTCCCAAATACCTAGGAAATGTGCCTAGTTTCAGTGACTACCATTCGAAAAAATATCGTTATACAATACTCATACCTTCGATACCCATCCCCACTTCCCCTATAGTGACCCATAACAAAATCGAAGGCTTTCTGAGTGCACGGCTAGCCCTCTCCGAAACGGAGGGGGCTTTTTTTCCTATTCGCAAGCAAAATCAGATCTTGAGGGGATTCGATCCTCGGTGGGGCGAATTCGCCGAAAGCGCCCTTTCTTCCACTAGCCGACCAGTTTGCGATAAATCGCAATAACTCGACGGACGTAAGCCTGCGTTTCACTGTACGGGGGCACACCACCGTGTCGCTTGACCGCTCCGCTCCCTGCATTATAAGCGGCAAGGGTCAGAACGAGGGAATCGAAGGCATCACCCGTCTGGTTACGATATTTCTCTAAATGGCCGCGCACGAGCCGCACGGTACCGTACAAATTCTCTATGCTGTCATAGGCGTCGCTGACGCCCATCCCGCGAGCAGTGCCCGGCATGAGTTGGCCGAGCCCCATCGCTCCCGACTTGCTTCTCGATGATGGGTTAAAGTTACTTTCCACGAGAATCATCGCCATGATGAGCCGAGCATCGACTCCATAGCGAATGCTAAAACCGATGACCCCTTGGGCGATGCGACTCGCCTGGTAGGAGGAGAGCCGAGGATTGCGCCCCTTTACGAAAGCCGAATAATAGGGCAATGCGTCGCTGCCAGGCAAATTCCAGGAAATGGGATTGGAGAGGATCCTTCCCGGCAGGGGCCGTGGCTTGCCTTGGCGTGTCGGTTGGCGGTTGGCGGTGGCCTGTTGGCGGGCCACTCTAGCCTCCAGTGCTGCAACCTGGAGCTCCGAGGCGGCTCCCAGCAGGCCGGCTCGAACAGGGCTAAATTCGTCGTGTCGTTCGGCTTTCACGATCAGCCGGGCGGGAATTTCATTTCCCATCAGCCATTCGGGAATATTCGTGCCGTCCACGTGGACGTCGCTTCCGTCTGAAGCTTGCACCATCAGAGTGGCCTCGTTGCCCATCCGGATGACGCCTTTGACCACCCCTTTTACTTCGAGAACTCTCGTTCCCACGAGGGTTTCCAGAGCGGCGATCCCGGTGGACTGAGTAATGCCATAACGCTTTCGAAGCTTGAGGTAGTCGCCGAACGTCTGGCCGCGCGCTCCGAGCGCGAAGGAGAAGATGAACAAAGCAAGTGCGATCCGCTTCATGCGTGGCCGCTTTCCTGGCGGAGAGATCGGGATTCGAACCCGAGAAGGGAATTACCCCTTACCCACTTAGCAGGCGGGCGCTTTCGTCCACTCAGCCATCTCTCCGCGCGTAAAAGTATATACCAAGGGGATTATCGGCATGATTCAAGCCCGCTCGAACTCATGCGCTTGCGCAAGCGGAGCAGCAGCCGAGAATCTCGACTTTGATCGTGATCGCCTCGAAGTCGATCTCGCGCAACTGCAGGCTCGTGGCTTGTTGAACCGCGATGGGAAATTCCAGTTCGGCCACGTTCCCGCAGTTCCGACAGATAATATGCTCGGTTTGAGCTAAATGCTCTTCCCCCATCCGACAGGCCATGTATCCATCCACGACGCCCACGTGATGGATGAGGCCGAGTTCGACGAGAGTGCTTAAAATGCGATACACGCTTACCACGTCGATCCGATTCCCGGCCGCGATGATCGACTCATGGATGGCATAGGCACTTAGAGCGCGGTTCGAATGAGCCAACGCTCGGATGACCTGAGTTCGGGGCGTAGTAATGCGAAATCCTTGCTCTCGCAGCCGCTCGATCACTCTCTTCTCGAACGACTGCTCGCTTGACGCTTCGGTTTCGCCTGATGGTCTACTTCTCATCTATTTCTCGAATTCGGTCCCTTTTTACCTAAATTTAAGGCAAACTCGACACTTTTTTGCCCCGTGGCCTTGCGCGAAGCCCATATCAGGGGACACACTCTATCAGCGGCAAAGGAAATTGAGCAAAAAGCGAAGCGTATTCGAAGCTATTGTATGATATGCTAAGCAGGTTAGAAATAACTTGGCGCAATGCCTAAGCCAGATTGGAGGGACAAATGCAGTTTTACAACTTGAAGACGAGATCCCACGTGGACGTTCCGGAGAAGGACGTTCGCAAGATGAAGATGGTTCGCAAGACCAAATCTGGGGAGCAGGTCCGATACGCTTTGACCGCTAACCACAACGGTAGCAAACTATTCAAGTTCGTCAACGAAACTACGTACAAAAGTTCAAACGCTCCCGACGCCTAGGCCGGACATCCTGCCGGCAGAATTCGGGATACCACATAGGGTCGGCACTTCGTCGGCCCTATTGTCGTTTACTAAATCGCCGATGATGTCGGCATTTTCCGGCGCTTGTCCCTGCCAGAAAGCCGGCAGGATGCGGACGCTACTCGGGACCGTTCCTTTTTTGCCGATAATTCATCTGACGCTGAACGCCCCGTCCGAAAACGCGTCTGAACGACCATGAGCCTTCGAACCGACAGAGAAAAGATCGCCCACCTGCTGAGGCGGTTCGGGCTCGGGGCCAGTGAAGCGGAAATCGACTTCTACGGGGACAAGGGCCTTCAGGGAGCGATCGACAAGCTGCTGAATTTCGAGCAGACTGATGAGGGGTTCAACATCCCCATCGAACAATTCTCCGATAAGCAGAACGGCCAAATCAAAATGAAAGCCCTAGAGGGCTGGTGGATGCTGCGCATCATTGCCACGCGCCGCCCGTTGCAAGAGAAAATGACCCTCTTTTGGCACGACCACTTCGCCACAAGCGCCGCTAAAGTGGACGTCCCAAGAGCGATGTATGTCCAGAACGAGATTCTTCGCAAGCATGCCACGGGCCGATTCCAGGACATGCTCGTCGACGTCAGCCAAGACCCCGCAATGCTTTATTGGCTCGATAACCAATTTAATGTCAAGGGCAAACCAAATGAGAATTTCGCCCGAGAGGTCATGGAACTGTTTACGCTTGGCATCGGACATTACACGGAAAAGGATATTCAGGAAGCGGCTCGTGCCTTTACCGGTTGGAGCTACGGCGTCGGCCTTCGGGGATACGAGCCTCAAAAACCAGTGCGAAATGCGCGATTCATTTTGCGCCCTGAAAAGCACGACGACGGATTGAAAACCGTTCTCGGAAACACCGGGCGTTTCGATGGAGTCGACGTCATCGGCATCCTTTGTGGCAACGAGCAAACTTCCAAATACATCACCTGGAAAATGTGGGAGTGGTTCGCTTATCCAAAGCCTGCGCAGCCGCTCATCGATCGACTGGCCTCCAAATTCCGCTCCGCGGGCCTCGACATCAAGGTGCTCGTGAGGAGCATTATGGAGTCGCCGGAGTTTTATTCGGACCAAGCCGAGCGCAAAGTTTACAAAAATCCGGTCGACTTTTGCGTGTCCACGATACGTCAGCTCGGGCTTGGAAAGAAAATTATCGAAAACGTGGCGGAGCTGGAAGGCAAAGAGGTGTTGCGCGCTTTGGGGCCGGTAGGGGCGGTAGGTCGAGCGACCAAAGCCATGGGAATGGAGCTTTTTTATCCTCCAGACGTTTCAGGTTGGGATGGCGGAGCGAACTGGATTAGCTCGGCAACGATGGTGGAGCGCATCAAGTGGGCAGAAGCCTTGTTTGGGACGCCTCAGGTTCGCGGTCAGATCTCGCTTCGATATCCCGCTTACGTCCTCTTCACCGACGATAACCCAGCCAATGCGGCGCGCAAGCTGGTGTCCGTGTTCGACGCGGTTTTGCCACCAGGCAAGATAGCCCAGCTCGAGCAAGCCGCTCGAACCGCCTCGGGGGGCAGTATTACCCAAAAGAATGCGGGGCTCGTCGCGTCATCCGTTTGCCGGCTAATCTTCAGCTCTCCGGAATTCCAGTTCGCCTAGTGCAGAGATCCTTCACTACGGCCCGATGACATCTTGCCTGGCCCTTGTAGCAAGCGAAGTCCGTTGAGAATGACGAGAACGGTCGATCCTTCGTGGCCGATTACGGCGAACGGCAATCTTAGTTGAAATGCGATCGAGCCGAGGGCGAGGGTCAAGATAACCGTGGTCGCAAAGACCAAGTTCCAGCCAATGATCGCATTCGTCCTTCGGCCGAGTCGAATAAGCTCGGGAATTCGCGACAGTTTATTCCTCATAAGCACGACGTCGGCCGCATTGAGCGTGATATCGCTTCCCAGGCCGCCCAGGGCAACTCCAACCGTTGCCTGGGCCAGCGATGGAGCATCGTTAATGCCGTCACCGACCATCATGACGCGGTTGCCGCCCACCACCATCTCCTTGATCAGTTCCGCTTTGGCATGGGGAAGAAGATTGGCATGTACTTCGCCGATCCCCACTTCGCTCGCTACCGCCTGGGCTGTTTCATGAGTGTCACCGGTTAGCATGAGTGTTCTTGCGAGGCCGAGTTCGGATAGTTCGGCGAGGAAATCAACGGCATCTTTGCGGGGCTCGTCCCTCAGGCCAAGGGCCGCTAGTTTGCCATCGTGCGAAATGATGGCGACCGTCATGCCCCTTCTCTGAATAGTCTCCACGTGCGTGACGAAATCAGCCCCCAGGCCATCAACAAAGAAGGATCGCTGGCCAATCACGACGCTCCGCCCTTCGACGGTAGCGGAAACCCCCAATCCGGAATGAGTTTGCTGATGCTCGGCTTCCGGGACTTCGAGCCCAGCTTCGCGAGCGGCCCGTACAATCGCCTCGGCAATGGGGTGGTTGCTGTATTGCTCAGCCGCCGCCGCGACGCGAAGCAATTCTTCCGCTTCGGGCGACATCGGCTTGCCGAACGACCAGCACGCATCCTCATCTACGCAACCTGCCGTGATGCGGGCACTTTCATTGCTCACGCCTTCATTCCCCGCATAAACTTTCGCCGGCTCCACGCAAAGGCAGATTTCCACCAGTTTAGGCGTGCCTTCCGTCAAAGTGCCCGTTTTGTCGAGAGCGATGGTGTCGATCTTCCCCGCCGCTTCGATGAATTCTCCGCCGCGAACAAGGATGCCTTTGCGTGCAGCCCAGGTGAGGGCGCTCAGACTGGATGCGGGAGTCGAGATCACTAAGGCGCAAGGGCTTAGAGCCACCAACAACACCAGCGACGAATAAAACGAATGGTTGAGTGACTCCCCCCAGAAGCCCCTTACGAGGAACGATAACGCGAACGCCGCTATCACAAAAAAAGTGTAACGCTGGCCGAACCAGGTACTGATTCGTTCTCCACTCCCTTTGTTCTCCTGAGCCTGTCGCACCAAAGTTACAATCTTTTCGAGCGTACTGTCACCAACCTCGGAGTCGACGCCCATGATGAGCATGCGATCAAGGTTTTGTGTGCCCGCCAAAATTGGATCACCGTGCCGCTTTTCCACTGGCATGGACTCTCCCGTCATCGCACTCTCGTCGATTTCCGCTTGGGGAGAGTGCAGCGTCCCATCCGCTGGGATGTGGTGAAATGCATTGACCCGCACGACGTCGCCGACTTTCAGATCCTTTACCTTTACCCGGACGTCTTGCCCTTCTCGAAGTACCGTCGCTTCTTCCGGCCGCAAGCGCATGAGGCCCTCTATCGCGGACCGAGTCCTTGCCATCGCGAGCGACTCCAAAGTGCTAGACAGGCTGAACAGAAATAAGAGTGCCCCCGCATCGAGAGCATGGCCGATCGCCACCGCCCCCGCCGCCGCAAATACCATGAGAAAATTGACATCCAACCTTCGCTCCGCTAGGGACTCCCATGCTGCTCTTACCGCGAAATAAGACCCGAAAAGAACCGATAAGTAGGCAAAGCTTTCGCTCTGATCGATGAACCCTACCAAGAAGCCGATGCCACGAAGCGCCGTCAATAGGAACCCTAACAAGAGGCAGATGCCACAGAGTGTCGTCAGGATAATTTGCGTATTCTTGAACCTGCCCATTCGATGCGATGGTTCCACTATTTGAACCGCGAAGTCAAGCGGCCAGATTCCAATTATCGATCAGAAGTCGAGTCAGGTCGATTCGCGAGCGCAGGTTCGAGGGTGTCCAAGCTGGCCAACCCTTCCTCAGGCAAGGGAGCACGACGAAGTTTGGCGATCAACCTTCCCAAGCCAAGCGAGAGATCGTCGAATATGGTGTACGAACAAGGGATGACCACTAACGTCAGCAAGGTCGATAAGGTAATCCCACCGATGATGGATATGCCGATCGTTTCTCGAAATTCAGACCCACGCCCGATCGCCAGAGCTACCGGCAACATGCCCAACACAAGGGCGAACGTTGTCATCAGAATCGGGCGAAGACGAGTCGGCCCTGCCTCGACCAACGCATCATGGCGAGAACGTCCGCGTCCACGCAAAGTATTGGTGTAATCCACGAGCAAGATCGCATTCTTTCCGACGAGGCCCACCAACGTGATAATGCCGATCATTCCCACGATGTTCAGCGACTTATTGGCCAAGATGAGGGCGAGCAACGCGCCAACCATTGCTTGCGGTTGCGAGAGCTGAATGATGAAGGGATACAGCAAGTTGTCGTAAAGAGAGGCCAGCAACATGTAAACGAGGACTAATCCCAAGCCGAGTGCTCCGAATAGGAACATCTGCTCCCTCTTCTGGGCATCCGCCTGGCCGAGCGGCTTATATTTCACCCCTTCTGGGATCAGCTTTTCCTTTGTCAGCCAGTCATCGATGTCCTTTTGCACCGAGCCGTTCGCGAAGCCCGGCAGCAGGTCTGCCGTAACCCGCACCTCCTCCGCCCGGTTCCGACGATCGATCTTATCCACTCCTGGAACCTGAGTGATCTGCGCGACAGAACCTAAGTAAACCGGCTTGCCCTGCACGAATTTCAAAGGAACTTGATTGATCAGTTCAGGATTATCACGATCCTTCCTGTCCATCATCACGTTGATGTCGTACTCTCTTCCTCGTAGGCGAAGCTTCGAGTCGTTGTTCCCCTGATAAAGCGTGCGTACTGCTTGTCCAACGTCATTCACCGATAGCCCGAGGTCCGCCAATAGTGCGCTATCCGGTACTGCTCTGAATTCTGGCTTACCCTGCTTACTTGTTATGTCGGGGTTGATGACTCCCCTGATAACTCCCGTCGCTAACCCCGCCCGCAGTCGCTCCACCGTGTGATTGAGCAGTTCCCGGTTGTCCGACGCCAGCGAAAGTTGGATCGCCGAACCGAAATTAAACCCGCTCGCCGCTGCGATCTTAACCGTCGCCCCCGGAACCCTCCCGACTTTCTGCAAAATATCGGCCGCCACTGAATCGGACGATCGCCTGCGAAGCCGCTCCGTGTGACTCTTAAAGCGATCCGTTATGGATTGCTTGTCGTACAGGGTAGCGAGCACCTGGCCGTAGTTGGAGCCGGAATTACTCGAACTGAAACTGCCGACGCCTTGGGACCCCACATTGGAAAGCACGTATTTCACGTCCGGATCGGTCTTCATTGCATGCTCGACCAGGTCGATCACTTTTTGGGTTTGGTCTAAGTTCGAGCCAGGTGGCAGCTCGATATTGGCGCTGACTTGTCCGGCGTCGCTATCGGGCAAGAATCCGAATTTGAAGACTTGCTCACCCTTCCATTGGGCAAAGACGGATCCAAGTACGGCCGCGAAAGGAAAGATCAAGCCGAAAGCCAGTGCGATTGGAAGGTATTTCAGGCTGAATCGACCTCGAAAAGCATTGATGATAGTGGTGAGGACGCCAATCGCGAGGGCCACCTTCACGAGAGGCATCCCAACATTCGCGGCAGCGGCGATCCCGGCTTTGGCGGGCACAAAACTTCCCCCGATGAACATGAAAACGGCAAACAGAGTGACGTTACCGGTGATAAACACAAACCATCGGTGATTGAGCGCCCACTCCAGCACGCGGCGATAGAAATTCGCCAAGCCCTCGAAGGCACGCTCGAAGCGTGAAGCAAACCATCCCGTCGGGTGCTCCATGTCCTCGTTCTTGCGATACCAACGAGAAGCGAGCATCGGCGTAACCGTGAATGAGATGAAGAGAGAGGCCAGGGTTGCGCAAACAAAGCCAACCGCAAGCGGCTTGAAGAACTGGCCGGTAATTCCTCCCATAAAAGCGATGGGCAGGAACACCACGACATCGGCCATGGTAATCGCAATTGCCGCGATTCCGATTTCGGCACGCCCATTGATGGCGGCGTTGCGGGGTTCTTCTCCCATTTTCAGGTGCCGATAGATGTTCTCCAACACGACGATCGCATCATCCACGAGGACCCCGATGGCCAGTGATAGCGAGAGCATCGACATGTTGTTGATGGTGAATCCGAATAACTTCAACGCGATGAACGTGGCGAAGATCGACGTCGGGATAGAGATCGCCACGATGATCATCCCCCGCATGTTATGCAGGAAGATAAACACGATCGCCGCGACGAGAAATATTCCGAGGAAAAGTGCGAACTGTAAATCGGAAAGAGAGTCCCTGATCTGCTTCGCTTGTTCGGTGGTTTTTTGGATGAGAATGCCGGAGTCTTTGTAGTCCTTCTCGATGCCGTCAATAACTTGATCGGCTTCTTTCGAGATGTCGACGGCGTTCCCGTCTTTGGCCTTTTGGATCGCGATCACGATAGTATCCGAGCCGTTCAGACGCGAATAACTGGTTCGCTCCTTAGAGGTGTCGATCACTTCCGCGATATCCCCCATCCGGACCGACTGGCTCTTTGCCGACGGATTCTTTGGATCGCTGATCGTGAAAACCAGGTCTCGGATTTGCTCAGGCGTCTCGAACTGGTTCAGAACACGGACGGTATATTCCTGGGTTCCGGTGATCAATCGCCCGCCTGGCACGTTAAGGTTCGCGTTGGAAATCGCTTTCTGGACGTCGGTAATCCCGATATTGTAAGCAAGCAGCTTTTCGCGTTTTACTTGAACCTCTATTTCGCGAATATCGCCACCTTGCACGGCCGCCGAGGCGACCCCCTTGATCTGGGCAAATTTGTCTTGCAGCTTGTCATCGATCAAGTCGCGAAGTTGTTGGCTACTTAAAGTTTTGCTTGAAAAGGCGAGATAAAGAACCGGCTGGGCTGAGTTATCGAACTTCGTAACTTGCGGCTTGAGTGCATCTTTAGGCAGAGAATTGGTGATGGCGTCGACTTTGCTCCGAACGTCGTTCAAGGCTGGATCGACCTCGACGCCGAGCTCCAAAGTTACGACGACGCTCGACAGACCCTCTTGTGACGTGCTGGTCACCTCCCGGACGCCATTGACGCCAGATACGGCCTCCTCGATCTTCCGAGAGACAAGGGTGTTGATCTCGTCCGGCCCCGCCCCTGGATACACGGTTTGGATGGTCACAACGCCAAAACTCACTTCTGGGTTGAGCTCCAGGCGCATGCTGCGATAGCCGATCGAGCCCATAAGCACGGCCGCGATCATCAACATCAAAATGAAGATGGGGCGGGTGATAGCGATGCGCGTTAAGCCCATGGTTAGCGTCCCTCGGGGGTTGGCGATTGGCGGTTGGCGGTTGGCGGTTGAGGAGTCGCATCGACCTTGACCTGTATGCCCTCGGCAAGCTGAGTCTGGCCTTGGACGACCACATTTTGGCCAGGCGAAAGGCCGCTCACTTGGACCAGGTTATCCTTGCTAAAACCAGGCGTAACCACCCTGCGATGGGCCTTATCCCCTTCCACCACATATACGAATTGAATGGCCCCGTCCCGCAGAATCGAAGTGATGGGTAGGGTGAGGGCGTTGGGAATTCGTCTGATCTCGATAGCTCCTTTGGCGAACATGCCCGGCCTGATTTCCTTCAGAGAGCCTTGCATCTGCACCCGAACCTTAAACAACCGCCCGATATCCCCCCCGAGGGGATTGATAGCCAGCACCGATCCGGGCACCGTGAGATTCCCGAGCGCGGAAATTTGTATCCGTACCGGGCGGCCCAAGGCGATCCTCGAGATGCTCGCCTCCGGAACTTCACCCTCGAAGTAGAGCCCGCCCTCGCCGACGATCCGAGCAACCGGGGTTCCTGGAGCTACATACGTCCCCACCTGTGCCGGCTTTCCCGATATCCTTCCCCTAAAAGGACTGCGAATCGTGGCATCGCTAAGTGCTTGTTGGGCGAGCGCGAGACCGGCCTGCTGGGCCTGTAAATTCGCCTTGGCCGTCTGAACTTGATCGGAAAGCGTGATGTCCAACCGTTTGCTCGCTTTCGCGGTCCGAACTGCTTCTTCCGCGATCGACACATTCTGTTCCGCCGCCACGATATCTTCTGGTCGAGCTCCGTTTTCCGTCATCGTCCAGTTTTGAATCGCGTTTTCATACAGCGCGACCGCCGTGTTATATGCATTCTGGGCCTGGTCGAGTTGTTGCTTACTGATTGCCCCTTCCTCGGCCAGTCGAGTCTTACGATCGAGGTCTCTTCTCGACATTTCCATGTTCGAGCGGGTTGCATTCACGGCTGCCTGGATTTGCGCCTTTTCCTCGGTTCTGGCTCCTCGCTTCAGCTTGGAGAGTTGAGCTTTTGCTTGTCGCACTTGCGCCTCTGCGCTCGCCACCCCTGCCGTGGATTTCGAGGGCGTGATTGCCGCGTTCGAAAGAGCTTGGGAAAGAGCCGCTCTGGCCGAAGATACCTGAGCCATAGCTTGCCTGATGCGCGTCATAAGGTCGCTCGCATCTTGCATGGCGATGACTTGCCCAGTTTTCACGGGATCACCGTCCCTCACCATCACCGCCACCAGCCGTCCCCCGGTCTTTGCGCTCACCGTGCTGTCCTCGGCTGTGGTGATCGTCCCTGTTATTTCAAGTGTTTCCACCAGAGTTTGCTCACGGACTGGCTCCACGCGCACTGGGCGGCTCGGATCGCTCACGAGTATGTTCGTTTGCTTGGCCTGCTTTTGAGCTTGCCGATCTACGCACCCTGATAACGACAAGGTCAACCCCGCGCTGCAAACCGCCAACCCGAACCAACCCGAACCACCAACCGCCAACCGCCATCCGCCAACCGCCAACCCTTTTACCATTCGATTATCCCCTTGACCCATTCTTCGACGATCTTGATTTGGAGGCCCACGGCGCCCAGATCGTCTGACCCCACCGATCGCTGAAGCTCGGCGAGTGCGATGAAATAGTCGTACCGTGCATTCACAAGCGCCGTCCGAGCTCGCGTAAGCTGAGTCTGGGCGTCCTGAACTTCAAGCTGTATGCCTTCTCCCGCATTTGAGCGAACCGTAGCCAGACGATAGCTTTCGGCGGCGGAAGCTACCGTGCGTTCGGCCACCTGAAGCCGTGCTCGCGCATCCAACATGTTCGACAGCGCTTGGCGAATCTCCAAGGATACGCCCAGCTTAAGTTGGTCTAGCAAGATCTCGGCTTGGCGCTCGTCTTCTCTGGCCGCCCTTGCCCTTGACCTCGCCAGACCGGAATCGATGAGATTTAGATTGAGGGACAGCACACCCACCGCGCTCGATGTGCGGGTCGAGGGACTTTGATTGTCCACGAAGTGGGTACCCATTACCACTACGTTCGCAGTGGGAGCTTGCCCATGCTCTTCCGCTTCGCGGACTTTACGAAGTGCCTGCACCCGATAGATCGCCGCCTGGATGTCGGGTCGAGCCGTCAT
>JBBREX010000006.1:0-39648 GCA_038225245.1 Fimbriimonadales bacterium | reverse complement strand
GATGGCATTTCGGTGCGCGACCCGTCATCGGCCAGCCTGTTGCGTTCTTTGGGGGTCAAGGCCACCCCTAGGCTGGGAGCGGACATGGCGCTTCTGCTGCCTGAGCCTCCAAGTGCCGGTGAATCGGGAGGGTTCAATATCGGCACCATGACTTCGGTCGGCATCGCTCCCCGTCCTCTCGACAAAAGATCCGATGTCGTCGCTCTTTTTGGCGATCTAGTTCGAATGCTTTATAAAGCGAACATCATGCCTGTCCTGATCGAGATGGACCGAGTGCAGGATGGGCCCTTGATTGCCGAGATCGAGAAAACTCAGGGCGGAAAGGTGCCGAGCATCCGCAAAGCCGTTACTCCCATGCAAATCCAGCAGCGAATGGCCCGAATGGACGGAGTCATTGCGATGCGCCTCCATGCTGGCATTTTGGCGGCGACGGTTGGAGTGCCTCCATTCATGGTGAGCTACGATCCTAAGGTAGCCGCATTCGCCTCATCGATGGACCTGCCCTCTGTGCCAAGCACTCAAAATCTCACCGCCCAGCGGCTTTTTGATAGTTTTATGCAGTTTTATAGCGACCGGGAGCGACACAAGCGGTCTCTGGAGCGTAAACACGATGAGATGATGCGCGCCGCGCAGACAAACGTCCAGCTATTAATGGCGGCGTATCCGGCTTAGCGCATCGCCTGCGAAACCTTGAGCACGATTTCCCGAAATATTCACCTTGCGTTAATTGGCGTCTTTCTCGGCGCCTCGGGGTTTTGTCACGCCGAACCCCCCACATGGTTCCGCTGGCTTGACCGCGAGTTTATCAAGCGAATCGAATTGAATGGTTATCGCCGCCTCGGATATCACACCTACACCGTGCAAGGCGACCAGGAAGCGTTTAATTCGTTGAACCTGTATGGCCAGGGAGACCGACGCTTTACCGACGTCGGTCAGACCCACCTTCGGGGTCACAACGTATTAGGGTTCATCAATTTTGAGGCTCAAATATTAGACAGTCGATTCAATGATCCGCAAGGCCAGAAGTTCAGCATCGACTTCATTCGCAAGGGATTTGCCGTCAATTTGGGTGACATTCAGGGTTCTCTCCTCAATACCAATCGCTTTATGACCTTCAGCAAGACGCTAAAGGGAGGCCAAGTCGGATTCTCTTCCGGACACTTTCAAGCGAAAGTCCTCCGTAGCGAATCGAAAGGCAGCGCGCGCACGGTGGTGATTCCAGGCAACAATTCGAGTGGCCCCTACTACCTCCAAAGTAGCCAGATCATCGAGGGATCGGAGCAAGTCCGTATCGACGATCAGCAGATGCAGATTCAGCGCGATTACACCATCAATTACGAGTTGGGGTCGATCACCTTCATCAACCGAATCGTTTCTCCGACGAGCTCTTTAGTCATCTCATACGAGGCCTTGGGCTTCAATTCCGATCCCGGTTTGATCCAAGGCGGGGCGGTGGCCTATGACTTCGGCAGGTTCGGCAAGATTGGTCTATCGGCTATTCAACAACGAGCACGCGGTTCGGTGGGCCTCAGCCAACGTACTGAGCGGTTTCAGGGCTTTGGAGCGCCTTCTACTCCTTACATCCTCCAGTTTGAACCACTTCAAAACCGGCCAATTCTCATTCGAGTGGACGGCGTGCTGCAAACGGAGGGTATCGACTACATATTCGATCCCAACAACGCGAGTATCTTTTATTTCAGGAGGTTCGTGCCCCCAACCAGTACGGTCGAGGTGACTTACACGCCGAAGCCTCGCGAAACTCTGGACGGCGGCCGGGATGCCTTCGGAATCGACTATCGAATTCCTCTGGGTAGCAAGGGCAAGAACGGGGAGTTGACGTTTTCTCAAGCCTCAGGAAGACTGAGGAGCGAAAACAATCCGCTAAGCGGAACCGCGCGAGGCGTCGATCTGCGGTACAAAGCTGGTATTTACGAATTCACCGGCTCATTACGCGACGTCCCCGAAGGTTACGTCAGCGTGGAGTCACGGGGCTTTAATCGGAACGAAAGAGCGGGCGATTGGGGCATAACCGCAACTCCAACTCCGTACCTTTCATATGGCCTTTCGGGATCCAACAGCAGCGTTAAGAATCGCTCGACGGCCGCGAATGGAGCCTTTGTCTTTACCAATTCGCGATTCACGACAACTCGCGGATTCGCCACTTATCAGCCGGACTCGGGCAAGAGTAGCTGGTCGCTCGAAGAGACCCGCACGCGGTCGAACTTCGCGGGCAGGAGCACGGAGCTGGACAGCACTTCTCTTTCCTCGGGAAGAAAATGGAAGTCGTTCGATCTGCGCTTTGGCTTGGAACGGCAACAAGGCCGCGGACCGGTGGGCGACGGCTCGCAGATCAGCCGTATCGGCATCAATACGGCCAGGCTCAATGCAAGCTATAGTCCAAGCCAACGCTTCAACCTGCAGGGTACGGGCAGTATCAGCGCCATCGATACAAACGGAGCCAAGAGCAGTGGAAGGGACTACTCCCTCGCCACCACCTACCGTCCGAGCGACAAGCTTTCTTTGATCGGCTCATATGCGCTCAGCGACTCCGGGAGCTTAGCCACGCTTGGCCAATTTCAAACAGGATACGGATATGGGTACGACGGAAACGGTTTTAGCAGTGGATCCACAAATAACGGGTTTCTAGGGGCGACCGACTATCGGAATTTGCAGTTCAACGTCCAATACACACCAAGCGACCGGTTTACCGTTGACGCGAGGGTGCGCCGAACCACCTCATCGGGGTCGGTGAGTTCCAATAGCCAAACCACGGCCTACGGGCTCGGCGCCAGTTGGGATGCCGGACGCGGTAATCAAGTGGCTCTGTCTCTCGATCGCAGTGCCACCCAATTTATCGATTCCCCCCTTAGTTCGAGCGCCACCACCCTGGATTTCTTTCTCAACGGCGCCCCGCCCGGACATTTGAGCTACCGGCTTGGGGCGAGTTTATTGCTGAGCGGGGGAAACAGCCAGTTCAAGCAAGATAGTGCTTCCTACGAAGCTTCGCTCGCTTACCGGCTTGGCAAGCGCCACAATTTGAGCATGGCCTTCCTTTCCGGCCGCACCAACGGTTATTATCCGCAAAATGATTTTGAGGCTTCTTTCACGTACCAGTATCAGATCTATCGGAACCTTGCTTTCAATGCCTCTTATCGCTTGCGAAAGGTTCTCAACCTCGATCCGCTGCTTACTACAGGCGCCTATCGATCGTCTGGATTCGATTTCGAGTTCGCCTTTAATTTTGGCGGTTTGTAACGAGACCTTTGGTTGACGCGTTGACAAATTAGCCGAAGGTTGAACGACACGATGCGATTTACCCTTCACTCATATAAATCAATGCTAAAAATTTATGCTCTCTTAGTTTTCTTCACGCTGGTTCTGATCGGATGCGGAGGCGGCGGCGGGGTGAAAACGGCTTCCATTTCCGGTACTGTGACCGACCTTAATGGAAACCCAGTCCGAGGCGCCCACGTGTTTTCTCGAGATTCTTCGACCACCACAACCGCGACCGGAGCATACATTCTGCTCAACAACCGTGAGGACGACATCGTGGTTAAGGCGGAGATCACCCAGGACAGCGTTAAATTTCGGGGTGAAAATCTGGCCGTGACCTTCCAAGGAGAACGTACTCAGAGCGTAAACATAGTGGTCGCGCCGGAAAGCCAACTTGCGAGCTTAACTGGGGAGGTTCAAGACCGAAACGGACGGGTGATCGAAGGCGCCAGTGTGTTCGCCAACGGAGGCGGCTTGAGCAGCGGCAGGGCGATTACCGACCGGAATGGCCACTACGCGCTCGGCGGCTTAATTGCCGGTATATCCTATACTCTTAACGCCGGCGGTCGCGGCTTTGGCTCTGACACTGCGCAAGCAACTCTTGCCGCCCGCGAAGAACGACAGCTTAATTTCGTTTTGAGCGATGCCGGACTTGTACAACTGCCGGCGCCCCAAAATTTGACTGCCGTTACCTGGACTTCTCCTGCCGCAAACGGCCGTTCGCGAGAAGACCAACAAGTCTACGAGAACATCAAGCGGCTTTTCGACCATAAGCGGTCAAGCCGGCACCAGTCCAATCGGACATCGAGCCTAGGCAATCCGATCGAGGTCGATCTAAGTTGGGACCCTGTCGTGAGTAACAACTTGCTGGGGTACGGTATTTACAGATCGCCGAGGCCCGACGGCTCTTTCGTCGCCATCGACTTTTTCCGCGAACCCTTAGCCAGTTACTATGTCGATCTAAGCGACGCCTTGCTCGAGCGTGGAAATTACTCGTATGCGATTACCGCTCTCAGCACCGAATATCCAGATAATCCTCAGCGCTCGGAGAGTCAGGCCAGCAACGTTGTCACCGTTTCCACCCTAGGGGATCTTCGTTTGTCAGCGGTCACGGCCAGTCCCCTAACATTTAACTGGCTGGGCGGTTCGGGCTCGACAAGTTACGTGGTTTTCGTATTCGATCGATATCCCGGGGTGGGCGTCGATCCTATCTGGGATAATTCGGCGAATCCGACCACGTCCACGTCTTTGCAATACTCTGGCCCGGGCTTAGTCATTGGCCATCGCTATTATTATTTGGTTTTGGGCCTGGCAAACAATGACGACAGCCGCACCATCAGCTTCGTCGATTCGTTTGTGTTTAATGGCTAACCGGTTCGAACTTATGAAAAAAACAACATTTCTTCGCATGGCCGCAGTCATGTCGGCTTTGGCCGCCGCCGCATTATCATGTGTCGCAAGCGGCCTGGATGTAGAAATCGGTTCGTCTCGCTCGATAGATTCGGTTCACGAGCGCACCGATGCTGCCGTGAGGCGCTTGAATCTCAACTTTGCCATCCTATCGGCCCAGCAAAGAGCCTTGCGTGGGGATCATCGCGTGCTGTCCCTTCCGTCGACCGTCTTTCTTACCCAAAATGGAAGCCGTCTTCCCCCCGCCGGCGGAAGAGGGCGAGGCGATTCGATCACGCTCGTATTCGATAGTTCCGGGGGACGGGCTTTCCCGCCTGACTATGCTCAGCTCCTGCTCGATACTTACCTCCAAGCTAAGCCTACGCTTGACACTATTTTCGGCGATCCGTCTCTAGGCGGACTTGTCCATGTCGCGAACTTTGACGCCGATATCGGCGACCGCGACGCCATTGCGGGAGGGTATTACCTCCCGAACAACGGCCAAGGCCAGCAGGAAATTCGCTTCCCGATTTACAACAGCCCCGAAGCCGCCGCCATCAATTTCCTCCACACGCTATTGCTCGCTTATATAGGGCCCAACGTGTATCCTTGGGATGCCTTTAACGAGGGCCTCGTGCGCGCGGCAACGATGCGAGTTGCGCGGACGCCGGGAGCATTGCTCTCCACGCTCGATCCTTCCAAAGTCGAGGAAATACTCGATAGCTCCTACGACATCGGCCCTGCTTACGACTGGAACAATCAACGCGCTTTAGGATCGCCCCTCTTCATCGCCCCGAATTTGCGACAGCAACAGCTTCCCATAGGCGGCGCGACGGGTGGTCTGTACCTTCTGCGATATCAAATGGCAGGCTCCGCGTGGCAAAAGGTGCTCGTCGAATATCCCAGTTTCGCTCGAGTATTCAATCAAGCCTATTATGCGAATCCGTCCGCATATTCCACTCGCGAGGCGCTCATCGTCCTCGGCCAAAACGTGCTCATATCTCTGGGAGGTTCGAATGGCCTGGTTGAAGGGCTGGCCTTTGCGGACTGGGTGCAACGCCAGTTTATACTAGAGACCGACAACATCGTTGGAACGAAGCTGTTGGTGCAGCCGTTCGCCATTACCGATAACTTGACCGGTTCAGATTTTGGGGTTTTCGGTATCCAAGCCCATTGGTTTAACACGTCGCTCGATGGGAACGAGACGTTACTTAGCGGAACGAGCTTTCCGATCTTTTGGTCGCCGGATTTCAATCGCATTTTCACAAGCGCTCAAGAGGATCGGATGTCGATCGCTTTTGGTTACGGCTCGGTTGCGCCGAATTTTCCCGATTCCTTCAGCGCCGAGCCATACCGGGTAACCGTCGACATTCCGATCGAAGGACGCATTGCCCGAGCCTATCTTCCCGCAGGAGCCATCGCCACCACCGCGAACACCACGCCGAACAACGTGTACGGCACGATCACTGGCTTCGTCGAACCGACTTCGACGGTGACGTATAAGGTGCGAATTACATGGCCAGGCGGTATTTCGGGCGACATTCCAATCAATAATTTCGCCTTCGGCGCTCGGGTCTTCGATCCTTCGTTCTTGAACTCGCAGCCTTTGACCGTCAACGTCATTCAAGCCCAGGCAGGCTCCGAACAGGTGCTTTATTCGCGGCGTGTGAACAAAGGCCCCGGCCCCATCGAACTAGACCTTCGCCTGGACGAGATTGGCACCTACACTTTTGCCTTGCCCAAAGGTCTTTCGATGATTGGATTCCCAAACGATCCTTTCATAAGCAGTCCTTCCCGATTGCTCGGATTTGCCGATAACCAAACTTTGGCGGCAAGATGGAATCCGACGGTTGCACGTTACGACATCTATCCGGATTTCGGATCATTTCGCCAGGGCGAAAGCTACTTCATCCGCTCCGATGTAGCGAAAAGCGTCGGCGTCGACGGAAGAAGCCTTGCCAATACGGCGCTCGCTATCGCGTTGAAACCGGGTTGGAATATGCTTACCATTCCACTTCGACAAAACTCGACCTCCGCCAACATCCAGGTTGTGGTGGGCACCGAGTTTCCCAAGACGTTCGCCCAAGCGGTGGGTACCGACGTAGCGGGAGAGTTCTTTACATTCGCTCCTGGCCCGAACGATCCGGTTACGGGCGTCCCTGAGACAGGCACGATGGTGCAAGCGACCACTCTCGCCGCCGGCCAAGGCTACTATTTCAAAGTGTTTGCTCCAGATGGTGCAACCTTGTTGTTCTCCCCCAGCGCGCGAGGCCGACAAGGGGGTGGAGATCGAGATCGGAATCGCTGGCGCATGAATCTCGATCTTCAAGGAGGATTCGAACGGTGCCAGGCAAGTATTGGCCAAGCGAGCGACGCAACCGCCGGATTCGACAAGCGTCGGGATAGCGAGCTGCCTCCCACGGCGGGTGGCCTTCAGATGGGCGCCGGCACCAGCACCCTGTTATATCGCGACATGAGGCGATTCGGGCGAGCGGAAACCTATCGCGTTCGAGTTTCGGGCATTAGACGGGGAACATCGTACTCCCTCAAGTTTATGCAGGCGGAAGGATGGCTCGACCATTTCGAAGTGCGGGATCTGGAGACTGGAATTCGACGCCTTTTCTTACGCCCAGGTACCTATCGATTCGTAGGCCGATCGACTGCTAAAGTTTTTGAAGTGAAGGTGGCTGGTCGATGAGACTCATCCTCCTCTTCCTGATTGCTGCCCTCCTCGCCGGTTGCGGAGGGGGAGGCGGTGGAGGCGGCCTTGGCAACGTTGCGGCAACGGGAAGAATCATTTGGCTCTCTTCAGGAACTGGGCCCAACCCTCCGGCCACGGTCCAAATCGGCAATCTGTCGGCCCAAACCGATACGGGCGGCAACTTCCAAATCGCTGCTCCGGCAGGCTCGACGTCATTGCTCGTTGTTTACCAGCCCGTTGGCGGGTCTGCGGTCACGTTCCGCTTCGATATTCCTCCGTTACAAGCGAACCAGGACCTAGGAGACTTTTACATCGGGCCCGAAAAAATCACGGTAACCGGCCGCGTTCTGAGCGCGGTCGACGGCAGCGCGATCCCAGGAGCGAGCGTTCGCTTCGCTGGACGCATGGGTGTCACCGATGCCTCCGGCCGCTTTAACCTGCCGGAAGTGGCCTACGACTCGGGCAACGTGGCCGCGTTTCTAGGACTCGAGGGACGAGTAACCAAGACTGGATTCTTTGCTCGAGACTTTTTCCCGAGCGCGGGAGCCGTCGCTGGGGTTGTAACCATCGAGGACTTATCGCTTTCTCCCGAAGGAGGGACAAGTCCACCTGGGAACCCCGCCAACATCGAAGGGTTCATTTCGCCTGCAGGCAGCGCGCCCGGAACGGTGGTAAAGCTACTTCAAAACGGCACTCCCGTTCGTCAGTTCACTGTGGGTAGCGATGCGCATTACGGATTCTTTGTGGTGGCAGGTTCCTATGTGATCCAATATCACAACCTGATCAACGGTCTGAGCGCGCCCGATGAATCGGTAACCCTGGCTGGCGCGAACCAGGTCGTGCGTCGGGACGTAACCTTGCGGTAGCTTCAAGGCCAACAATGAATATCGCCAGATACCGGATTTTGGTGGGTTTTTGGGCAGCCGCTGCATTGGCCCTAACACTTGTCGGCGCCGCGTATCTTCGCCAGTTCGCCCGAATCGATCCGTTCGCAAGCTATCGGGCACGTCCGGAGGATATGGGTCGAACTCGGGTGGCGATCGTTCTGCGCGACGTAAGGCTTCGGCAATATGAAGGGCCCAAGATGATCGGCGACGCCCATGTGGATCGGATCGAAGTCACCCGCGATCGCCAGCTGATTAATTGTTTCGCGATCACCGATGGGAAATATTTCGCCGACAATAAGAAGTCGTTCCAGTTCAGTACCGATCTTGCCCAGTACAGTTTTGCCACCAAGCTCCTCGAAGCGCAGATCGGGGCAAGGGTCATCTCGACCGACTTAGACCTCAAGACGAGTCGCTTCACCTATAACCAGTTTCTCCATGAGCTTCGCATTCCAGGGGAGGTAAAGGGCCGCTTTTTCGACGGCCAGGTGGTCGCCAGCGATTTGATTTATCGTCTCAATCCGGCTTCTTATGAGCTCGGCTCGACCACTTGGGAAGGAAAGCTTCAGGTGGAAGGCGATTCCCAACCATCGAAGCGACCTTGGAAGATCAGGTCGGATCACATGAAGCATCCCCCCGGCGACATCGATATATACACCAATGCAGAAGCCACCGACGGCGATGTGGTGGTGAGGGCAGATTCGGTGGAGCGGAACTCCAAAACCGACGTTTTAGTCGGCAAGGGGCATGTGCGTTATTTCAGCGCTCGCTCCAATCTGATGTGCGACAAGGTGACCATCTACCGGAAGGAGAAGAGGGCTGTCCTCGAATCTGGCGTTCAGCTTTTCATCAAGCCCGAAAGCCAAGAAAAGCTTGAGGTGGTCGAACTTCAGCCGGTTCGCCCAGTCGTGCCGGAGGAGATCGCGAAGGGAAGGCCCGCTCCTCCCTCGAGCGATGCCGACAAACAGCTCTACGAGGAAGTCCGCTCGACCAAGAACCGCCGGAAATATCCGACGACCGTTCTCGCCTCGCGAATCGAGTATTGGTACGGAAAGGGCAACCGCCACGCCATCATCACCGGCTCCCCTCAAGCGAGGCAGGAGCTTCCCGCCGGACGCTGGCGGCAGGTGTGGGGACATCGCGCGCTCTACGATGGTGAAAAAGAAACGCTGCGGGTCGATAGCTCGGAAGGCAAGAAGGACACTCGCATCCGGACATCCTTGGGAGATGATCTAGTGGCCACCTGGTTCCTCGTTTCCACCAAGGAGGACGAGGACTCCTGGGAAGGAGAAGGCGTCCAAGGCGATGTTTATCCGGACGAAGAAGAAATTCCCAAGGAGAATGTCAAGCCTCCGAAAGCTAGAGTCAAAAAGCCCCCGCCGCTGAAAGGACCGATCGGAGGCGGATAGCGTCCCTGAGCGCGGACTTCAATTCGGCTATGGTTTATCCCTCAACCCGTCACGGGTTGAGGGATAAAGGTTCTGACATGCAATTTCCTCAGCCCGCCAAACCGAGAGGTTCAGCCTCGACGCGGAGCGCGTCGATGATATTCGCCACGTGGTCCTCCAGAGTCTCTCCGATGCCCTCGGCCCCCGCATAGACTTCGTCCCGATGCACGCCCGCCGCGAAAGCCGGTGTCTTCAGCTTCTTGAGCACGCTCCTTACTTCGACTTCATCGATACTCTTGCTCGGTCGGACGTAAGCAACTGCCATCACGAACCCGCTGATCTCGTCGCAAGCGTAAAGGTGACGCTCGAGGGGCGTGTCGCGAGATATTCCCAGCGCGTCGTTATGGGAGCCGATGGCCCGCACGATTACCGGATCGACGTTTATGCTCTCGAGCAGGCGCATTCCCCATGCGGGATGCTCATCAGGATGGGCTTCGTAGTCGAAATCATGGAGGAGCCCCACGACGCCCCATAGCTCGGCGTCGGCACCGCGCTTCTTCGCATAAAATCGCATGGAAGCTTCCACCGCCAAGCAGTGCTTTCGCAAAGACTCGCTTTTTGTGTGCTCGCGAAGAAGCTCCAGGGCCTGGTTTCGGGTCATGAGGGCCATTCTACCGAGTGAACATTCAGCGTCCCATTTCGTCCTTCCAAGCACGTTTCGAGGGAACAACCATGAAAAAAATGATCACTTCTATGCTCGCCGCGCTCTTATTGACAGCGCTGATGGCGGGTCCGGTACTGGCTCAGAAGAGGGGTATCGGCATCAAGCCGGCCAAGCACGAGCACTTCGCAATGCTTCAACATCTTCAGCAAGAGATTAGATTGACCGATGACCAGGTAGCGAAGATCAAATCTATCCTCACTCAGGGCCATCAGCAAATTCAAAGCCTGAAGAAGGGCCAGAATCCCACCGACCGCGACAACTTCGCAAGGATTCAGCAAATTCGCAAGCAAATGCACAAAGACGTTTTGGCTGTGCTCACCCCCGAGCAGCGCCGGGAGCTCAAGCAAGCTCGCAAGAAACGGAGCCGGATTCAGCCGGGAATAAAGCCTCCGAGACCTTAACCGACCCGTATACGGTCATTCTGAGTCCTGCATCGTCATTCTGAGCCGGCGAAGAATCTCTCCGTTGAAATGTTCGACTGCGGCAGAGATCCTTCACTGCGTTCAGGATGACACCTGCATACGGTCATTCTGAGTCCGCGAAGGTCTCTACCGCAGCCCGGTGAGGGCAAGGCAGAGCAAAGGTCAAAAAAGGCAGGCCTGGGGCTCAAGCGGATCAGATGGCGCCCTTTCCACCGGCGCGAGAAGCCGTTGCGCGGTCAGCCAGGCTTTGGCAATATCCGCCACCAGTAGGCTATAGCCTCCATCGTTGGCCTGGGACTGATTGCGAAGGATAAATGCCGGATGCAAGGTTGCGATGGCGACTTTGGCCAGTTCGCACGGAAAATAACGACCTCGCTCCGCCATGATTTTGAAATCGCGCTTGATGAGGTTTTTGGCACTCGGCGCACCCACACAAAGTATGACTCGGGGCGCGATCGCCGCCAATTGAGGAACGAGCCATCGGCGACAAGCGTTGGTTTCCGCATCGCTGGGCGGGCGATTCCGGGGCTTCCCATCCGACCAGTCGCAGGCCCGGCACTTGACCGTGTTGCATATATAGACATCCTCGCGCGTTAAGCCGTTATCCAACAAGGCTCGATCGAGCAATTGGCCTGCTTTGCCCACAAAAGGTCGGCCTGTGGCGTCCTCGGTATCGCCGGGCCCTTCTCCCACGATCACAAGAGGCGACAAGGGATTCCCCTCGCCGAAGACTACGTTGCGCCGGCGTTCATGCAGCGGACAACCCACGCAGGTGGCCGCCTCGATCCGCAACGCCTCGAGGTTCAGATTAGCCATCATCTATCGTCAAGGATCGCTTCGGCCAGTTGTTCGTAGCTTTTGTCGAGGCTTTGAGGTAAGACCCGGACATCGCCGACGGTCGTCATAAAGTTAGTGTCGCCGCTCCATCGAGGAACGATGTGCCAGTGAATATGGGTGGGGATCCCGGCGCCCGCCGCCGAACCCAGATTCACTCCGATGTTGAATCCGTCGGGAGCGTAGGCTTTCGTAATCCATCTAATCGAGCGAGCAACGAGCTGATTGATTTCCAGCAATTCCTCATTGGAGAGATCATCCATTACCGAAGTGTGTTGATAGGGCGCGACCATCAAGTGGCCGTTCGTATAGGGAAAGCGATTCATCATCACGAATGCGGAATTTCCCCGAAAGAGAATGAGGTTGTCCGCATCCTTGTCCTGGCTCGGCAGGTCGACAAATATGCATCCGGGGTTTTCCTTTTTCTCGATATATGCAAAGCGCCAAGGCGCCCACAGCCGCTCTGCCATGAATGCAGTATGGCACTCTGGAAACGCCTAAACTTTCTTGGCGAGGATGATCGCTTCGGCCACTTCTCGCATCGATTTGCGAAGATTCATCGATTGCTGCTGGATGCGCCGGTAAGCTTCCGCTTCATTCACATTGAGATCAACCATGATAATGCCCTTCGCCCGGTCCACCAGCTTACGGGTCTCCAACTTTTCCTGCAGGGACCCCACCTCCTTGCTAAGTTGCATGTTCTGCTCGTAACGGCTCCTCGCCACCTCGATCGCAGGGGGCAAGTCGCTCGGTTTGAAGGGTTTCACCAAATAACCAAAGACTCCCGCTTGTTTTGCTCTATCGATAAGCTCCTGGTCGCTATAGGCGGTAAGAAGCACCGCCGGAGCGATCCCTTCATCGATCAATTTACTCGCGCATTCGATGCCATCGAGGAGGGGCATTTTTACGTCGAGAACGCAAACGTCCGGCTTCGTTTCAGCCGCGACTTCATAAGCCTGCACTCCATCTCCTGCCTCTCCGACTACTTCGTAATCCAAGTTTTCAAGCATCTGGCGAAGATCGAGTCGAATGATAGGGTCGTCGTCGGCAATAAGAACGCGCATTTTAGGCATTAGGTGTTTCCTTAAGTCATGCGCGCTACGCTGCGCTTCATCGAGAGTTCGGATAGCATACCGTGCCCTCCTCGCTCTGCTAAACTCGCAATATGACGGGTTCCCTCGAGAAGCTGCTTGAGAAGGCCATCGACTACGCGGGTCTCTTTCCGCCTGCCCTATTGTCAATGGATGAAGCCGTGGCCGAATACGCGGCGATACTTAGTTCGAACAAACGGTGGATCGTCAATCGCTTTGCCGTTCCTGTGAGTCGGCTGGCCGAGCTGGGCTCGCATCTGCCTCCGATGCAAGAAGCATGGCCCTTGACGGTTATTGGTAGGGACCTCGCTGGTTATGCGGATGATCGCAAGCTGATCGAAGATTTCCGACGGCAATTTGAGCAGAAAGCCAAAGTTCAGGCTTTTGAGGTGAAAGCAAATGCTGCGGACATCGAATTGGTGCGCCTCGCCTCTCTCGCAAACTCGTCATTAGGGAACACTTATGTCGAATTGGATTGGGGGGATGAAATGTCCGAAGCGATCCATGAAATCGCCGACACCGAATCAGTTGGGGTTAAGGCGCGTTTGGGCGGAAATACCGCCGGCGAGTGTCCAGATCCCGCGCATTTGGCGGAATTCCTTCAGGAGTGTATCCAAATCGAGCTACCATTCAAGCTCACGGCGGGACTCCATCACCCACTGCGGCATTTTGACGAGTCCGTCAAAAGCCCCTCACATGGATTCCTGAATATATTGACGGCGGGCACTCTCGCTTACGAACATGATCTTTCTGTCCGTGAGCTTGCGGAAATCCTGTCCGACGAGTCGCCCGCATCGTTCCACTTCGAAGAAAACAGCCTGAAGTGGAAAACTATCGAGGGCAGCATGGATTCCATAACGGAGCTTCGGACGATGTTTCGCAGCTTTGGATCCTGCTCGATCGACGAGCCTCTAACTGACCTTTGCAAGCTCGGGTTACTCAACGCAGAGTCCATGGTATGAAGCCTGCGTTAGTGAAAAGCTGGATCGAAGTTCCCGCGGATTGCCACTTTCCGATTCAAAATCTTCCTCTCGGGACCTTCTTCAATCCCCGGGAAGGAAAAATGGGTCCTTGCGTCCGAATCGGAGACCACGTGTTGGACCTTCAAATTCTCTTCGAAAAAGGGCTCATCAGCTTAGATTCAAACTTGCTTTTCGATCAGTGGGAATTCATTTTCGAAGGAGGAAGGGCTGCTATTCGCAGCGTTCGAGAACAAGCATCTGATCTTTTGAGAGAAGACAACTCGACTCTACGCGACGATGCGAGCCTAAGGGATGCGGCGCTCCACCGAGTCGACGACGTGGAAATGCTGGTGCCCGTTCCCATTGGCGCATTCGTGGATTTTTACTCGAGCGAGCATCATGCCACGAATGTGGGCAAGATGTTCAGACCGCAAGGAGAGCCTTTATTGCCCAACTGGAAACACTTGCCCGTCGGCTATAACGGACGAGCTTCGAGTGTGATCGTTTCGGGCGAAGAAGTCATCAGGCCGTGCGGACAGACCAAATCTCCGCAAGCCGAGAAGCCTAGCTTTGGCCCTACCAAAGAACTGGATTTCGAGCTCGAGGTGGGATTCTTTCTTGCTGATTCGACCGACCTCGGCGAAGCCCGGCCGATCGGAAAAGCGATGGACATGATCGCGGGTGTAGTTCTTGTCAACGATTGGTCGGCAAGGGACATTCAACGATGGGAATATCAGCCGCTCGGCCCCTTCCTCGCGAAAAGTTTTGCCACCAGTATCAGTCCTTGGATCGTAACTCTGGATGCCCTCGATCCCTGGCGTACAACCAGCCCGGCCCAGACTCCAGAGCCTTTGCCCTACCTACGCGATAGTCAAAGAAGCCATTACGACATCCAACTCGAAGTGGCTATCCAAACCGCGGCCATGACCTCGCCGCAGACGATCTGCCGCACCAACTACAAAGAGATGTATTGGAGCATGGCCCAGCAACTCGCTCACCAAATGGTCAACGGCACTAACGTTCAAATTGGCGACCTCTACGCCAGTGGAACGATCAGTGGTAGCAATCCGGCAAGTTTCGGCTCGATGCTGGAACTCGCTTGGAAAGGCGAGAGGCCAATTCTTCTTAAAGAGACAGGAGAAACCCGGGCGTTTGTTGAAGATAGGGACACGGTTATCATGACTGGCTGGTGCCAAGGCGAAGGATATCGAGTAGGGTTCGGCGAAGTTCGCGCGGCCATATTGCCGTCGGTTGGAGGTGCAGGTTAGTGAAAATCGTTCTCGGAACCGATGGATCGGATCACTCATTGCTTGCCGAGACACTGCTTTGCTCGCTTCGATGCCTTGCCGGATCCGAAGTATTTGTTTGCTCAGTATTTCATCGTCCCGCCGTCATGGGAGCTCTCTTTGAACCAATTGGTGAGGGGGCGTATCTCCAAGAATGCGCCGACTTGTGGGAAGGGTTGAAGACTCATGCCGACGTGACGGTTTCCCAGACCATCGGGCGGCTTGCCCAAAAAGGAATCAAGGCGAATGGAGCGGTCTTGGAAGGTGATCCAGCCGATCAGTTGATCAAAGCGGTTAAGGACAATTCCGCCGATCTCGCAGTCATTGGGAGCCGAGGAGAAAACGCACTCGAGGGCTTTTTGCTCGGAAGCATTGCTCGCAAAATGGCCACCTATTGTCCCTCTTCCGTGTTGCTGGCCAGGCACTATGAACATCGCAACGCGACAGAGAGCATGGCCGAGCTGAATGGAAAACCGGGACTCAAGGCGCTCGTGGCCGTCGACGATAGTCCGGGCGCACAAGCCGCCGTCGATTTCGTCGTGAAGATGGGTAAAGGGTGCTTTAGCGAGATTGAAACGGTCTGTGCGGCGCCGCTGATGATCTTGCCGCCCGGTTTTGAGCCACAGGTTGCCATCGAAGAGCTGCAGTGCGATCAAACGGAGGCACAGCCCTTGGCCGATAAGGCCGCCCAACAATTAGCGGGTCTAAGCGAAACGATCAATACCCATTGCCAAGTTGGCCGGCCCGCGGCGGTCATCATGGAGCGAGCCCGCGAGATCGGGGCCGATATGATCATTTTGGGAGCGACCCGACATGCCCGCTTAGAGAGATTCTTGCTCGGAAGCGTGAGCTACGAAGTGGCAACCGGCGCCCCTTGTTCGGTACTTATCGTTCGCACTAGCACCATCGGTTGATGGATCGCCATAGATTTTGTGGTAAGTTATAAGTGCCTTAGGCAATTTCTTACGGAGGTAGTCGATAATGTCTGATCATGTTCTTTTCTCATCACCTGCTGCCTCCCGCATCGATAGCTGATTCCCACGAGGAGAACTTCACGGATTAGCTTTTCGACTTTGGGTCGCGGCCCTTCACCGAACGCAGGATGCTTCCTGCATCGACCGCAGCTCAAAATCGAAATGAATTATAAAGACACCCTCGAACTTAAGGCTCGGCTGGCCGAATTAAACGCCGGCGAACGTACAAAACTTTACAAGCGAGCAAGTGCCCTAAGACGCGAACGGCAACCCTCGCAACGACGAAACATCGAGACAAATTTAGATCTTGAATCACTACCTCTCAAATTAGGGCCATCGAGCAGGGGAGGATCGCTCGAGGAACTGGTTTTGGAACTTATATTGAAAGACGAATCTGTTGAGGTTTGCGAAACTCAGCGCCCCGTAATCGAGGCCGGAACGGTCGTCTGGCTCGGATCGATGCGATGCCGGGTCGAGCTCCCAACCGGCATGGTTGTGGATTGTCGAATCGCCTCCCATCTTGCCGCTCGTCAACAGACCGATGTTGCGGTTGGTGATCAAGTTTGGATTACCGGCGACGATCCTCCATGGGTTGAAAAGGTCGAACCGAGAAAAACAAAGCTTTCCCGGCCTGATCCGGACAATGCCCATATCGAACGAGTGGTCGCGGCAAATATAGATGTGGTGGTAGTCGTCGTCTCGGTGGTCGCCCCTCCCCTCCATCCTCGCATTTTGGATCGCTATTTGGTGGCGATCGAGTATGGAGGCGCCAAACCCTTGATCTGCGTCAACAAGCTCGATCTATTGCCAGAGGGCTGGGAGCGCGATGCGGAACTATCTCAGCTGAGTCCCTACATCGAGTTGGGGATACCCGTAGTGTGCGCTTCCACCACTAGCCATGAAGGCATCGAAGATCTTAAGGCGCATTTGGCCGGCAAACTGTGCGTTTTTGTGGGCCACAGCGGCGTGGGCAAATCCTCGCTCATCAACAGCTTGTTCCCAGAGTTAAGCATTGCCACCGGTAGCGTCAGCGAGGGTTATGGGCGAGGCACCCATACTACGACCGCATCGACGTTGCACCGGGTTGGTGAGGGCATCCGTATTATCGACACTCCAGGCGTCCGCAGCTTCGGGCTTTGGGATATGGATCGGCGTGATCTTCACCTCTATTTCAGCGATTTTAGGCCCCATGAAGGTAGCTGCAAATATAATGATTGCAGCCATACCCATGAGCCTAAGTGCGGAATAAAGTCCGCGGTAGAGAAGGGCCTCATTTCTCCCGAACGGTATGATGCGTATCTTCGCCTCTTTGACGGACTCTAGGAGCAAGAACCTGAAGTCGATTGCCAGCATTTGTATCTCTTCGCCAGAGGAAGAATTGCCAATACAAATGCTGGGATGGACCAAGGAATTGTATCGGCCGCTTCGGCAATGCTGGCAGGCCAGCGCTGGCTCGACGTGGCCACTGAGAATCTAGCGAACGCCAATACCGCCGGCTACCGGAGGGAGGGCGTAGCGTTCGATGATTCGTTCGAACGGGAACTTCAGCTCGATGGTGGAGGAACCGCCTCGGTCGGATCGGGTCCCGTTCAAAAGCTTCAGTACACGAATTTTGAAGCCGGCTCGATAAGCCACACCGGCAATCCTTTGGATGTCGCCATAGGCATGCCGACGGCGATGTTCGCATTGAAAACGCCGGACGGCATCCGCTTCACCCGAGACGGCGAATTCTCCCTCGACGCCGACCGCCGCTTGGTAAGCAAGCAGGGTTACCCGGTCTTGGACGAACGCGACTCGGAAATTACCTTGCCGGACGGCAACATCTCGGTTCAACCCGATGGCGCAATTCAGGTTGACGACGCAGAGACCGCTCGATTGGGCGTTTTCGATGGCGTGTTCCGTAAGTCGGCGAACGGCGCTTTCTTATCCGACAACGCGAAACAAGTCGATCTCGCCGATCTTAGACCGCAGTCGATCGAAGGTTCCAATGTCAACCCCGTTCAGTCAATGCTCGAGATGATCACCATCAACCGCTCATTCGAAATGGCCCAGAAAACCCTTGTCCAGCAGGACGAGCTTTCGGAGAAGCTTATTCAAACTGTCCTCAGCCGATAACCAATGCCGGACCGACGCGTCGCGTCGGAGGCAACGCCCAGAGCGCGAATCGCAACGGGCAACAGCTGAGGCGAGAGTCGAACCACGTGAGGAGAAATCGCCGAAATGATACGATCGCTTAGTACCGCCGGAAGCGGCATGATCGCCCAGCAGTTCAATCTGGACGTCATAGCCAACAATCTGGCTAATGTCAATACCACCGGGTTCAAGCAGCAGCGAGCCGAGTTCGAAGACCTCATGTACCAGGGCTTCAAGGCGGCCGGGGCAAGCCTTGGAAACGGGGTATCCCAGCCTGAAGCTCAGCAAATAGGGCTCGGGGTGAAATACGCCGGAAACGCGACAAGCTTTGGACCCGGCCCCGCGCAGCAAACCGGGAATCCTCTTAACATGGTCATAAACGGCGAGGGGTTTTTCCAGGTTACAAAAGGCGGCGATACGGTCTATACCCGTGACGGCTCCTTCCGAACCGACTCCACCGGCCTCGTAGTGACGACCGACGGCTATCCGCTTGTCCCCCAGATCACGCTGCCTCAGGGATACCAACAGTTGGCGATCTCCTCATCCGGCGTGGTGACAGCGGTCTTGCCGGGCGGAAACGACGCCCAAGAATTAGGCAACGTCCAGCTTGCCGTATTTGGAAATCCGGCCGGTCTGAGCCGCATCGGAAATAACCTTTACGCGGCCAGTGGAGGAAGCGGCCAGGCCCAGGTTCTCGCCCCAGGCACCGACCATGCGGGGGAAATCCAATCGGGGTTTCTCGAGGGCTCGAACGTGCAAATCGTCGAGGAGATGGTTCGCATGATCCTCGCTCAGCGGGCTTACGAAATTAATTCTAAGGCAATACAAACTGCCGACGACATGCTTGGCGTGCTCAACAGCCTGAAGAGATAAACCATGAAACTGTTCTTTCTTGTTGTTCTGGGTGCCTCTTGGCCGGCCCAAATCACCAACTGCCAACCGCCAACCGCCAACCGCCAACACGCGCTCGCGGTTCGAGTCGATGGCGAAGGCTTTCTCCGACTTCTTCGCGAAGGACGCGTCGTGTACGCTAAGTCGGCGAAGCTCGCAGTTTATGAAAACCGTCTGTGCGACCAGCGGAAGAATCCCCTTATCCCGACTGTGATGGTTTCCGGAGAGCCAGAGACGATAAGCGTCGATCTCAAAGGCAACGTCGCCATATCGGCGCATGGCAAGAGCTGCAACGTGGGACGCATCGTTCTCGCTCTCTTCGCTTGCACCCCGAGCGCAGATTCAACCGGTTATTCGGTATCCCCTGACCGGCCCAAGCTGGCCAACCCCGGTGAGGGCGAGGCCGGAATCATCCGTAGCGAAGGAACTGACGGCCAAGTACGCACCACCGCCAAGATGGCCGCCGCCCCCGCGCTCAAGACCGTCGCCGTAGTCGCGGAAACCACGCAAGATTTCAGCAAGCGCGCCGGTACTCACATCGATTTCCATGCCCTTTCTGAGATTTCCAATGCCAGCTACACACTCGGGGACATCGCCGACATTCGCGCCCCAGGCGACGTCGCTCAGCGCCTTCGAGGCGTCGAGCTTGGTGAAGCGCCCGCCCTCGCCGCGCCCCTGGCTATCGATCGAGCGAGGATTATCGCCAAACTGCGCTCCCAAGGCTTTGCCCCGGAGAACTTCATCGTGACCGTCCCGGCAGGAGCCAGAATCGCACGCAAGGGCCAGGTCGTCGAGCGTGAAGCCATTCTCGCCAAGGCCATCGAGGCCGCGAAAGACCAGCTCGGCATCGCCCAGAAGTTGGCAGGAATCCTGCCTGGCAAGGATTTGCTGCTTCCCCTCGGCGCTCTGGAGCTGGTTGCCGAGAACGTCAGCACCAGCGGAACCGGCGTTTCGGTGGTCGTCGCCGCCTTCGTCGACGGTCAGAGAGTCAATTCGAAAACCGTCCGCCTCACTCGCGCCCACAGCCCCATTTCCGTTCGTGTGGGAGCGATGGTCAAGGTGCGAATCAAGCTCAACGGCGCCACCGTCGAAACCACCGCCCGGGTCAAGCGCACCGATGCGCTAGGGGAAACCGTGGAAGTCGAGACCGCGGATGGAGCGATCCTCAGCGGCGTGCCGACGGCTGCCGGCATCGTGGAGGTGCAATTGTGAAAGCCATCCTTATTTTCGGCCTCGTAGCCCTCTGCGGCGGCGTCTTCGCCCAAGATAACCCCGGTTCCCTTTGGTCCGACACCGCCCCCAACAGATATCGCGATCGCACCGCCCGAGGCGTGGGAGATGTGGTCACCATCATCATCAGCGAATCCTCGGCGTCCAAAATCGCCGCCACCACAACCGCCAATAAGAAAGACTCGAACAAGGTTGGATTCAACTTTTTCGCGAACTTCCTCAATGGCATTTTTCAGCCCTACACCACGAACGCCGACAGCAGCGTGAGCGGTGACGGCTCGACTTCCCGAACTGGAACGATGACCGCCCGGATGAGCGCCATCGTTCGCAAGGTCATGCCCAACGGCAACCTCGTTATCGAGGGCACGAGGAGCCTCGCTACCAATAAGGAGACCCAGATTTACAAGCTCAGCGGGATTGTGCGGCCCGACGACATCCGCGCCGACAACACGGTACGCAGCGAAAATATCGCTGAGGCGGAAATCCGGATGGATGGTAAAGGCCTCATCTCCGACCGCCAGCGCCGGGGCATTATCACCCGC
The DNA here is from genome assembly GCA_038225245.1 of Fimbriimonadales bacterium. Taxonomy (GTDB): domain Bacteria; phylum Armatimonadota; class Fimbriimonadia; order Fimbriimonadales; family Fimbriimonadaceae; genus JBBREX01. Next base: position 18,924 of record JBBREX010000006.1, on the reverse strand, counting down.
ATTCTGGATTGGCTTTTTTAGGAAGTGATGAAGTTGCAGAACCAAGTAAACAAAAGGTCGGTGTCTTGCCGACATGCTGGCCCGATTTTCAAGCTAAAGCGAAACGCCGAAGCGATTTTCCTGCTAGCTTTGCTGGCGTCGGCAGCCCTTGCCCAGAAGGGTGCCGACCCGAAGCGTCAGCCCGTCAAGCCTAAGCCTCGCCAAGACACAGGCGTGGTGGCAGCAATCCGTGCCGAGTCGCAGGGCGTCGAGGTTCGAATCAAGGATATCGCCCGATTTCGAGGCGTTCGCAGCAACCAGCTTCAGGGCATCGGCGTCGTGATCGGCCTCGAGGGAACTGGCGATAGCAAGAAAACGCCCTTTACCGCGACCCTGATCGCCAATGCCATGCGCAAATACGGCACCCAGTTCGATGTCTCCCAGTTCAGTCCCAAGAACGTGGCGACGGTGACTGTGACTTCGACTTTGCCCCCCTTTGCTTCCCCGGGGAATGAAGTGGATGTAACGGTTCAATCTATCGGCGACGCGAAGAGCTTGCAAGGAGGGTTTCTGCTCCAGGTGCCGCTCTATGGGGCCGCCGATTCGGAGCGTGCCTATGTCGTGGCTCAGGGCGCCCTGAGCATCGGCGGCTTCAACGCCAACAGTGGCGGAAGCTCGGTGCAAAAGAACCATTTGACGGTGGGTCGAATTCCAGGTGGGGGCATCGTGGAGAACGCGATTGCGACCCAGACCGTGTTTCCGGGTGGCAAGATGTACCTCGAGCTCGACGATGCGGACATGACGACCGCGCAGCGCGTGGCGAACAAGCTTTCCGAGGCGTTTCCCCAATACGGGGCGCGCGCCGTGGATGGGGGAACGATCGAACTCAGCCTCCCCGAGCAAGTTTCGGCGGTTCGGGCCATGAGCGAGATCGAATTGACAACGGTTTTTGCCGATATCCCGGCGGTGGTGGTGGTGAATGAACGCACCGGCACGATCGTCATGGGTGGCAATGTGAAGCTGGGTCCTGCGGTGGTTGCTCATGGGAGCCTCCAAGTTGCGATTCAGGTCGAGACGTCGGTCAGCCAACCGAACCCGCTTTCAAACGGGACGACTCAGCGGGTTGACCAAAGCACGGTCGAGGTGAAGGAAGAGAAGGCGCAGGTGGCTTTGATTCCCCCCACCGCGACGGTGAAGGACCTAGCCCGAATCTTTCAGGCGCTGCGCATCAGCCCGCGAGACATCATCGCGATCTTGCAAGCCTTGAAAGAGCAGGGCTCACTCAAAGCAAGGATCAAGGTGCAATAAATGAATATCTCGGTCGTTAGTAGAACGCCGGAGGCGACTCGTAGCTCGCTCATTCCGGCTGCCGCCAAGCCTCGGACCCGTCAGGGAGAGGAATTGGCCCACACACAGCCCATCAACATACCTAGCTTGCTCGCCAAGCGGCCGATAGCCCAACAGCCAGCCGGCAATCGCCCAATCGCCAACCGCCAACCGCCAACCGCCAACCATGACCCCTTGCCGTTTCACGAAGAGCGGCCAATCGCTCACGTGACCCCTCAAGTATCCGCCAAATTGGCTAAGCTGAAGGAAGCTTCGCAGCAGTTCGAGGGACTGATGGTGAAGGACTTGATCGGCAAGATGCACATGGGCTTGAGCGATTCGAGCAGCCCCATGGCGGGCCTCGTAAACGACATGTTCGACCAAGCGATCAGTGAGAGCGTCGGCAAATCAGGCTCACTTGGAATTGCCAATCTCCTGTACTCGAAGCTCGCCGATGCGCTTGCCAAGCAAACAGCAGCGGAAGCCCCACGCGTGGAGATCAAGAGTTAGCCCATGCAACCGATAACCCGAGAATTGCAAACACTATGGTGGGACTGGCTGGGCACTTCCGAGCGTCTGTTGCGCTCCTTGCATGAGCAGACCGCCGCATTGACCTTGCGCGACGTTGCTCGCGTGGAGCGCATCCAGCCGGAGCTGGACGCCCTGATCGAACGCATGCGAGTGATCGACTCGCAAGCCTCCGCCTCTGCCCGCCGCGTTTCCGAGGAGCTTGGAACTGAGTCGAATCTTCGCAGCTTAGTTGGAGCTTTGGCCAAGGACGAGTCGATGCAGGTTCAATCGATCGCCAATCGCGTAACCGTGGTGGCTCGAAACGTGCAGAACGTCATGGAGAAGAATCAGAAGCTGGTGGATAACGAGCTAACCTACGTGGGTGGCACCCTCGCTTTAATTGCGAAGGCGTCCTCGGACAAACAGGGGGCGTTCGGAGCGTCTTCGCGGGCGGCCGTGGTGCTCGACCAGGTCGCCTAAGCGGGTCACAGAACTCTTATGCCAGGACCTTTCCACGGTATCGATCTCGCCGGGCGCGCACTCCGCAGCTTTCAGCGCGCCCTCGATGTGACCGGACACAATATCGCCAACGTCAACACGAAGGGATATTCACGCCAAACCGTGGACTTCGTGGCGAGCGATCCCATCGCGTTCTATGAAAACGGCCGGCAGATCCTAGGCACTGGCGTGGACGTGGCTTCGATCAACCGAATCCGCGACATGTTCTTAGAGGCGCGGATGCAGGGCGGCCAATCGGAAATGCAGCGCTTTTCGACTTTGGCCGGCAACCTGAAACAAATCGAAGGGGTCTACAATGAGCCGAGCGACAATGCCATCGGAGCCGCTTTGGACAAATTCTTCGATGGCTGGTCCGCATTAGCATCGAATCCGAACGATGCCGCCGCCCGCATCGAGCTTCGAGCGTCCGCTCAAACTCTGACTTCGCGAATTCAATCAGGCTTCAAGTCATTTCAAGCTTACGGCGGGCAATTGGACGCGGAAGTCAAGGAAACGATCGTCCGGATCAACCAGATCAGCGGCTCCATCGCCACCCTCAATTCGCAAATTCGTGCCGATGTCGCGGCCGGTGGAACTCCAAGCGACCTGCAGGATCAGCGCGACACATTGCTCGAAGAGATGGGGGGACTTGTGAATATTCACACCGAGCATTTTCGAGATGGCACGGTGAGTGTCTACGCCAGCCAATTCACCCTCGTGGATGGAGGAGGCGCCCGGACGTATCCTTCGACCTACGATCCCGTTACCCAGACCTTGACCGATGGGACCAACACTTACAGCGTCCGCTCGGGCAAGCTCGCCGGGCTCTTCGGATCGATCGTAGCCAATACCGCTCAACAAACTGATCTCGATACACTGGCCAACAACCTTCGCGCCCAGATAAATCCTATTCACCGCACCGGAATCAACCAAAATGCCACCACCGGCTTGAATTTCTTCAATGACGTGGCGGTGGGCAATCCGCCGAGCGGCGCCATCGACTTCGATCTCGATCCAGTCATCAAGGCCGACATCAAGAATATCTCGTCGAGCACGACCGGCCTGCCTGGCGATGGCGGCCTCGCTCTTAGCTTATCGAACCTGAGAAATCAATCGATCGCGGCCCTTGGCAACAAGACTTTGGGAGACTATTACCGCGATATCGTTACCCAGATTGGCCAAGACGCCAATTACTTCGCCGGCCAGCAATCGACCCAAGAGGCGATTATCCAGCAGATCGATGCCCAGCGGCAGAGCGTCAGCGGAGTTTCCATCGACGATGAAATGTCGAACATGCTCAGATTCCAGAGAAGCTACCAAGCGGCGGCCAAAGTCCTCACGGTTTTCGATCAAGTTACCGATGATTTACTAGGGATGCTGAAGCGGTAGTCAGCGGGCCTTGTCATGCGAGTCAGTACAGCCTATCAATTCGAAAGCTATAAACGGGGAATAACAAGCGCCCAAGAACGGTATTTGGACGCCCAGCGCCATGTTTCGTCCGGCAAACGGATCGAAACCGTCAGCGATGACCCATTCGGATCATCGGTCGTTCTTCGAAGCTCCAGCTTGAAGCACGCCATCGAACAATACGACAAGAATCTGACCACGGCGAAGGATTGGCTTGGATTCAGCGAAAGCGCTCTGAGCGATACCAACGATCTCCTCAAGAAGGCTTACGAAACCACAGTTCAAGCGGCAAATTCCCCGACCGATCAAATCGCTCGCCAAGCAATGGCCCAAACTATCACGGAAATCCAGCAAAGGCTCGTCAGCATCGCCAATTCGCAGGGAGCCAATGGCCAATACATCTTCGGGGGCCAAAAAGATGCTGCTGCGCCTTTTCAGGTGACCGGGACGACTTTGGTTTATTCCGGCGATGCCAACTCGGTTACCGTCGAGACGGCGGCCGCGGAAGCCCTTGCCGTCAACAGTCAAGGCGGCCCCCTGTTCACTTCGATCTACGCCAATTTGGAGACCCTAAAGAACGATTTGGCCGGGGGAAACGTTTCGGGATTGAGCGGAATCGATATTAAGAACATGCAAGATCGCTTGAACGATGTTTCTCTTGAAAGAGGAACGATAGGCACCAAGTTTCAGCATGTTGAAGATTTGCACACTCAGAATGTGCGACGCCGGGACGACTTCGCCGCTCAGATCTCCGACATTCAAGACGTGGACATGTCTAAGGCGATTTTGGATTACAAGCTCTCGGAAACCGCATATTCGGCTGCGCTTCAAACCGCCGCGCAGGGGTTTAGCTTGAGTTTGATGGATTTTATTAAAGGATAAAGCATGACTTTTAGTTCGAGCCGCTTTGGAGCTATCGATTATTCGAACGACGACGTCGTAACGTTTGAAGATGGACTTCTGGGCTTTCCCGATTGCCACTGTTACTTGATCTTGGAACACAAGGCGGGAAGCCCATTTCGATGGCTTCAGAGCCTCGACGCACCTGAGCTCGCCTTCCTGATAACCGATCCGTCCACGTTTATCTCCGGTTTCGCCCCTGCGCTTGCGTCAGACTGGGCGAACGCCCTAAAGCTCGACGATCAAACGCCTCGACTCGTCTATACTATCGTAACCATTCCGAGCGGCAGGCCGGATGCGATGACGATCAATCTTGCCGGTCCGATCGTGATCAATGCGGAATTAAGAATAGCGAAACAGTTGGTCATCGAAGAAGAAGGCTACGGGGTTCGGCATCCGATTTTCGGAGCGGAAACTCTCTCAGAGCCGATTCGAGTCGCCGCATGACAAAATAGTGGAAGGTCGGGAGCACTTCGGAAGCCAAGGAGGGCGCGCCTATGCTGGTACTCACGCGAAAAATCAATCAAAGCATTGTCATCGGAGACGACGTTGAAGTTGTCGTCCTCGAAGTTCGCGGTGAGCAAGTTAGGCTAGGTATTAAGGCACCAAAAACGGTTGCCGTCCATCGCAAAGAAATCTACGATCAGATCCAGGAAGAAAATAAGGCTGCTTCCGGCGTAAGGCAAGAAGACATCCCCACCTGATGGCCAACCGAATCTTCGGACTCGGGTCCAAGGTCTTCGCCCGACGTACAAAATCATTCTCCAATGCGGTTCAATTCGCGACCCTATTGTTCGTGATCGCGGCGGCGATCGGCTACATCGTCTTGTGGCGAGACGGAGTCGACAGTTCGCGCGCCATCGCGGCAACCCTATTACAACCAGCCAAGGCAGCGCTCGCGCTGCTGCTCCTCGCTTTCGCCTTTCCCGATGCCTTCGGACGCTCGAAACTTCAATTTCCATTAAACATAACTCAACCTCTCCTGTTTTGTTTTCTCACTTATTGTTTCAAGCGCCTAGAGGGCAGCGATGCAACCGGATACACGAATCTTGAGGCACCTGGAAACGGTTCGTTGCTGTGGCTAGACCCTAAGTTTTTGGCCATCGTCGCGGGCGCTCAAATTGCCTTCTTAAGCGCGTCAATCGGCCTAGGTAAAACCAAACATCTTTAGAGCTCGATCACCGAAACTCTATCGAAGTTATTTGCTTAGCTTATACGGCGGTGGACGGTTCTGAGCCCGGCGGGTAAAACATGCCGGTATGTCTAAGCCGATCATCGTTGTGGGAGGGGGCATCTCCGGGCTCATTTGCGCACGCACGCTGCATCGTAACGGGCATTCCGTTCTAATCCTCGAAGCCGACGAACGCCTAGGGGGGCGACATAAAACCGATTCTCAAGACGGTTTTAGATTCGACCGGGAGCTGTCCGTGCTCTACACGGCATTCTCAGAAACCGCCAAGGACATCGACCTGGACGCTCTCGACCTGCGATCATTCGATGCCGGAGTTCTCGTGCGCTACCAGAATAAGCTCCGCCGAGTCGTGCGCGACGATTTCATCGAGATGGCCTTTTCTAGGTTTTTCTCATGGAGTGACAAGCTAAAAGCGGCCTCTTGGTCGAGCGAGCTTAGAGACCGCTCGCTGAAGGATATTAGCGAGATGCCCGAATGCGATGCCGAAGCTTATCTCCGTCGATATGGATTTTCGGACGATTTCTTGGAAAAGTTCGCACGGCCTTTCTTCGGCAACCTCTTTTGGGATCGAGCTCTAAGTGCTTCTTGCCGAAAGCTTGCCTTTGTCTGGAAAATGCTTAACGAGGGCGAAGCGGCTATTCCCTCTCACGGGATCGAGCAATTGCCCAAACAGATCGCCGCCGATGTACCTGCCGATCGCATTAGATGCGGCTCGAAAGTCATGGAAATCGGTGGCCAAGACGGACGTAATCCTTCCGTCAAGCTTGGAAATGGTGAAACCCTTGAAGCGGAAGCGGTAGCCATCGCCACCGATGCCCGCGAAGCCGCTCGGCTCTTGGGGTCACCAGCTCCGACCGCCGCAAGAAGTTCGACCTGCCTCTACTTCCAATGCGAAACGAAGCCCATTTATGGGGGCCTGGTCGTGCTGAACGGGGACGGAGCAGGGCTAGTGAGCAGCATCGTTCCAGTCAGCAATGTCTCATCGTCCTGTTCCCCGTCGGGTAAGCATTTGGTAGCTGTGCTCGTCCTTGGAGAGGATTCGATGACAGGGGAAAGGCTCGCGCGGGAGGTTCAATATGAGCTTGCTGATTGGTTTGCCGGACGCCAAAGCTTGAACTGGAAATTTCTCCGGTCCTACACGGCCCTGAGATACGCGGGCTCTAAATCCCCGAGCCATGAACGTTCTTCAGAAGGCAACGTGTTCGTTTGCAAAGATTTTAGCGAGCTAACCGACATCGAAGGATCGGTGCGCAGCGGACGAGACTGTGCAATGCGGGTCGAACAAGGCATATCGGTGGGCAGGTGAAAGTCGGCGTCATCGGGGCTGGAATCGCCGGTTTGGCGGCTGCCCGAACGCTCAAGAAGCACGATATTCAATGCATCGTTTTTGAGAAATCAAACGGCGTAGGAGGCCGTGTAGCCACGCGAAGAATCGGCTCATACACCTTTGATACGGGAGCCACCAGCATTGCTCCTCGAGGACGAAAGATGGAGCCGGTCATGCTTTCGGAGCTGAATATCGAGGACCTGGTCAAAATAGAAAGGCCCATTTATGTGCATGCGTTCGGCCGCGTAAGTCCCGGCGACTCCTTCCGAAATCGGATTCCTCGCTATACCTACAAATCTGGAAATACCCAATTCCCAAAGATGCTCGCGTCAGACCTGGATGTCCGCTTAGAACACGAAGTGGGTGGAATCGGGCGTAAATCAGAGAATAAGTTCGAGATTTTCGGGGAATCTTTCGACGCTCTGATCTTGACCCCACCGATACCCGAATCCGAAGCCCTACTTTCCTCGATTGGAGAATCACGACCGCTCGGCAATAGTCGCTACCGATCTTGCATCAGTATCTTGCTCGGGTACAGCGAGCCATTTGCCGACGATCGGTACCATGCGATCATCGATCCCGAGCAGCGCCATCCCCTGACCTGGCTCAGCATCGAAACCCTTAAATCTCCCGAACGTGCCCCGGAGGGACATACAGCGATGGTTGCCCAAATGAGTCCACAATACAGCACGTCCATGTTTGGCGCGGCGGACGAAGTGATCGTGAGCGAAACCGTCGGATATATCACGCGCCTGTACGGAAAGGCTTTTTGCGAACCGCAAGAAGCTCAGGTAAAAAGGTGGCGCTACTCGCAACCGGAGACTACGGCTTTGTTTATGACCGTCAATAGAACAGGCAATCGAGTGCTCCTGGCAGGAGACGGCGTGATGGGTGCCCGTATCGAGTTTGCCTACGACGCCGGCGTATTCGCCGCTGAATTATTGATAGAAGGCCTTTGAAGATGAATTGGATCAAGCTTGCGATACTACCCCTGCTCGGAATGTTCGGTGGAACGGAAACCAAGATGTTGGTCTACCAAGGAGACAAGCGCATCGGCGAGAGCATGCTGAGTCAGAAGATTTTGTCGACCGGCTCCAAGCAAATCTCCGTAACGATGCAGCTGACTTCCAAAGAAAGCCAAACCTTCAAAGTCCGGCAGGAGAGCGTTTATGATCAAGAGGGCAATCCTGTTCGAAAGATCCAGGAGGTGTTTGCATCAACCGGTAAGAGGTTGAGCTCCAAGCTCGTCATCTTTACGTCTGAGGGTGCGGAGGTCGCTATCAACGAAGACGGTAAGGCCACGAATCGGGTGGTCAAATTAGCCAAAGGCGCCCCGCGTTCAAATCCGAGCGAGTTTTGGTTCATTCGAGATAAGCCGAAAATAAGCGAGAAAGTGATCTATTACCGCTTCGACCCCACTTCCGAACGGTGGGTGCTGTCTGAAACGACCTATTTAGGAACCAAGAACATCCGATTTGGCAAGATCGCTCAAACCGTCCACGAAATACGTACGAGCGAGGGAACGGTATTGCTCGACGCCAAAGGCGATCCGATCCTGATCGAAACCGCTTCGGTCCGAATGCAGCGAGAAGGAGGTTAGAGCATGAGATATACGGCGGGCGACGAGCACAATCCGATCCAGGTATGCATCGCGGGAGCGGCGGGAAGGATGGGGGCGGAAGTATGTCGCGCCCTTTCCCAAGCTCCCCACTATCGCATTATGCTGGCGATCGACCGAGAGCGCGTGGGCGAGAACCTCACTGCGATTTCAGGATGTGAAGGGGCGACCGTTGAAATCGAGCCAAAGCTAGGAGCCGCTCTCGATCGCAATCCCTGTCACGTCTTGATCGATTTTACGCATCCTTCGGCCGCCGCCGATCATGCCCTCACGGCGATCAAGCGTCAGGTGGCTCCGGTTATCGGAACAAGCGGCCTGTCGTCGAGCGACCTTTCGGAAATCGAGGCGGCTTGTAAAGAGCACGGCACGCCCGCTATGGTCGTTCCCAACTTCGCGGTGGGAGCTGTCCTCATGATGAAATTCGCTCAGATGGCGGCGCGCTGGCTTCCCGACGCGGAGATCGTGGAAATGCATCACGAAGGTAAAGCGGATGCCCCCTCGAGCACCGCCCGCCGAACTGCCGAACTCATCGGCTCCGCTCGCGCTCATGAGCCTTTGCGGCGTACGCGAGATTTGATCAAGGTGGAAGGGGTGCGAGGTGGGACGGTGCAAGGCGTTCCCATCCACTCGGTACGCTTGAAAGGTCTGGTCGCCCACCAGATGATCCTATTTGGAGGACAAGGCGAAACGCTCACCTTGAGACATGACTCGATGGACCGGAGCTCGTTCATGGAGGGGGTCAAGCTCTGCGTGCGCGAAGTATGGAATTCGAAGGGCCTCGTCGTGGGTATGGACCATTTGCTCGTGTAGTTCTTCCAGGCCTTTGGAACCAGGCATCCTATGCCGACGTTCTATACTGTGCGTATGGGGGCGAACGGGTTCGACAGGGCCGGTTCGACTCAGAATTGCGAGCCGAGGCGCCGCTGGCCTCGTTAAAAGCGGCAAACATGTAGTTGCGAATAACAATTACGCTTACGCGGCTTAATTAGCCCGCGCGTCCGCCTGGCCCGAGCCTGTAGGGTCAGTACCGGGTGTAACCAAATCAGGATCGCCGAGTGAGCTTCTGCTCGTAGCAAGCTTGGCTAAATAAATCGAGCTGGGAGCGCGTCTAGGCTGGCCCTGCGCCAGGGCGCCTCCGAGAAAATAAGCGGGGAGACGCTCGTGGTAATTTTGAGGCCGACGGTTTTGGAAGGGAGTTCAATTCTCCCCGCCTCCACCATATTTTGAAATCAAGTAGCTGGCCAACCTGTCGGGCTTCGATCAGTGAGGCTACGTTGAAGGCGGCGATTCGTCGTTGGAACCTCCTAACCCTCGAACCTTTTCCTGTTCTAAGCTACAACTTTGTGGCTTCTGCCCTTCTTACTGATGGCCAAACAGTCGTAGTGAAGGTTGGCGAGCCGGGAACCGAGCTGCGGGATGAAATGCGTGCGCTGCGGACGTGGCAAGGCGAAAGTGCCGTTCGTCTGCTCGACTGGGACGAAAATCTCGGCGCCTTGCTTTTGGAGCGCATCCTGCCTGGCCGCTCGCTCGCCGAAACGTGGACGCCCGAAATCGACGAAGAGCAGACCGAAATCATCGCGAGCCTCATGAGAAAGCTTCATTGTCGCGCTCCCAAGAATACTTCGTCCGCCTCGAGGTGGTCCAAGATTTTTCGACGAGTGGAGCCCCTTCCAAATCACCTCGCCGAACGCGCCGACGAGCTTTGGCAAGAACTGGAATCTTCAAGGGTTGCGACCGTGTTGCTCCACGGAGACCTCCACCACGCCAATGTGCTCGCCAATGGCAATAAATGGTGCGCCATCGATCCAAAGGGCGTTGCCGGCGATCCAGCCTTGGATTGCTATGCGCTGCTACATAACCCGCCAACTGCCACCGCGCAGCAACTATGCGACTTGGCGAATAGCCGGCTTTCGACGATTGCCAGGGTAACGGGGATGGACCCCATTCGGCTTCGCTCGTGGGGATTCTGCGGCGTGGTCATGTCGCTTTGTTGGAGTGTCGAAGAGGGAGATCCGATAGAGCCACGGTTGATCGAGCTAGCTGAGCTCCTGAGCCGCTAAATCAGTTCGGCAGTCCTTCTTCGGAAATGAGCCAGGCAAGCATCCCCATCGCCATCGCCCCGAACTCCAGCTCGCGCGGGTTGACCTTGTCGAGCGTGTCTTTCCGGGAGTGGTGATAGTCGAAGTACCGCTGGTTCTCCGGCTCGAGCCCAAAAAGCGCGGCCCCCAGCGGAGCGAGAGGTTCGATATCGGCGCCTCCCCCTCCCGCTCTGAAGTGTTCGATGCCAAAGACCTGGAGGCGGTCCTCCCACTTACGCAGAGCATCTAACTTTTCCTTTGGAACCCCGAACGCCCGAGGCATGAACCCGCCGGAATCCGATTCGACCGCCGCATATGCCTTCTGCTTGCCATTCTTCACGAATTCAGCGTACGCTTTCGCTCCCCGAGAGCCGTTCTCCTCATTCATGAACGCGATCGCTCGGATGGTCCGCTTGGGTTTAAGCCCCAGCGATTTCAATAAGCGAAGAGCTTCGATTGCCTGGACCACCCCAGCGCCATCGTCATGAGCACCTCGGCCGAGGTCCCAGCTATCGAGATGGCCTCCCAGGACGATCACTTCGTCTGGCTTCTCAGACCCCACGATCTCCCCCACCACGTTTGCGGACGGCTCATCGGGCAAGGTCTCGCAGCTAAGTTCCAGGTGCGCCTTGGCATGAGGATCGGCGCCAACCGCGTCGCTCAACCGGTTTGCACTTTTGATTCCTAGAGCGGCCGCAGGAATGTGATCGCCTGCGCCGTATTCCATGACCCCGGTATGGGGCTCATCATCGGGATCGAGGGTCATGGACCGCACGAGCACCGCTACCGCGCCGGATTTCGCTGCTGCCGATGCTCCGCCAAAGCGCTGGTCGACGGCGCCTCCGTAAGCCCGAAACGTACTTGTAAGGGTGGGATCGAAGCCGCGATTGAAGAATACGATCTTGCCCCTGCCCCTCTCGCCTAAGGCCGATGCCTCCGCGAGTGTCTTGACTTCCACGATTTCCGCGTCGATCCCACCTTTGGGCGTTCCCACGCTGCCTCCAAGCGCGCAAATGGAGAGCTTGCTTCTCTTGCCTCTGCTTTCGAGTATTGCAACCTCTTGTTTCCCTCTCACCCAGTGGGGAACCATGCAAGGAATCTGCTTAACGTTCTCCAGGCCAGTTGAGCGCATCATGGTGTCCGCCCATGTTACGGCTCGTGCCGCTTGCGGCGATCCGCTCAATCGGCCTCCGATCTTGTTCGTTAACTCATCGAGCATGTGGTAAGCATGCAAATGGGTAAGACCTTCCGCACACATGCGATCTGCCAAAGAAGTTTCCTGCGCGCTCAAAATGAGAAGGGCGAATATGGGAAAGTACATAGACCCAGATTACTCGTACAGGTAACGCCGCGGCACTCGAGACATGATGCGGGTGGTTATTTCATGAGGAGTGGTATCTATGAGCGCCGCCAATCGGTGAATGGCAATCGGCCCACCCGCCAGAATCGCCTCGTCTCCAAGCTCGATGTCCTTCAGTTTGGTCGCATCGACGAGCACCTGGTCCATGCAAACCAGACCCACTACGGGCAGTTCGAGTCCTCGCAAGGAGACCATCCCCAAATTGCTCAGAGCCCGCGGGTAGCCATCTCCATAACCAACGCCAAGGGTAGCGATAATCGACCGCGCTCTCGTGTGATAGGTACTCGAGTAGCTCACCGGGCTTCCCGGCGGCAATTCGCGAAGGGCCATCACCCCCGCTTTCCAGGTCATAACCGGCCTATCTTCTCCTCCAAGAAGGTTGTAGGGCTCGATCCCATAGGCCGCCAAGCCGATCCGCACCAGCGAATGGCGACTCGCCGGATAACGAACAGCTCCTGCGCTGTTGGCGGTATGAAGGACTTTGAAGCGGGCGCCTCGTTTTTGGCAGCAAGCAACTGCTTCATGGAAAGTTGACAGTTGAAGTTCGGTGGTCTCGGGGTCGCGCCCGCTATTGGAAAAGTGGGTACTTGCCCCTTCCAAATCGACTTTGGGCAAACTCGCGATTTCTGAGGCAATATCCGCCGCATCCCGAGGCATGCAACCAAAGCGTGCCAGGCCGGTATCGATTTCAAGATGAACGATTGCTTCTGATTGTTGCTCCAGCGCTGCCTGGCTGAGCGCTTTTGCCGTTTCCGTACGTTCGACTAAAGTCCGAAGCCGGTAAAACACCGCTTGCTCTGCCTCCACCGGCAAGATCGGCGAAATGATGGCGATCGGTGCTTCGATCCCTGAGTCGCGTAACGAGATACCCTCTTGGACGGTGGCTACCGCAATCCACTCGGCGCCGTTTTGAAGCGCATAGCGCGAAACAGGGACCAGCCCGTGCCCGTACGCGTCAGCTTTAGCGACAAGGGCGATCTTTGTTTCCGAATCGCCCATCACCCTTCTCATCAGGCTCAAGTTGTGCTTGAGCGCGGGCAGATCGATTTCCACCCAGGTGCGCGGATAGGGATTCACGTCTTCATTATGGTGACGTGGACCAAAGATTCTTTACAGGCTCACAATGACGGAAGGACTCAAAATGACGCTAGCCGGTCCAAGGTATTCTGCCTGAAATTGAGAATAAAATCACTTTTTCTTGCTCTTCTCATAACGACGGGAGCGCATGCTTCCCCCGATCTAGGCGTCCGGTGCATTAGCAGAACGCCTTTATACTGGCGCTATAACGTCCAATATGCTAACAACTTGCCCTACCTGGCGCCGACCCACGGGCAGGACCCGTTGCTCGATCAGCATTGGCCAAATGCCGGGGAGTCCATCGGTTTTTCCGCCCAAGTTCGCAATCATGGCGATCAGGCCGTCGATGGCTTCGAATATCGGTGGAAGATCGATGGACTAGTCCAAGGCGGCACCCGAATGTTCGGAGGTTACGTCGCGCAGGGAGCCACTGTCAACGTTCCCTTTGCTTCCAGCTGGCCCCAAAATCTAGACGATCATACGGTAACGGTCGAAATCGATCCAAACCTCCTCGTAAGCGACTCGTTCCGCCAAAACAACACCTACACCGACAGCACAAATGCTCTCAGTTACAGCATCTGGGTCGAGCAAGGTCTATACGATCGGTTCAACGCACGCCTAAATGGCTTCGGCACGCGATCTTTCGAGGATTGGATTCGCTGGCAATTCGATGCCATGCGAAATGACTTTGCGAGATCGGTCTATCCCGGCTTTGCTGCCAATGGCATTCTTGAGCGCATCCGGATCGAGGAGATCAATGTCATTCCTTTCGATCCCAACGATCTAAACAACTGGCGTCGATACCTCGATAACGATCCCCACATGTTCCTCAACGACGGACGTTGGCAGTTCACCTCGGATCGCCAGACGCTGACGGAAAAGATCGCCGATTGGGATAACTATGTGAACAGCTTCGTCGGCCAAATCGATTGGGGCCTTATCCACGAGCTGTCTCACCAATTAGGCGTAATCGATGAATATCGCATGAACATGCCGTTTCCGCAAGCGAACCAGGTCCGTACCCGCGAAGGCCGCGAGCTCAACAGCATGCACGCGTTTCATGCCGGTGGCCTTATGGGAGGAGGGTACATCCTGCCCGGTTATGATGGGTCGTACTACGACTCTCATACGGCCGGATATCTCAACCGTAATTTGCACTACCGGCGAGGCTTTTACGGCGAATTCTTATTCGATATGCCCCTACGCAGCTACGCTCAATTCTTCGATGGCCTCGGAGCGCCATTGCATGGAGCAAGAGTCGATTTTTACCAAAAGAATCAGAGCAGCGAATACATCTACAACACTCCCACATTCAGCGGCGTGACCGACGCCCTTGGCAAATTTCAGATGCCCAATCGGCTCGTCCGAGGGACCACGACCGCTACCGGCCACACCCTGCGTAACAATCCATTCGGGCAGCTAAGCGTGGTTGGCCAGGATGGGACGATGCTCGTGAAAGTCACCCTGGGTGATCAGGAAGACTTCCGCTGGTTTGAGATCATTCAGCTCAATGAGGCATTCTGGCTTGGCAATACCCAAACCACCGTTGTGCCTTTCCATACTTCGATTTTTCCCGTGCCAAGAGGTGTGCCGGGAGTTTCTTTCCAGAACGTCGCTCTTGGCAAACCCACCGCTGCAAGTAGCCGCCCCGATCTCGCTCACTTTGCCAATGATGGTGATTTGACGACTATCGATCACACTTGGGTGCCAGACCCTCCCTCGGTTGGCGCATGGTGGCAGGTCGACCTCGGCGCCATCAGGCCAATTGGGCGAGCGGTGGTCTATCCTTGCGCAGGAAACAACCATGACTGGTTCTCATCGTTCCACCTTGAAGTTTCCAGAACCGGGGCTTTCGCCGGAGAGCAGGCCCACGTTCCCCTCGAATCCAATTGCGACGAATCCCGTGCTGCCGGGGATTACAGCCTCCAACGACTCACGGGATTAGGCAACCGAGTTGTTTACACCTTTGCTCCGGTACGAGGGCGCTATTTTCGGATCGTAAGCGATGTCTTCCAAAACTGGGTGCAATTGCAGGAATTCGAGCTCTACCCGTTCCTCGGAATGGGATGGATTGACGAAAAATGACTAAGCTTTCAGCTCGGCTTCTGGCAATGTGAAGAAGAAGGTGGAACCTTGGCCCGGAGTGCTGTCCGCCCACACTTTGCCCCCATGCTTCTCCACGATCTGCTTGACGCTGGCTAGTCCGAGACCGGTTCCTGGGATGTCCGCCTCGCGATGAAGTCGTTGAAATGCCTCGAAGATCTGTTCGGCATATACGTTATCGAATCCAACTCCGTTGTCCCTGACATAGAAGGAGCCATTGTCGCTTCCAAATTCGATAACAGGTGGGCGCTCCAGGGAGTATTTGCAAGCATTGTCCATCAAGTTTTCGAGCACCACACCAACCAAAGCCGTATCGGCCACCGTTTGTAGTCCCGGCTGGATTCGAAAACTGCTGGACGGATATGTAGCCTGAAGCTGGCTAGACACGCGCTGGGCGAGAAGGCTCATGTCGATGGTGTCGCGTCGCAACTCCTGGCCCGAAGACCGAGCGTAGTTCAGCAGATCGGTGACGAAGCGATCCATTTGCTTTGCCGCGATCGTCAGCCGCTTGACAGTTGCGCTCAGCTGGGATTCTGAATCGGAAACAAGGGTCCCCACAAATCCTGCGTTGACGCTCACGCTGCGAATGTGTTGACGCAAATCATGGGCGATTGAATAACAAAAAGCTTCCAGCTGAGAAGTTCGATCGATCACCCTCGCTTCGAGGGACCGATTCAGCTCTCGAATTTCTTCTTCCGCACGTTTCCTTTCTGTAATGTCTCGAATTTCGATAACCGTTGAAATAGGCCCGCCGGTTTCATCGAAGATGGGACTTGCCGCAACGAGGGCGGGAAAGAATTCCCCGTTTTTGCGAATAAAGACGTCTTCGTGCTCGCGAATTGTTAAGTTATCCGGCAAGGCTCGATTAAGAGGACATTCGTGGACCGGGTAGATAGATCCCCCGGCTTGCTGATGATGGACCATCTCATGAAAAGGCTTTACTCGGATCTCGTCAAACAGATAGCCGAACATGCGCAGGGCGGCTGGGTTTGCAAAAGTGCAATATCCCGACTTGTCCATCATCAGCAAGCCTTGCGTAGAGGTGTCTGCGATAGTGCGAACGAGCTTGCTTTCGAGCTCTAGGGCTTGTTCCGCCTTTTTCCTATCGTCGATGTCCTCGATGATTGAAACGAGTCTTTCCGGGAAATCGCCATAGCCGATGATTGGTGAAACCGCCGAATTAACCCAAATGAGTCTTCCGTCCTTTCGCAAATACCGCTTCTCGAGCGTGAACTCGGGAAGCTGCCCGTTCGCGACTTGCAAAATCAGCTCCTTATTTTGCGGCCAATCTTCATGATAAGTGATCTGTTCGCACGTCATGGTCGAAAGCTCTTCCTTACTACGGTCGAGCATTTGACACAACCGATCGTTTACCTCAATAAGAGCGCCCTCTTTGCTAAGAAGGGCGATACCAATCGCTGCTTGGCTGAAGATAGCGCGAAGGCGTTTCTCACCCTGAAGCATGGCCTGCTCGATCTGCTTGCGACTAGTGATGTCCACAAGCATATTGACAGCGCCCACGATGTTTCCGGTAAGGTCGCGCAAAGGCTGCGGATGGGGCAATACGTTGATCCTCGAGCCATCGGGCCTCTCGATGATAATCTCTTGATCGCAAACGCTGCGACCCTCCCGCAACGAGACCGCCATGGGGCACTGGTCCAGCTCGAGCGGAGTACCGTCGGGGTTATAGATGCGCCAAGACCCGCACCACATATCCTTGCCTAGCTCCGGGGCACGACCCCACAGTTCTACTGCCTTCTCATTGAAAAGAGTAATCCTTCCAGATCGATCGGTAGTATAAATCGCGGCAGGCAGAGACAGGATGAGATTCTTAAAGCGCTCCTCGCTGTCATTTGCGGCCACTGACTCAACAGAAGTTGTCGAATTTTGACTGTCCTGGAGCTCTACGTTTACTGCACTTTCCATGCGTTCCGATTTCCCTCGCAATCCGGCCGCCTGTTCTTTCGACGGCCTGTTCTTTCGACGGCACCTTGGAGTGGCGGGTTCATTAATAATATGGGAAGAATACCGGTTCACCGCCAACGAACTTAAGGGCACCGAATTAAGGAAAGCTCTCGATTCATTGCCTGCCCCGGGTTAACGTCCACCAAAGCCACTCAAGGTCACTCCTTCGATAAAGTACTTTTGGGCGAAGAAAAACAGGGCGAGCACGGGCAGCATAGCCAAGGTAGTAAAAGCCATCATCGGTCCGTATTCGGTCCCCCGATCGCTTTGAAATAGCTGGACCGCGTAGGCAATGGTCATCTTTTCTGGAGAATTAATATAGATAAGCGGACCCATAAAGTTATTCCAGGTCCCCATGAAGGTCCAGATGGCAATAACGGCGAGTGCCGGCTTGATTTGCGGCATCATGACTTGCCAGAAGGTACGCCAATAACTGCATCCATCGATCTTGGCCGCATCTTCCAATTCCATAGGAATGGTCATGAAAAATTGACGAAGCAAGAATACATTAAAAGCACTTGTAAAGAAGGCGGGCACCCACAGCGGATAAAGAGTGTCGATCCAGCCCAGCGAGCGAAAGATCAAGAAGGTGGGCAATAGCGTCACCGCCGCCGGCAACATCATGGTGCTCAGCAAGACCGTAAAAATGGCGCTCTTACCCGGAAACCGCATGCGTGAAAAAGCATACGCGACGATGGATGACGAAAAGATCGTGCCGATCACCGAGAGAACGACCAGGGTTAAGGTGTTCTTGAGATAGACCAAGCCGGAGTTTGTTTCGGCCGGCAAAAACTCCAGAGCTTCCCCATAATTTTTCCAACGAAGGCCAACCTTGCGTACCGGCACGACGTCTGCCGGCATGGCAACATACTCGACCCCCCTGAGCCGCTCCGGCTCTAGTACGCGGATCCTTCTTCGACCATCTTCGAGTTCTTCCGCGACCAATCCCTGAACTGCCGTTCCTGCCAAATTGCCCGCAACCACAGGAGCGTCTTTAGGTACGATCTTCAGTTCGTCGCGACGAGCGATCAATGTTTGGCCGCGCACCGATACTGGATTGTAGATGTCGATTTTAAGGCGTCCATCAGGTAGGGATTCGATTAGGGGGCCCTGGACGAGCATGCCCTCATAGCGACCTTCATAGCGCGGATTCTTCGCGTCGAAATAGGGCTTGGTGAGTTGAATTCTCGGTATCCAGACCGTTCCGTTTTGGGAGGCCATATCTCGATCTTCCTTGAAGCTTGTAATGACCAGCCAAGCGAACGGAATACCGAATACGATCGATCCCGCCATTAAGGCGAGATGAGCGCCAATCGCCTTCGTAAACCCCCGCGTGCTAGCGGTTCGGCCAACAAAGCTCATCGCGACAATGGCCGCCGACGCGAGCAATAGCAGGGCGAGAAGCGTCGTCGGCGAGAGCCCGATGGCTCCCCGCAACGATACGATGGGATCACCGGAAGACTTATAAAAAGCGAAAAACAACGCCGCCGCCGAGGCCCAAATCAAGGCTGCCTTCCAGCGAACAACTCTTTCCTCGTCTCTTAGCGCTAGCCAACCTTGAATGAACCGCAAAGCGGCCCAAAT
>JBBREX010000005.1:0-39697 GCA_038225245.1 Fimbriimonadales bacterium | reverse complement strand
AATTAGAATCCGCGATTTTGTCGAGCGACATGGGTGCCCTCGAGGCAATCTTGCAGGAGAATGAAGGGATCGCCAACTCCCGAGACGAGAATGGAGTGTCGTATGTCCTTTGGGCCGGGTACCGAGGCAAGCTGGGAGCTGCTCGTCGGCTGATCGAGTTAAAGCACGACCCGAGCCTGTACGAAGCCTGCGCGGTGGGGGATGAAGCTCTAGTGCGAAAGCTCATAGCTGGACATCCAGGCATGGTAAACACCCTTTCCCCCGACGGCTTTACCCCGTTATGTCTTGCCGCTGCATTCGGCCATTCGAAGGTCTTGGAGCGACTCATCGAAATGGGAGCCGATGTTAATCTGCGCAGCGTCGCCTTAGGGGCCGTCGCCCCATTGCATTCGGCGGTTTTCGGACAAGATATCGACGCGGTCTGCATCCTCGTTTTGGCGGGAGCCGACGTCAATGCCACTCAGGATGGCGGTTTCACCGCTCTTCATGGGGCGGCCCAAAATGGCTCAACCGAAATTGTCAAGTCGCTGCTACAGCATAGCGCTAGACTGGATTTAAGAACGGATGAAGGCAAAAGTGCGGAAGACCTTGCCTTGGCGGCGGGACACGCGGAAGTCGCACAACTATTGGCTGGCCAGGCCTAAAGCTAAGCTCGGATGAGCGTTGTCGTCATCGGTGGTGGGGCGGCGGGAATTATCGCCGCCTGGCGAGCAGCCGCTCTGGGCGTTCCCGTCACCTTGCTGGAAAAAACGCCACGATTAGGGACGAAAATTCTTATTTCCGGCGGCGGCAAATGCAACATCACCCATGACGGCCCGCTTGAAGATCTTGTTCGAGCCTTTCGACCGAATGAAGCTCGCTTTATCAGGCCCTCTTGCTATCGATTCACGAACCGGCATATTATCGAGTTGCTCGAGTCGCAGGGCCTAGAGGTTTACACCCGGCCCGATGGCCGTATCTTTCCAACCCACGGAACGGCTAAGGAGGTTGTTGCCATCCTCGAGAAGATCCTTGGCGCGACGCCCATTCCCGTCGACATTCGTCTGAACTGTCCGGCAATCGGGTTGGTGGATAGAAAGAACCGCATCGTCGCCGTATCTACCCATATGGGCGAATTGCTGTGCGATAGCGCCATTATTTCCGTCGGCGGTTCGTCGTATCCAAATAGCGGAACGACGGGCGACGGCTGGCAATGGCTTTCCAAGCTCGGGCACACGATCGTCCCTATTACTCCTGCGCTGGCACCCATCGACCTCATGGAAAGCACGCCTTGGCCGGGCGTCTCAATACGAGATTGCATTCTCAAGGCGCGGTGCCAGGGCAAAGAAATCGCGCGTTGGGCCGGCGATCTATTGTTTACCCATCATGGTGTCTCCGGCCCGTGCGCTCTCGGAATCAGCCGCGAGGTTGCCGAACATTTACCGAATCAATCGATATCGCTCGAAGTGGACATCTGTCCGCACGAAAGCTTTGAAGCATTAACGGCGAAGGTTCACGACTGGGCGCTCAGGCAACCCAAGAAGCCTGCGACGTCGCTACTGGACTCATTCTTGCCGAGCAGACTGTCCGAAGCGCTGGCCGCTTCCGTGGATATTTCACCCCTCACTCCCGGCTCCCAACTTTCCGCCAAGATGAAGAACCGATTGGTGGCTGCGCTGAAAGGTTGGTCGCTTGGAGAAGTGCGCCAGGTTCCTCTCTCGAAAGGCGAGGTTGTTGCAGGAGGCTTGAGCCTGGATGAGGTCGATCCCCACACGATGCGCTCCAACCTGATCGCAAATCTATACCTTTGCGGCGAAGTGCTCGATGTCGCGGGACCGGTGGGCGGATATAACCTTCAGGCCGCGTTCTCGACGGGATACGTTGCGGGCGAATCAGCGGCAAGCTCTGGGTAGGGCGTTCTCGCCGAGAGCGCCTCACTCTGGTATCCTACGCCAAGCTCGTGCGCGCGGAGACTAGGCGTATCCATGACGCATCGGCAGAAGCTTCTATGGATGGCAATTTGGGGCACAAGGTGTGCGTGATCGGCGCAGGGACAATGGGTAGTGGCATCGCCGCCCATTTTGCCAATATCGGGCTGGAAGTTTCGCTCCTCGACCTGACCAGCCAATCTGTAACCGATGGATTTGAGCGGGCAAAGCGAGCTCGGCCTCCTCATTTCTACATTCCTGAGACGGCCAGTCTCGTGCGCCTCGGCACGATCTCCGAAAACCTCGATTGGATCGCTGAGGCCGACTGGGTTTGCGAGGCGATTGTTGAAAAGCTGGATGCCAAACGAGACCTCTTCCAGCACATCGAGTCTCATTTGCGCAGCGACGCCATGGTCTCCACAAACACGAGCGGACTGCAGATATCGTTGATTGCGGAAGGCATGTCGGAGAGTTTCAAGCGTCGCTTTCTCGGCACCCATTTCTTCAATCCCCCACGATTTCTAAAGCTACTGGAGCTGATCCCGACCGATGAAACGACGATCGTGGAAGTCCGGCGAATGGCCGCTTTCCTGGAAGATCACGTCGCGCGCAGGGTGGTCATGGCCAAGGATACGCCAGGGTTTATCGCCAATCGGTTCGGCATGTGGTCGATGATTCATGCGGTCCATACAGCCGAACGTTTGCAACTTTCGGTCGAGCAGGTCGATGCGATTACCGGGCCGTTTCTGGGCCGCCCCCGTAGCGCGAGCTTTCGTCTGAACGATCTGGTCGGGCTCGATATCATGGCCGACATCGCTTCAAATCTGCATGAGCGTTGCGTCGACGATCCCTATCGTAACACGCTTAAGCTGCCTCGTTCGATGGCCACGCTTTTGGATCGTGCCTGGATAGGCGAAAAGGCTGGCCAAGGCTACTATCGGCGGGAAGGGCGGGAGCTTGTCGTTCTCGATCTGCGGACGCTGGCCTATCGAGAGAAGCGCGATGCTGCGATCCCTTCGGTGATAGAACTGATGAGCCAACCCATCGGGCACAGGATCGGGGCGGCCATTGAATTGCGTGACGAAGTGGGAGATTTCCTCCGCGAGCATCTTATCCCCGTCCTGCGTTACGCGGACTATCTGAAAGAATCCATCAGCCACAGCGTGAATGACTTCGACCGCGTGATGAAATGGGGCTTCGGCTGGGAGATGGGACCTTTCGAAATGATCGATGCGATCGGTGGCGACAAGCTCGGCTTATCGAGCACGAAATTCTATCAAGACGGCAAGGTCCGCGATTTCCAGGGCAATCTCGAACGGCCCAAGGTAGAAACCGAATATCTCGCCTTTACCGACTATCCGGTCCTCGACGAGCGGGAAGGCTTCAATATCCGCGACCTGGGCGATGGCGTCACCGCGATTTGCACCACCACAAAAATGGGAGTGTTCAGTCCGGCCCTCCTCAAGGCCTTGCTCGAGTTTTTGGCGAACTTCACGGGCCGATTGGTTTTTGGAAGTGAAGCGAAGGCATTTTCGGTAGGGTTCGACTTGGGATTCTTACTCGAACATTCGCAAGCCGAACACTGGGATACGGTCGACGCTGCCTTGAATGACTTGCAGCAACTCTCCATTCGGATGGGAGAATTTCCGTCCGTGGCCGCCGTGCATGGCCACTGTCTGGGCGGTGGGTTCGAGGTAGCCCTCGGATGTTCGGCCATTGCTGCATTGGCTGAAGCTCAAATCGGTCTTCCCGAATCCCGTGTCGGGCTCCTTCCTTCCGGTACGGGTACCGCGCGCATGAGACTGCTGCACCAAACCAGCACTCGAGGCCTCGCCGAAATGGCCAAGCAGCTCACCCTAGGAACTGTGTCGGCGAATGCCGGGGAAGCTCGAAAACTGGGTTATCTGAGCGAAAACGATGTCATTGTTTATCATCCAGATCGACTCATATCGGCTGCGAAGAAGCTGGCCTTGACGGTAGAACCGAAACCCGTGCCGCCTTGGAATCAGCTCGAAGGACCAATCGGGGGCATGATCGATCGTGGCATCGAGGAACTGCGTGCCCGAGGCGACTTAACGGAATGGGATAAAGCCATAGGCGAACAAATCAAATCGGTGTTTGCCAAGGCGACCTCTTGGGAGGATGCACTCTACAGGGAGCGGCATGAATTCAACGAATTAATGCATCACGCCCTAACTCAAGCACGAATGAAGCATATGTTGGAAACCGGCAAGCCGCTCAAGAACTAATTTTTCTATGAAGATTCTTGTCACGGTTAAGCGGGTTATCGATCCCTTTGCCAAGGTTCGCCCCCTCCCGGACGGCTCCGGCATTGATACCACCGGCGTAAAGTTCGACATCAATCCTTTCGATGAAATAGCCGTCGAGGAAGCCGTTCGAATGAAAGAGCAAGACGGGGCGATCGAGATTATATCGGTGAGCATCGGCGGACGAGAGTGCGAAGATCAGCTCCGAAAATCTCTTGCTATGGGAGCGGATAAGGCGATACTTTTGCAAACCGACGAATCCCTTGATTCGCCTGCCGTAGCTTCCATTCTGGCCGACTTAGCCCGCGAATTGTCTCCGGATTTGATTCTTATGGGCAAGCAGGCGACAGACGACGACTGCAATCAAGCGGGCCAAATGCTGGCGGCAAAGCTCCGCTGGCCACAAGCTACCTTCGCCGCCAAAGTTGAACGGGCAGGCAATGGCATTAGGGTCACCAGAGAAACCGATGACGGCGAGGAAGTGATCGACTTACCGCTTCCATGCTTGGTGACGGCCGATTTGCGCCTGAACGAACCGCGCTATATCGCCTTGCCGGGGATTATCAAAGCGCGATCCAAGCCGCTGGAAATACGCTCGCTGGCCAATGTTCCACCAGCTAAAACCCGAACCTTGAAGCTGGAATCTCCCGCTGCCCGCTCGGCCGGCCGCAAAGTGGCCTCAGTCGATGAACTCGTTGCCGCGCTGCGAGACCGAGGAGCGATTTAGTGTGTAAACTGCTTCTGGTCGCGTTTGTACCCATCGAGATTTCCCAGTCGCTGGGCTTCGCCGCAGCTCTTGGCCTTCCCTACGATGTGCTATGCCTGACGGGCCAGCCCTCTGCCGAGAACGGCGCCCATCGGACCATCATCTCCAATCTCGAAGAAATTCCCCATGCCGATGGATTGGCCCATGCGCTTATCCCACTAATTCATGGCTATACTCACATCGCCGGCGTGTCCTCGATGCGAGCAAAGGATTTGTTGGCTCGCCTGGCCGGGCTCATAGAGGCGGCAATGGTTACGGATGCCATCGCGGTCGAGTCCCCGACGAAGTTCAAGCGCCCGATTGTAGCAGGAGCCATTATCGCCACTATCGAAGCGCTCACCGAACCCATCGTCCTTACGTTTCGACCATCTGGTTTCCCCAAAATCCTCGAGGGGCACCCATCATCGCTCGAGCATGTCAGGTTAGATGTAACCTCCTCCGTTAAGTCCGTTGGCAGGACGGCTCGGACCAGTTCGCGACCGGACTTGTCTCAAGCAAAAGTGGTGGTTTCGGGAGGACGTCCATTGAAAGACGCGGAGACTTTCGAGAAGGTTATTGGCGGGCTCGCCGATGCCCTGGGAGGCGCGGTCGGAGCTACTCGCGCGGCCGTCGACAACGGTATCGCTCCCAACGAATTACAGGTTGGGCAGACGGGAAAAATCGTGGCCCCTGATCTTTACATCGCGGCCGGCATCAGCGGCTCGACCCAACATATGGCAGGCATCAAAGACAGCAAGCTGATTGTCGCCATTAACAAGGACCCCGACGCTCCGATCTTCGACTTCGCAGACTTGGGAATCGTCGCCGATCTCTATGACGTCATTCCGGAACTAAGAGCCCGACTAGCTCGCCAAGGCTGATCGTTCATAATGTACAAAGCATGTCACTTTCGGACGAAGAAAGGGTCTGTACGTACGACCCCCTCATCGAGCTTATGGCTCGTTTTGAAAACGTTCGACTAGCGGACAGCAGTACGAATCCGTTCGAGGGCCTTAGCATCGAGGAAGTACTTCAAAAGCATATCGTCGATGGAATCAAGAAAAGCTTGGATGCCCATCTGCAAGAAGCCCTACAAATCCACGAGCCCTTAAGCATCATCAATGACATTCTGCTTGAGGCCATGAAAACCGTCGGCGAGCTTTTCGGGGCAGGAAAGATGCAGCTTCCGTTTGTACTTCAAAGTGCCGAAGTGATGAAGGCGGCCGTCCGGCATCTCGAGCCACTGATGGAGCGAGTCGAAGGATCGGAAAAAGGATCTATCTTGTTGGCAACGGTTGCCGGAGATGTCCACGACATCGGCAAGAACTTAGTCGATATTATTCTGAGTAATAACGGGTACCGCGTAGTCAATATCGGTATAAAGCAGCCAATTAACGCAATTATCGACCAAGCGCAGGAAACGAGCTGCCAAGTTATCGGGCTGAGTGGACTCTTAGTAAAAAGCACGCTCGTAATGCGCGACAATCTTATCGAATTAAATAGCCGTGGTCTGACTCATTACCCAGTAATTCTTGGAGGTGCCGCGCTCACCCGGTCCTATGTAGAGAAGGATCTCCGAGGTACGTATCAAGGCAACGTGTTTTATGCCCAGGATGCGTTTGAAGGACTGCATCTTATGGGGAAGCTGTGTGATAACACTTCCACGACGTCAGATATTCAACGCGCAGCTGTCGAGCTTTCGGCGCCCGTGGAAGACCTTGCTCCTCGAGTTCAAAGCCACCGAATTCCCGGCGGCGATCCCAGTCTTTACGTGTTTACCGGTGAGAAAAGCGATATCGTCGCCAATACGCCTATTCCTAAGTTGCCTTTCTATGGACATAAGAAGCACGAGAAGTTCGATATCTTCGAAATATATAAGTTTATTAATATTATTGCCTTGTGGCGCGGCCAATGGCAGTTTCGTCGCCAGGAAGGAATGGATAATCCTACCTTCACCGCATGGCTCGAAGAGCATGCTCGGCCAATTTTTGAGCGCCTCCAACGGGAGCTCGCATCGGTATTGAAGCCAAAGGTGTCATGGGGTTATTTTCCGTGTCGCTCGGAAGGCAATGATCTTATCATTTACCAAGATGATTCCAAGTCGGAACGCTTGCGGTTTCGCTTTCCCCGCCAGTCGGAAGGACGCCGACTTTGCCTTGCCGACTACTTTCGCGCTGTCGATTCTCCCGAACCGGATGTTGTGGGGTTTCATATCGTCACCGTCGGAGATCAGGTCAGCAAACTCGAACGAGAACTATTCGCCAGTGGCAGCTTCCAAGACTATTTGTTTGTGCACGGCATGGGAGTGGAAACGGCGGAAGCTTTAGCCGAGTATTGGCACAAGCAGATTCGGCACGAACTCGGCATCGGCCACAACGATCCGCCGGATATGAAGCTGCTTTTCAGCGCGAAATACCAAGGCTCGCGCTATTCGTTTGGTTACCCGGCTTGCCCAAATTTGGAAGATCAAGCCAAATTATTCGAGCTTTTGCAGCCTCTAGATATCGGAATCGAACTGAGCGAGGAGTTCATGCTCGTTCCAGAGCAATCTACTTCCGCCATTATCGTCCATCATCCTGAGGCCAAGTACTTCAATATCAAATAGGCTCTCAGCGTCCCCTTGGCTCCATTTTGAAAGGCTTGCCGAGCATGGCCTTCCATTTGGTCCTTTGAGCAGGGGTGAGTATCGCCGAGATTTTCTGATTCATCTGCTCGCGCCTCTTTTGCCAATCACCCATAGAAGGCGGGGGCGCGCCTCGATTCGGGCGCGGTCCCTCGCCTCTTGGCCGCATCGAACCGAACTCCGAGTGCATGATTTGCTCGATCTTGGCCTTTTGACTTGCCGTAATGCCGAGCTTGCCACTTGTTTCAGGAGAGTTTAAAGCCATCATTCCCCCCATTTGGAGCCGAAGCTCAGCCAACCGCTTTTGCTGGCTCGCGCTCAAGATCGAGTTGAAAGCAGTGCCCATTCCCTGCCCCGGAGGAGGGGGCGCTCCCGGATTCCCGCGGGCTTTGCGCATCGCTTCTGATTTGGACCGAATCGCTTGAATTTGCTTCTCGGTTAGCTTCAGTTCCTTTTGAACCTCTGGTCTCATGAGCATCCCCATTCCGGAGCCACCCATCATTCGCCCCCTTCCAGGGCCTCCTTGGCCACCTTTGGGAGGCTGGCCTACAGCCATGGAAGCCGCTAGGGATAAAACGCTTGCTATACAGAAAACTTTCTTAATCATGGTTCCTCACTTACCACTACCAGGATGAACGCTAAAAAGGTTGCATTCCTCGAGAAGCGGTGGCCGCGGTCAAGGAGCAAAGCCTTGCCCGTACCGACAATAATACGATAAGGCATGATGCACATCAAATATGCGCACTCGTTCGAGGTCGTCTCCGAACTACCCGAGCCCCTAAAGCCCCTGAAAAAATTGGCTTTCAACTTCCGCTGGTCGTGGCATCACGATACTCGGCGACTTTTTCGAGAAATCGATCGACAACTATGGGATGAGGTGGGCCATAATCCTCTCGAACTCATCAAAAGGCTTCCCGCCGAGCGGTGCAATCGCCTTGCCGAAGATCAGCCTTTTCTTACTCGTCTTCGGGCACTAGACCAGAATCTCGAGGAATACCTCGCCGCCAACACTTGGTTCGACACTAAGTTTCCCGGAAGTCGGGGGGAGGCTTGCATTGCCTATTTTTGTGCCGAGTTCGGAATCCACGAGTCGCTTCCCATTTACTCCGGTGGACTCGGCGTCCTGGCGGGAGACCACCTCAAAGCGGCAAGCGACCTTGGGATTCCGCTCGTGGGGGTCGGCCTTTTGTACGCTCGCGGCTATTTCCGCCAATTCTTAAGCGCCGATGGGTGGCAGCAGGAGCAGTACGCTCAATATGACTTCTACAGCATGCCTCTGCAGCTCATGCGGGGCGGCGATGATCAACCCCTTACGATCTTCGTGGAATTCCCAGATCGAACGGTGACATGTCAAGTTTGGCGCGCTCAAGTGGGCCGCGTGCCGCTGTATCTACTCGACAGCAACGTTCTGGAAAATGAAGCCACCGACCAGGGCATTACCGATACGCTTTACGGCGGCGATGAGGAGATGCGGATTCGGCAAGAAGTTATTCTCGGAATTGGAGGCATGCGAGCCCTCCAATCTCTTGGGATCAAGCCCAGTGTGTGCCATATGAACGAAGGACATGCCGCCTTCCTCGCCGTCGAACGTCTCCGGCAGTTCATGGAGGAGCATGAATGCGATCTGAAAACCGCTCGACAGGTCGTGGTAAGCGGAAATTGCTTCACAACTCATACTCCAGTTCCCGCGGGATTCGATCTCTTCTCCCCCGAGTTGCTCAAGCGTTACATGACGAAGAGCGTCGAGCAAGCGGGCATTCCATTCGATGAATTTCTAAAGCTCGGGCGGATCGATCCTGAAAACCAGGGTGAGCCATTCAATATGGCCGCCCTCGCCATGAACAATGCGAACTATGTGAACGGCGTGTCGAAGCTCCACGCCCAGGTCTCAAGGGCGATGTTTCACTCCCGGTGGTCCCAATATCCGGTCGATGAGGTTCCCGTCGATGCGGTGACGAACGGGGTCCATACCATGAGCTGGATATCGAAGCGAATGATCGAGCTGATCGACCAACACCTTGGTTTGGGTTGGCGCGACAATCCCTCTGACGTGGATGTGTGGAAGCGCGTATCCGAAATTCCCGACAGCGAGATTTGGGAAGTAAGGGAGAATTTGCGCGGTGATTTCGTCCGGTTTTGTCGGCGACGGCTGCAGGGCTCCCTGTCCAAGCGCAATGCCGGAACGGCTGATCTGATGGGTCTCAGCAATGTCCTGGACCCTCGAATGCTTACCGTGGGATTTGCCCGGAGGTTCGCCACTTACAAACGGGCATCGCTGCTGTTTACGGACCTGGAACGTCTGAAGGCACTCCTTTTTCACCCGGAAAGGCCCATCCAGTTCGTTTTTGCAGGGAAGAGCCACCCACGCGATGAAGGGGGCAAGCAGTTTATCCAGCAGATTTGGCAATTTATCAGCCGGGAGGGAGCACGGGCGCGGATGGTGTTCATCGAAGACTACGACATTGAAGTAGCCCGAAACCTGGTGCAAGGAGTGGATGTTTGGCTCAATAATCCCAGGCGTCCCATGGAAGCGAGCGGCACCAGCGGCATGAAGGTGGTTCCAAACGGAGGACTAAACCTGAGCGTGCTCGACGGATGGTGGGCCGAAGGATATCGTCCAGGCGCTGGATGGGCCATCGGCGGCGGCGAGGAACTGCCCGACCATGAGCAGCAAGATTGGCTGGATTCACGCTCGCTCTACCATTTGCTCGAGCAGGAGATCGCGCCTCGATTCTATCATCGCTCCGATGGAGCAGTACCAACGGCTTGGGTGGAAATGATCAAGCGCAGCATGAGGGAGCTGGCCCCAAAATTCTCAACCGCGAGAATGGTGCGAGAATACGCCACCCGATACTACGTGCCCGCTTCTAGAACCTATAACCATCTCAAGGAACAGGGTCTTCAGCGCGCAAGAGAGGCGCTCGCATGGAGGCAGCGAGTTCGGTCTTCATGGGGCAACGTGGCAATTCTAGATGTGCACGATACTGCGGAAACCATTAACGGACTAGGCGATGCGTTCAAAATAACAGCCCAAATCAGATTGGGCGAGTTAGCTCCCGAGGAAGTGCGAGTCCAAGCTTTAGTAGGCCAGGTCAGCGCCAATCGCGAGCTAGTCCACAAAGAAGTTTATGACTTAGAGCTTGTCGGAAAATCGAATGGATGTTACGTCTTCGAAGGACAACTTCAGTGCACCGTCTCCGGACATCGGGGTTACGTGGTGCGTGTAGTTCCTCGACATGAAAACGTAAGAGTTCCCAGCGAACTACCCATCGTGTGTTGGGAGCAACCCCGCTAGTCGGCTAAGACGCGGTTGAGAAGATCGGCAAGCCGATAACCGGCGTAGGCCGCACGTTGCCGGCATAAAGCGCGTCCTTTCCGAAGATATTCGTCAGTAGGCTTGGTGTTTTCCCGCAGGTTGTAGACCACTTTCTTGGCGTAAAAAGAGCCCTCATTGGCCCAAAGTATGGCCTGTGCCCGAGAAATCTGCACGAGCGACTTGCGAGGATATTCGCGCATGATGCTTACCGCTAGGGTCTCGATGGTTGCGTTCGAATTTGAGGATAGAGGTCTCACTAATGGCAAGAATTCCCCGCACCCAAAATCCCACAACGCATGCAGATTTCTGATTGGACGGTCGCCCCAATTCCTGATCGGCTCGATATGAAAATCATTGCCCCCCCCGATCTCCATTAGGAAATAGATCCGTGTCTCGGGCTACACAGTGAAGAGGTTGGTGGATATCGCCCACGAAATGAAGCAGATACCGTAGGGCAATTCCCCTCTCTTCGGGCTTTGCCCGCTTATCGGCGAGAACTCGACTGAACTTCTCGATCGCCCAGACGACGTTTTCGGTTGGCGGTTTGCGGTTGGCCGTTGGCGTTCCGTCGGCACGAAAGTGCAGATCGATATAGTGCCACTCGCGATCTGCGTTGTTCTTGTGATCGTCCGCCCAACATGAGGCGGTGATGAAGGTGTTCGACTTTTCATCGGCGACAAACTTAAGGAGCTCTTCCGCTCTCTGCCTCACTTTAGGGGTCAAATTACGGTAGGCGATGGATGCGACAACCATGTGTCCCGTATCGATCCAAGCGGAGGCCGATCCGGCAAGAGCGATCAAAGTCAATAAGAGTACGGCGCGCAAATTACGCATAGGGCTATGGTACCGGTGAACTCGAATCCATCGCTTTTTCATCAGCTTTCGCTTGCTCCCAGAGGCGGTCCCATTCTTGCGGGGTCAGCTGGCCGAGCTCCTTGGTTGCCCCCTTCTCCATGCTCATGAATCGAGCGGTGAAGCGGTTCAGCATTTTCCGCAGAGCCTCCTCCGGTTCGGCTTCACACCAGCGCGCAATATTGACGAGGGTGAAAAGCATGTCTCCTAATTCTTCCTCGATCCAAGCTTCATCCCCTGAATCTATGGCTTCGTGAAGCTCGGATTGCTCTTCCTTCAGCTTTTCGAAGACGGCTTCCCTATTCGGCCATTCGAATCCCACTCTCGCCGCTCGCTTGCTGACCTCGAACGCTCGCAAGAGGGCCGGCATTGTGCGTGGAACCCCATTCAGGATCGACTGTTCTTCGGCAGGACGCTCGTTTTTTTTGATAGAGTCCCAGTTTTTTAGAACTTCCTCGGCGTCGGCCCCGCTCGTCTCACCGAATACGTGGGGATGCCTACGCACCAATTTTTCGGTGATCGTTGCCGCGACCTGGTCGATGTCGAATTCGCCAGTCAGACGCTCCATTTGAGCGTGCATGATAGGCTGGAGCAGGAGATCGCCAAGCTCCTCTTTGAGCTTCTCTTTCGATCCGCCATCGATCGCGTCCAGGACTTCATAAGTTTCCTCCAGAAGATGCCTCTTGAGGGATTCGTGTGTCTGAGCCTGGTCCCACGGGCACCCCCCAGGGCCGAGCAGGCGATCGACGACATCGACGAGCTGTCTCAGATTATCCGACCTAGACGGCCCCGACTCAGCCACCCTGCTTTGCCGTTTCAATATAAGTCTTGATTGCTTCCACGAACTGAGGCTCCAAGATGACAACGTTGGACTTCGCCCTCATCGCACGCATGTCCTTGGTGAGATCATTTTTGACTCGGCCTCGATCGATCATCAATCTGTGCCGCAAGTCTCTTTTCAGCTTGGCATCGTATTGCTGCTTCTTCAAGGGAATGACGTCTTCCAGATAAAATTTTGTGCTGTAGGTCTCGTCCTTGATCCAATCGGTGGTGTGGCCAATCTTGGTGGTCTGGACAGCCTTCAAGGCGGCGGTAGCAAGTTGATTTTCCGCTAAATCGCCGAGGAGCCCGCCGATGGATTTGCTTGCCTCGATGCTGTGCTGCTTAGCAACTTCAGGAAAAGGCTTACCGGCTTGTAGGTCGGCATCCACGGCTGTTCGCTTTGCATCGGTGTCCACTGCTATGACCCGCAGCCTGAATCGTTTCGGCTCCGTAAAGATGCCCGGGTTAGCGGCGTAAAATTTTTCCAATTCGAGGTCGGTGATGGTGATACCTTGGGTTTCGAGCTTGAACTCGGCCAAGTCCATCAAGGTCCGATATTCGAAATCCTTGATCGTGAAGCCGGACTTGGTAAATTCCTCGAACGCTTTCGGATCTTCTTCCATCCGCCGAGCAAGCTCCGCTTTGACTTCGGAGGCAGCAGGCAGAACTCCTTTGGACTTAGCGAGCTGCAGTAATAGGCGCTCGTCGAGCAACCGTTGGAGGGTTAGGAATCCGGGAGGGGCCTGGGCAAACGTGTTGTTTACGATCATTCCCACGCCGGTTAGGAACTCCATCCTGCGGTAATACTCGGTTCCTTTGACTTCTTCGCCGTTTACCGTCATCACCGTTCGATTCACATCGATCTGGGCGCTCGCTCCCGTCGCCGCTAAAATCACCAACGAAATCCATTTTCTCATTTGTTCTCCTCCGCCGTGGGTGTGGTCGGCGGGACGCCGACCCTACGACTTGATATCTATACGCTTGCGAGAGCCTGGTCGATATCCTCCATGAGGTCTTTAACCGACTCTATCCCTACCGAGAGACGAACCAGATTATCGTGAATTCCGATTTTTTGCCGAATTTCTGCGGGCACGGAAGCGTGGGTCATGATTGCGGGATGCTCGATCAAGGTTTCCACTCCACCCAGGGACTCCGCCAACGTGCAGACTTTCAGGCTCGATAAGAACCGCTTCGTTTGATCGAGGTCCCCATCGACAAGTACCGTGAGCATGCCTCCAAATCCGGACATCTGTGATTTCGCAAGAGCGTGATAAGGATCGCTCGTCAACCCGGGATAGATCACGCGATGGATTTTGGGATGCGTCTCCAGCCATTGGGCGAGCTTGGTTGCATTGCCCGTGTGACGCTCCATCCGCAGGGCGAGAGTTTTGAGGCCCCGCAGAACGAGGAAGCAGTCGAATGGAGAAGGCACTGCTCCAATTGCATTTTGCAAATACTTGAGCCGTTCATAAGTTTCCTTGGAACGCATGATGAGCGATCCCATGACGACATCCGAATGTCCATTGAGAAACTTGGTCATCGAGTGCATGGCGATGTCGGCCCCGAGATCGAGAGGGCGCTGCAAAGCGGGACTCATGAAGGTGTTGTCGACCACGGATAGAATGCCATGCTCTCGGGCGATTTTCGTGGTCGCCGCGATGTCGATCAGATTGAGCATCGGGTTTGTCGGCGTTTCGAACCATAGGAGCCTGGTGTTTCTCTTGAGACGATCTTTAAGGGTTTGGCAATCGTTCAGCGAGATGAATGCGAACTCGATACCTCGTTTGGAAGCTACCTGCGAAAATAAGCGGTAAGTGCCGCCATACAGATCTTCGCCCGCCAAAACATGATCGCCTGCGTCGAGCAGGTTGAGGACGGCGTCGGTGGCCGCCAATCCGGAGCTAAACACGAGGGCATGTTCGCCCCCTTCAAGGGCCGCCAAACTTGCCTGCAGAGCCGTCCGAGTGGGATTATCGGTTCTGGAATATTCGTAGCCCTTATGCTCGCCGGGCGATGCCTGGGCGTAGGTGCTCGTTTGATAGATGGGCGTCATGACCGCTCCCGTAAGCGGATCGGGACTTACCCCGGCGTGAACGGCGAGGGTTTCGAAATCGAAACTCATTCGCGGATGCTACCGCCTTTGAAGGAGCTTAGTTCCAGTTATCGGTGAGCGAGTCCTTCAGAAGGACCCAAGCGCCGCTGATGGCCGCCGCCGCAACACTGAGCGCAACTAACGTGTACATCAAGGCAGAACCTCCAACCGACAACCGCTAACCGCTAACCGCAAACCACCTTCCAGAAATCTCATCGCCAAAGGTGACATTCCAGAAGCGACGGAGGAATTTGGCCTTCGGAGCAGTTAAGCTTGCCAGTCTTTCATTTGAATCCAGCACGGTTGCCGACAGCGACTTTTTGAGCCGAAATTATACGGCAAGCGATCTTGCTGTCTGTGCAAGTACGGGAGGGAATATAATGAACGTAATGCGATCTGCTTTGCTCGAGAACCTCGCCGAAAGAGTACTCCTCTTCGATGGGGCGATGGGAACCCAGATTCAATCCGCCGATCTCGACGCCCAGGACTTCATTCTCGCAGACAACAAGGCTCATCCTCCAATTGTGCGCGAAGCGGCCTCTAGGCTCGCCGGCGCCCTTCTGGACGGCTGCAACGAGCTACTCTGCTTGACTCGGCCCGACGTGATCGAGCAAATTCACCACGCCTATTTCGATGCCGGCGCCGACCTGATCGAAACCAATACGTTTGGCACTACCGCAATCGTGCTAGCCGAGTACCAGATCGCCGAACTCGATTACGAACTTGCACTAGCGGCCGCTAAGATCGCCCGCCGAGCGGCAGATGCCAGAAGCACGTCGGCTAAGCAGAAATTCGTAGTGGGAGCGATCGGGCCTGGCACCAAGCTCGTTTCCCTGGGCCAAACCACCTGGAACGAGCTGGAACAAACGTATTTCAACGGATTTCGTGGCGTTTTGGAGGGTGGGGCGGACGCCCTCATGCTCGAAACGCTGCAAGACTTGCTTATGGTGAAAGCCTGCATCGTAGCCGCCAAACGAGCCATGCAGGAAACAGGCCGCATCGTACCTCTTTTCGTTCAGGTCACCATGGAGCAAACCGGGACCATGCTCCTGGGCACCGAAATGGCGGCCGCCCTCAACATGCTCGAGTGCTTTCCCGAAGTCCAGGTTATCGGCATCAACTGTGCGACGGGCCCATTGGAAATGGCCCAGCACGTTCGGTTCCTCTCCGCTAATTCGACCAGGCCGATCAGTGTGCAGCCGAATGCGGGCTTGCCGACTATGGAAGCCGGGCATGCGGTCTACAAACTGACCCCGGAGGAGCTCGCAAAGTTCCATGTCCAGTTCATCGAGGAGAACGGCGCAGCCATTGTCGGCGGATGTTGTGGAACGACCCCGGCCCACATTAAGGCGGTCAGCGAGGCGATCTCAGGTCTCAAGCCAAGCGAGCAGGCACATTGGCGTCAAGTACGCGGACTTTTCCCCGGCTTCGATTTCCACATGAAGACGGACGAGCAGGCGCGAGCCCTCAAATTGGTAGGTTGCAGCAGCCTGTACCAATTTCAACCCTACAAGCAGGACAATAGCTTTTTCATCATCGGTGAAAAGACTAACGCGAATGGCAGTAGAGCTTTCCGAGACATGCTCGCGGCAGAAAACTGGGATGGTCTCACCGAGCTCGCCCGGGAGTTGGAAAATGAAGGGTCCCACGTTTTGGATGTGTGCGCGGCATACGTGGGCCGTGACGAAGCGCGCGACATGTTCGAGCTCTTATCCCGCTACAACCGCCATATTACGGTCCCCATCATGATCGACTCAACGGAATGGCCGGTAGTCGAGAAATCTCTGCAAACTCTCGCGGGTAAGCCGATTATCAACTCCATTAACTTTGAAGACGGAGAGGCTCGGACCGAGCGTGTATTGGGCCTGTGCCAAAAATACGGCGCCGCCGTCGTCGCACTCACCATCGACGAATCGGGAATGGCCAAGAAAGCGAGCCAGAAAGTAGAGATCGCCGAACGCATCCTTGCCCAAACGCGAAGCCATGGACTTCCAGACCACGACGTATTCATCGATTGCCTTACGTTTACCTTGGGATCGGGCGATGAGGAATTTCGGCAAGCAGGCGGCGAAACCATCGAAGCGATCAAAGAGCTGAGAAGGCGTCATCCTCTCGTGAATACGACCTTGGGCGTGAGCAATATCAGCTTCGGACTCAAGCCCGCCGCCCGCCAGGTGCTGAACTCCGCCTTTCTGCACTACGCATTGGAGGCGGGACTAACCAGCGCGATCGTCCACTTTAGCAAGATCAAGCCCGAGAACAAAATCGAACCACAGATTTGGAAAGTCGCCGAGGATCTCGTTTTCGATCGACGTGTCTTCGAGTCCGTCCCTGCGGCTTAGGCCAGGGAGGCACCATGGGACTCCCGCCCATTGATTCGCAGGCTTGAAACGCCCTTTCGTGGCATGGGAGTAGGCCCAGCGGCTAGGCTGAGGCACATTGAAACGGTGTTGACTCAGACACTAGGCTCGATTTGCGTTACAATACGCTGATGCGAGCCGAGCAGCTTCTAAAGTCGAAACGGGCAGGCATAGAGGCCCTTTGCCGCAAGTACGCGGTGAAGCGGTTGCGCCTTTTCGGCTCAGCGCTGCGCGAGGACTGGGACCCCGAGAAGAGCGACTTCGACTTCCTCGCCGAGTTTGGTCAGCCCATGGCCATGAATGCTTTCGACCAGTACATGGGCTTCATCTTGGACCTCGAGGCGTTGCTCGGGCGAAAGGTCGACGTCGTCAGCTGGGATGTGGTGCAGAACCCGTTTTTCAAGCGTCATGCGGAGCGCTCGGCCCGGGAGCTGTATGCGGCCTGAGACCGCCGCGGCGCTCTTCAGCATGAGCCAAGCTGCGGACAGGATCGCCGAAGTCACTCTTGGCGCGAACCTCGAGAGGCTGCGGACCGAATGGGTGATGCAATCCGCGGTGGAGCGGCAGTTCGAGAT
Organism: Fimbriimonadales bacterium; assembly: GCA_038225245.1. GTDB lineage: Bacteria > Armatimonadota > Fimbriimonadia > Fimbriimonadales > Fimbriimonadaceae > JBBREX01. Next base: position 22,138 of record JBBREX010000005.1, on the reverse strand, counting down.
CATGGGTGAAGCGCTCGCTAGGATTCGAAGCCTGGAAGAACCGGTCTACGAACGAGTTCCGGGGGCCGCTAAAATAGTCGGCTTGCGCAACGTCATCATCCATGGGTACGACATCGTCGACCCCGCCATCCTTTGGTCCATCGTGGAAGAGCGTCTGCCCGAGCTTCGTTCGCTGCTTGCCGGACTGATGGAAGAAGCCAGCCAACAAGAACTGTGAAGGGGGCAGGGCTGCACCTCCCCCTTCGCCCCCATCTGGATCGGGGAGATGGTGAGAAGACAGAGGTGAAGCGGGCCGACGGATGCCCCCTCCTTTTGAAGGAGGGGGAAAGGGGGTGGATGATGCATGGTGAATAATATGACTATGACTGGCCTAGATTTACTCACCTTGCTTGCTGTTGGCTCGACCCAAACCGCGGACGAAAAGGCAGCGCTGGAAGTTTTGCGTCATGCAGCAGAAGTCTCCGTCAAGTTCGCCTATGTCGATACACCCAATACAGATAAGCCCCGGCTAGCTGAGTCTTTTGCCAACGCCTTGACAAGAGTCAGCGAGAAGACACCAAAGGCTTTCGACTGTTTCGAGCTCGCCTCTCAGGGAAAGCTTCGGGAAATGCTTCAAGGGTTTTCTGCAATCGCATCCACTCTAGCGCACGACGAAGCGGCGTCCGAGACCCCAGGTTACTTCGAATCGGATGAGGCGACGAAGAAAATCCTTACGACGCTTGAGAATCGGAGGCGGCTAAGCAAAGCATTTCAGGACATTCGCAAGTTCACATGGGACTATTTGTCGGAGAGTCAATCTCTACGACTGTCTGCCCCCGCCTACTACACCCTCAAGGGTCCGCTCCTTCGCTCAACCGGAGACCCAGAACGAACGGTTGAACCCGCAGCATACGTCATGCCAGATTTTGACTTCGCTTCTGAGTGCTTAGTCGACAACCATTTTCAAACAAAGGAAGATTCCGACGCCTCACACAACGAGACGATGGCTATCCTGGAACGAATGAAGACCGACAAGACCGTGAAGTATCCAGATCCGACTCTCACACTCTGGAAGCACAGTTCGATCAAGAGGGGGGATACGATCTTTGCACTTAGAGCCCAAGGCACCACCGAGTGGTCATTTGTGTCGAACTGGCGACAGATCGCAGTCAAGCTCAACGCGCTTAAGTTCGCTGCCAAAAAGGTCGAGAGGGTCGAGCTCTTGTCCGGGAAAGAGAAGGGAAACAAGCACATCGTCCCAGCCAGGATCTGGTAGTTTACCCGATCCCTATATCCCGCCCTCAAGGGCGGTGGGAGCTTTATGGTAGCGCTATGCCCTGTCGCAACTCGTCAGGACGAGGGGACGTGGCCCGACTTTGCTCGCCTTGTGGAGAAACAAAAAAGGGGTCTGGGGAGGGTGCTGGTGGCTCTTTTTTCCATCAAGAGGGCACGGGGTGGCAGGAGGCCAATAAAGAGGCAATAACCCTCCCACGTTTCCGGAAGCCTGATCGCGAATACCCCCGCGCTCGGTACACTGCAGGGCGTGGAGCGATGGAATTCGGAAGGAATTCCCCGCAGCCATTTGCTTTGGGCGCTTGGACAACGACGATTGGTATTGGAAGCTCGGAAAATCAACGCTTGTCTGTTGTGCCGCTCCAAACGAGTCAATGAGGCCGGGATGTGCGAGGTCTGCTACGCACTTTTGACCGATCAGGAGATCGACGTGGCGCAAAAGTGGATGAGCGGGGCAGGACCATAACATGGGCTGGCTGATTCCTGTCGTCCTCGTCCTCCTTTTTGTCGGCATTCTCTTGAACCGCAAGACAAAGCCGGCCGCCAAGCGAGTCGCGGTTTGCGAATACTGGATCTATCTACCGGAGGCGAAGCTCCCTGCCCAAGACGCCCTCATGACACGAATGATCAGCGAAAATCCATTTAACCAAAAGGGGGCGCCCTGCATCGGCGCGAAAGAAGGCTTGCTGTTCAGCGATATCCGCCTCCACTTGGGATTGGCGACAAGGGCCAAGAATCCGAACATTTTTCGACCAGACTTGTTCAACGATCAGGTCGATCCTACTTCGGAAACGCTGGGCAGGCTGGCTCAGGCAAATGGTATCGCGAAAGCGAGATACCTCTCGGAAGTCGAGCTAAAGGACAACCGGCATCTCCAATTTATGCCCCACATGGCGGCCACGGTCGCCGATTTGGCTCAAGGATCTGCGATTTTCGATACGGTCGAGGAGAAGCTCTTTACCAAAGAAGAGTTCGACGCCATGCTTGCGGAAAATCCAGATTGCTCCCGCTGGGATGTCCACGTACGCCTTCTTTGGGTACCTACCGAGTTTGGAGGGGCGGCCGAAACAAAGGGCATGGGCAAAGTCGGGCTGCCGGACTTAAAGACCAACGAATCCCCGAGCGATCACCGGGTGCTCATTATGGGTCTGATCGAGGAGGCTTCACGCCGGCTTTTCGAATCTCCATCACTGCCCGACTCGATGGAGATCGAGCAATTCGGCGATTCTTTTCTCCTTCATTTCAACCCGAGCGCAGGTACTTCGCCGGCCATGGTTTCTATCCAGCGGAGATCACCTCTATGAGATCGGTGAAGGTCATTCTCTGCCTCAATTTCCAAAACGGCAACGACCGTCTTTATTCGATTTCGTCATTCAAACGGAGTTGGCGGAGACAAGGATTCCGGTTCCTCTTCGCTAGCCTCCCCTTGCAATGCGGTGATGCAATTACGCATCAACTCAAAGTCTGGCCCTGCTAGGGCCCTCAAGGGCGCTCGCAGAGGACCAATCTCGATATCTTGGAGCATTAGGGCGGACTTCGCCAGGCCTGCGCTCGAGGTCCTTGCGAACAGCGACTCGAGAACGATTCTGTGTTTGGAGCCGAGGACTCTGCGCAAGACTTCGGGCTCAAAACATCCAGCGAGAGGATTGCACCAACATTCACCAAAGCTAAACTGCTCGAAGACGCCCAACGTGCTCTCGGCAAATTGCACCCCTCGCAAAGCGCTGATTTCATTCTGAAGTTCGGGAGAGAGTCTGGCTTCGGGATCGAGAACAATCAGGGGAAGCTCGGCAAAGTTGCTGATGGTTTGGAAATGGCCGAAGAGTTCGTCGTGGCGAAGCATTCCGAAGAATGGAGGAATAACAAGTGCGGCACGAGCGCCATGCCGCTTCGCATGCTGGGCGAGATCTATACACCCCGAAGTCGACAAGGTGGTAATGTTTTGTACGACCCCCGGGACGCTCTGCGATTCCCGCACGATGATTTCAAGGGCTGCCTTGCGCTCGCCGATGCCCAGGGCAGGAAACTCGCCGAGCTCAGAGCCGACTAGAAAGCCCCCAACGTTGCTGCATGCCATTTGACGAGTGAGCTTGGCGAGACGAACTTCGCTTAGACTAGAAGCATCGTCAGTGAAAGGCGTTACGAGCGGCACCAACAAACCATTTAGATCGACCATCGATATCTCACCTGACGAGGCATAGTTAGGAAAGGCCGCTCAAGATGGTTTTCTGGCAAGCAAGGTGATTTGGTGCAGATGAAAGGTCAGGTCGTCTCCAAATCCGTGTGGGCGCAGGTACTCCTTGAGCCAGCCATTGCTATGCCCGATTAAATCAATGATCCGGCTCCGGGCAGGTTCTTCAACGTTCATCCGATCGAGCCACGCAACTACATTGTGAGGTCGCGGGATGGTCTCGTGATGCTCGACGTCGAGGCCGGCCGCCGCAACCATGGTAAGCCATCGATATGCCGTGTAATTTCGGACATGGGAGGGATCGCGTTCAAATTCGATTTCGCCAAGAGCCTCGTCCGCAAAGGGATCATCTATGCCGACCGTATCCACCAGCAAGAACCAGCCGCCTGGAATGAGCACCCGTCGAACTTCGAGTAGGAACTGCTCGGTGTCACGGAAGTGATGGGGTGCCACTCGGCAAGTCACGCCTTCGAAGGATTCGGCGGGAAACGGAAGGTCTTCGGCGGCGGCGATGCGCGTTTCGATGTTTTTCAAGCCACGCTTCGCTGCTTCCCTCGCCGCGACTTCGAGCATTTCTGGCGTGATATCGGTAGCTACGACCCGAGATGCGTAAGGTGCGAAGGCAAAGGCGGTATGTCCAGGCCCTGTCGCCACATCCAATACAGGCCCTCCTTTTGGATTCGCAAGCTTGACGCAAAACGCAAGCTCGGCCTCGTTACCATGAGAGGCGCTATGTAAATACCGTTCCGCCACGGGCCCGAATTGCTCCTTTGCGTCTCTCATCCTTGCAGTTTAACCCTTTAACCTGCGGGCGCCATGCTTTGCAGGGTCTACTGCGGCGGCAAGACCGGCGGCGGTGGTTCAGCGCTCACTGGCGGCGCCGGTGCGGCGGGGTTCACCGCGATGATCTTGGGACCACCTCGATAATAACTGTGGCTGATAAGCTGGCGGGAAGCCTGAACGCCATCTCGATATACCACCCGATAGGTGGTCACGCTCCCTCCAATGCCACCCTTATCGACTATCTTCTTCCGCCCCGCGGGGAGGGATCGATCGATAACGGTTTGTGCGCCGAGGGCCCAAGTACGTCGTCCGACGAGCTCGATCTTTACTTTGAGCTCGGGCTGAGGCTTCCCCAACACATAGAACGTCAGCCGCCCTGGTTCATATTTACTGGAGATGGCGACGGGTGTTGACTGGTCGTTTTCGAAAGCCAAATCGTGGCTTCCGTAATCCACGGTGGCATCTCTGCCCATCGGCACGTAAGCCACGGGCAGCGAGTGATTCGAACGTTCTTTGATTTTGAGGTTGCTCAAAAGGAGGGCGTTATACAGGGTCGTGCTAACCTGACAGATCCCTCCCCCCACGCCTGTATCGTGCTTACCGTTTTTGTAGACGCCTGCTTCTCGGTAACCGTCTTCGATCGTCCGGCGACCCACCGTTTGGTTAAAGCTGAACCGCTCTCCAGGCATGACTACCACCCCGTCGAGCTTATGGCTGGCAAGCTTGATATTTCCGCATCGGCTGACTTTTCGGGTCGGGAAACGAGTAGAAAAGCTGGCGACAATGCCCTCGATCCGGCCCAATGCTTCATCCGACACATGCTTGGAGCCTTGATTAAGGGGCAATTCGCCGGAACCATCGGCCCCCATAGCATCCAGGACCGCCTGACGAACTCGAGACGTGTCGATCGCGATCGAAGACGACTCCCTCTGACGTACAACCGCGCCATTTCGATAGAAAGCTTTCGCTACCGTTCCAGGCGGATTCTTTTTCTTGATCCACCGTTTCAGAGAGGCGATCTTCGATTCATCGAATGTATAGACCGGCTGCAGAGTTTTCGGAACGGCACTTTGAAGCCCGATCTTTTGCTCCGCCGAATCCCAAAAATCGTTCATCGGCAGTTGGGCGATAGACTTGGCGTCGTCCAGCCCCATTCCATATGAACTCACGCTCATTTCCGGCGGCTGCGCATCGAGTTTGTCGCTGGTGAGTCGAATAAGTGTACGTCGCTCACCCTCCCACCATAGCCGAAGCTTCTTCGCCGCCTCTTCTCGCGACAAGCCCCCGACCGCCACCATACCGATTTTTACATTCGGACGGATGACCGGCTCGTAGCGGGCAGCTCCCAACGTAAGGCCTAGACCGCACGCGACGACAGTCCCTATCACCACCGCGATGATCTTTTTCATACCTTATTGCTCTCTTTCAAAAGTAACCGTTCGTCCCTGAACCTTGGATAAATATACATTGCAATTATAGCTTTTTCTGGGCGCGGTAGAATGCCGATATGCCCAAGTTGGTGTGGTTGAATGGCGTCATCAGTCCTCTCGAACGTGCAAACACTAGCGTTGCCGATCACGCCCACCTTTATGGAGACGGATTATTCGAGGGTATTCGCATCTACAATCGTAAGATTTTTAAGCTCGACGAGCATCTCCGTCGGCTTTACCACGGGATCGCCTACCTCGGTTTCAACATGCATATGCCGGTCGACGACCTGAAAGAAACGATTTTGGAGACGTGCCGCCAAGCCGATATCGCGGACGGCTACATTCGATTGAACGTCACCCGCGGGACTGGCCTTGGCCTGGACCCCAAGAACATCGAGCAGCGTCCGAATGTTATGGTCATGGTGTCTTCTCTTTCCCTGTATCCGCCGGAAGCGACTGAGGCAGGATTGGACGTGGTTACGAGCTCCTTCAAAGTGATCCCTGCCGACGCATTGGACCCGCGGGTGAAGTGTATCGGCAGGTACGCGGGAAACATTCTAGCCAAACAGGAAGCGAATCGAGCCGGAGCAGGCGAAGGGCTTATGCTCAATCATCAGGGGCACATCGCAGAATGCACCGGAGACAACATTTTCTTGATCCAGCAAGGCGTCATCCGCACGCCGAACACAGCCTCGGGAATCTTGGAGGGAGTCACCCGAGATACTGTGATTAGTCTAGCTCGTGAAGCCGGCTATGTGGTGGACGAAACCACCTTAACTCCTTTTGATGTGTACGCTTCAGATGAGGCATTCCTCACCGGAACCGCCGCCGAAGTTATTCCGATGGTAAGCCTCGACGCTCGCCCGATCGCCGACGGAAGGCCAGGGCCAATCACCAAAGACCTGATTCGCCTATTCCGTGAGCACACGAAGATCGGCACGGCTTTCGATTGCGCTTGAAGTACTCGAACCCTGAGCTCCGAATACGAGAAGCAGACGATCAGTGGCGTAGCACTTCGCGAGACTTGCTCGACTATGAGCTTGGGGTTCCTGGAGTGGCCCAAATCATCAGAGGCTTGCAGAGGCCGCGCCGCCCGCTTGATGCTTGCCCGTACTGTCAGTGGACACGGCAAGCGGTCATTGAAAGGGCGATGGCAGGCTGTCCGCTATGCTATTCGGTGTTTGAGAAGGAAATGGCAACGCTTTTGGGCTCCGCGTCCGTCTTGGAATAAGGTTGGATTCTATTTTGGTATCTTGTAGCAAGAGATTTATGAAGAAGTTTTTCGTCACCCTCCAGATTTGCTCGTTCGCCCTCGGCCTTGGCATCCTCACTGGTTGCGGAGGTTCCTCATCTACCGGGAACTCTTCCCTGCCCGACCCGGCATTGCGGTTCTTCAACGCGTCAGTCGACGCGGGAAATCTCGATTTTTATCTGAATGATGACAAAATCGCGCCGAATCTCGCGTACCTAGGATCCTCCGCCGACTTCCAAACAATTCCCTTCAAAGGGGACGAAGAGGGCGGTTACGATGTTGCCGTTACCCCCGCGGGGAGTGCAGACGAGCTTGATCGCATTCAGAAGACATTTGACCGCGATAAGAGCTTTCTCACCGTCGCGCTTGGCTTGGCAAACCCGGGCAGTGAGCTGCAAAAGCGCTTACGCATCCTCAATATCGACGTGGATCGCCATGCCCCAATTGGCAACAAAACGAACCTCATCATCGTTCACGGTGGGGTTCTCTCCCCCGGCAACGATACACCGCCCGTGGACTTTCAAACCCAAGGCGCAAACCCCAACTTTCCTGTCGACAATCCGAAGTTCAAAAAGACTATTCAATTCGCGAATACGGGGGCCGATGACAACAAGATCCTCACGGTGGATTCGGGCTTAGTGACCTATCTGGTCCGGCGTTCCGACGCCGGAGGCCAATCCAGCTACATCGTGCAGCCCGCAAATCTAGCGCCTGGAAAGCTCTACCTCGCGCTTATTTCCGGAGTGCTCGATCTCGCGGGGAGCGCTCCAAACGGTCCACGCTTAACGTTCATCGAACTTCAAACACGTAACTAGGATTGCTCGCAAGCCGACCCGAAAGTAAAGCTGTACACCTGTAGCCCGGCATTTTGAGGGGCAAGCTCGATGACGTGCGAGCCCCACTTCGCATTGGCAGCCAGGTTGTACATACGGGGCTGATCGACCGTGATATAGCTCATGCCGGTCGAGTTATATCGTATATCCTTGCCCGCATCTTGCTTTGCCAGAGGCTTACCGTCCTGCAAAACGAAAACTGTAACTGGTCCGACCGCTTGTTTCAGCACCGCATTGATCTCTTTCGCTTTGTATCTGAGAATTAGGGCGGCCATGCCCTTGCCCGGATCCAGATGTTCGGCTTGAGGGGTCCACGGACCCTGTAAATACACAACTCCCTCTTCTTGCTTGCCAGGTACCACGTACTTGGTCAGCCTTCCCGGTTTGAAAATCTTGTGGCCAAACTGCCCATTTTCAAAGCCCCTCAGACCAGCATAGATCTCTCCCGTTACGGGATAGCAAACGGCGCCTGCTTTGTCCGTATCGCGAACCGGTTCCATCAGCTTGGGTAGCTCGAGCGAGGGGTTGATTTCCTTCAGTGCCTGCTGGATTTTCAGCTCGAAGTCGCCATACCCACCTTCGCCCGCATGGTCGTAAATGATCTTGCCGTCCTTATTAATCAAATATTTTCTCGGCCAATACTGATTCGCGTAGGCGTTCCAGTTTTTGTTTTCGCTGTCGTTGAGCACAGGAAACTCGAATCCGAACTCCTTGGCGGCCTGCATGACGTTCTCCCGCTTCTTGGCGAACGCGAATTCCGGTGTATGGATGGCAACGACCTCGAGGCCCTTGTCGTGATAGCGCTTGTACCATTCCTTGAGATAGGGGAAGGTGCGGATGCAGTTGACGCAGGTGTATTCCCAAAAGTCGATCACGACGACTTTGCCGCGCAGCTTCTTCATGGAGAGCGGCTTGCTGTTGATCCAATCCTTTTGGCTCCCAATGAATTCCGGCGCTCGAACGACTGGATAGCCATTTTGAGAACTTGTGGTGCCGCTCCTCATGGTGTTAGCGGAGCAAGCACAGCCAAAGATCGCGAGAATGCAGAGCCACTTTGTCCATTCGGTCATATTTCTAGCATACGGCGGAAGTTCGGACATCGTCCTAGTATCAGTCCTTTAAGCGAAACTATTTGACGAGTTCCATCGACATATCGAGAGCCCGCGCGCTGTGGGTGAGCTTGCCCACGGAGATCACATCCACCCCAGTCTCCGCAATCGAGCGAACGGTAGATAAGTCGATCCCACCAGACGCTTCGACGATCGCCTTGCCATTCGCGAGCCGCACCGCTTCACGCATTTGGGCAACCTCCATGTTGTCGAGGAGCACCACGTCCGGCCCACAGGCGAGCGCCTCCTCCAGTTGTTCTAGTGAATCGACCTCGATGGCAATCTTCACCATATGACCGGAGTGTTTCTGAGCGGCCTTCAGCGCTTCGCTCAGGCTCCCCGCGCCTGCAATATGGTTATCCTTGATGAGAACCCCATCGCTTAGGTTGAATCGATGGCTTTTTCCTCCACCGACCATGACCGCATATTTCTCGAGCGCTCGCAGTCCAGGGGTAGTTTTCCTCGTGCAGGCGATTTTTGCTTTAGTTCCGTCACAAGCGTTTACGTATTCCCGAGTTAACGTTGCAATCCCCGAAAGACGAGCAAGGAAATTCAGGGCCAGCCGCTCTCCGCTCAAAAGCTTTATGGTCGAGCCACGCAATTCTGAAAAGGTCATCCCTAAGCTCAGTGCCGCGCCATCCTCTAAACATGTCTTGAACTCAACTTGCGGATCAAGCATTGCGAAAACCCTTTGCGCCAATGCCATACCTGCCAAGATGCCGGATTCACGAGCAATGATCATGGCTCCAGATTTATGCGTTTCAGCAAAAATGGCGGCCGAAGTGATGTCGCCCATGGGTTCGAGATCTTCCGCTAATCCCGCTCGCACGATTTGGTCGATCAAAGTCACCGGCAAATTCAAGGCAAGCCACCTACCGACAGCGCCACCGGCTCCAATAATCTCGGCTGCCCTGTTTCTTGCTGAACCTGATAGCGCAAGTGCTTCTCGAAGTGCTCGCTCGTTATCGGATAGTCGGAGCGATAATGGGCGCCGCGGCTTTCTTTCCTTTCCAAGGCCGCCAAGATCACGATGCGGGCCACGTCGAATAAGTTCTTCGCCTCATAAGCTCCGATCGGCAACTTGGCCTTCGTCGAGTTCACGAACCGGAGAGCATCCTCCAAAGACTGGGCGTTTCGGATCAAACCTACCTTTTGCCACATCATTGAGCGAAGCTGAGCCACATCGTATGGCTCAGGAGCTTTGATCGCCCTATGTGCCACGACACGTTTACCGGAGAACTCGGAGCCCAGCAGGTCCTCGGCGGTGCGCTTGCCATAGACAAGGGCTTCCAGGAGCGAATTGCTGGCAAGACGGTTTGCCCCGTGGATGCCTGTCGCCGCAACTTCCCCACATGCCCAAAGCCCACCAAGCGAAGTGCGGCCATTTTCGTCCACTTCGATGCCTCCCATTTGATAATGCGCTGCGGGAACCACCGGCATGGGTTCCGCAATCGGATCTATGCCTGCTTCCTTTGCGGCAAGATAGGCTTTCGGGAATCGGTCAGCCAAAGAAGAGCCAAATGCATCTCGGGTGTCGAGGAATACGCGGTGACCGTTCCCAAGCCGGCGGGCGATTTCTCGAGCAACTATGTCTCGTGGGGCCAAATCCCCCTGAGGATGGGCGTCTCGCATAAATTGGATTCCATGCTCGTCGATCAGCGTTGCCCCTTCACCTCGAAGCGCTTCACTCAAGAGAGGCAACGGATCGAGCTGAACATCGAGGGCGGTTGGGTGAAATTGAACAAACTCTAGGTCCACCAAAACCGCTCCTGCTCGAGCCGCCATCGCCAAACCATCTCCCGTTGCTTCAGGTGGATTCGTCGTGTAACGGTACAGTCGGCCCGAGCCGCCGGTGGCTAAGACGACGGCTCTGGCTTTTAGGAGCCGTGGTGCGTCATCATTCCAAACCCAAAGTCCGGCTATCGATCCTGATTGATCGTGGGCCAGATCGAGGGCAAGTTGGCCATGAAGGAGCTCGATGTTCGGCTGCTGTTCGACTGCATCATAAAGAACCCGAACGAGTTCGGCTCCCGTTGCATCGCCCTGCGCATGCACGATCCGTCGCTTATTGTGGGCGCCTTCTTGGCCAAGATTGAGCTTTCCAAACTCGTCCCGGTCGAAACGAGCACCCAACCGCACTAATAGGTCGATGGTTTCGGGGCCCTCCTGAACGAACTGAGCCACCCGTCGGGCATCGGCGAGGCCTGACGAAGCGGTAATGGTGTCGATTGCGTGCAGCTCGGGACTATCGCTCACCCCCACTGCCGCCGCCACGCCTCCTTGAGCATAGAGGCTGGCTCCGCCCGTCTGGATAGCGGATTTTGTTAGGACGACGACGTTGGCGGATTCGCAGCGGAGAGCGCAGGCAAGGCCCGCGATTCCCGCTCCCACGATCAGAATGTCCGCATCCAACGAATCGCCTGTTTCAGCCATTTTGAGGCTTCGAGCTCAATTGAAGCATACGTTCGACGGAAGCTCGTGCGCGTCCCGCTACTTCGCTGGGGACTTCGACCTGATAAACCTCGTGTTCCAAAGAATCAACGATTTTTTGCAAGGTGATCCGCTTCATGTGGGGGCAAAGATTGCAAGGACGAACGAATTCGATATCTGGAAATTCGACCGCCACATTATCGCTCATCGAACATTCCGTAAGCATGGCTACCCGCTTCGGACGAAGCTGTCCAAGATGGCGGACCATTCCTGCCGTCGAGCCGACGAAATCGGAAGCCTCCAACACTTCGGGCGGACACTCGGGATGAGCTATGACGTGTAGCTCGGGGAAAGCTTGCCGGAGAGATGCGATATCGGAAGCGTTGAAGCGTTCGTGCACTTCGCAATGTCCGTTCCAAAGGATGAGCTCCTTCGAAACCTGCGACGCCACCCATTTACCGAGGTATTCGTCGGGCAAAAAAATAATCTTGTCGCTCGGTATCGCGTTTACTATCGAAACCGCATTCCCCGAAGTGCAGCAATAGTCTGCTTCCGCCTTGACTTCGGCCGATGTGTTGACGTATACGACGACAGGAACGCCAGGGTACTTCGCTTTAAGGTCCCGTACGTCATGGCCGGTGATCGAAGATGCCAGTGAACAACCGGCTCGTACATCAGGAATCAGCACCATCCGATCAGGATTAAGGATTTTGACCGTCTCCGCCATGAAGTACACCCCGCACAGCACGATGACCTCGGCTTCGACTTGCTGGGCGGCACGGGCAATCGCCAAGGAGTCGCCGGTGAGATCGGCGGCCCCGAAATAAATGTCGGGAGTCTGGTAATTGTGGGCAAGGACTACTGCGTTCCTCTCGCGTCGAAGTTGATCGATACGATCGAGCAATGGCTCTAAGAGTTCGATCTCGGCGGGCAAAAATGCCGTCCTGAGCCTGGCGGACCGAACCTCGTCGTCGCGCCAAGAACCTCGCACATGCAAACTACGGGGCTTTGCCCGGTTCAAAAACGTTGTCAAATTTCCTTTGTCCACTTGGGCCGCTCGACGAGTCGGCTTACCACCCTATTCTACGCTTTGGAACCCGTCGAAGAACAAATGGCTCGTCTCTAGGGAAATCTTGGGGAAAACGACGCGAAAACTTTACCGAAAAGGTTTTCCGGGACGGATATACTTTTGGCGCATCGAACGGGAATCGGTGGCCGTCTTGTTATGACGAATGATCCAATTCCGGACTCGCTGGCTGAAAAAAGGTGGCTTAACGCTCTCGCGAAGGGCGATTCATCTGCCCTCGGGGGCATCTACGATATGTACGGCGAGCGGATTTTCCGCTACGCCTACCGAATGCTTGGCAACCGCAGCGACGCCGAGGACGCTACCGCGGAAACGTTTTTGCGCGTGTTGCGGCGATCCGGCGAATTGCGCGCGGATGGGGCGTTCCGCACTTGGCTCTTTCGTATCGCACGCAATTTATGCATCGACAAGATGCGGCAGCACAAATTGTTGGAGCTTCCAGCGGATGCGCAGTACAATAGTACCGAGGAGCGAACGGCCCTCAAAATTACGGTTCATCAGGCCTTGCGAGACTTGCCTACCGAATATCGGGAGCCGCTCATCCTCTGCGATCTGGAGGATATCTCTGCCAAGGAAGCGGCCGAAGTCTTGAAGATCAGTGTCCCTGCGCTGAAGTCACGTCTATATCGTGGACGTCGAGCGCTAAGGGACAAGCTCGGAGGATCTTTGGAGAAAGCGCTATGAATGACGTATACCGAAAACTGGTCGATCTTTACGCAGGCGAGGAATTGCCTGACGAGCTTAAGGATGAGCTCGAAGCGGCCGCATTCAACGATGCGAGCCTCAGCCACGACATGAACACCCTCAAAAACACGGTGGCCCTTCTCAAATCGTTGCCCGACCCTCACTTCACAGAAGAATCGTATCACCGAATCTTGATGAAACTCTATGCAAGGGGAGCTTATCCTCAGTCGACCAGCCCTCCCTCAGCTCATTTGCAATACCACCTGCCGATGGTGGGATAAATAAGGATTAACCGTTGAAGATTGAATGTTCGAGAAAAGAGCTGTCCGATGCCCTGGGTCTAACCACGGCCGCTTCAAGCGTCAGAACCGCTTTGATGATCCTTCAGACCCTCAAAATAGAGGCCGAGGGCAGCAACCTGACTTTGCTTGGCTGCGACGGGGAGATGTGGGCGGAGAGACGCATCCTTGCCAATGTGCAAGAACCTGGCGCAATCTGTGTCCAGGCGAAACTGCTGCAAGACATCGTGGCCTCACTCCCGGACGGTACGGTAGCCCTCGAACTGCAGGACACAAGCCTATTTCTCAGGCAAGGATCGGCGGAATGGCGAATGATGGCCCTGCCTGCCGAAGAATTTCCAAAATTGCCCGAGGTCGAGGGAACGTCGCGGATTACTCTTTCGATGGGCGAATTACGTGACGCCGTTAGCGGAGTCAGCTATGCCGTCGCCGACGACAACAGCCGCCCAGTTCTGACGGGAGTCCTTTTCCGCTACGACGGGAAGAAATTAACGCTCGTGGCCACGGACACTCACCGCTTGGCCGTGCTCGCTCTAGATCGTGATGGGATCGGCTCAGATATTAGCGCCATCGTGCCTGAAAAGGCGCTGCGGACGATCCGGAACCTTCCAATGGCCGACACCGAGGAAGTGACCATTCGCTTCGACGAAACCCGTCTTGGAGTCGATGCCGGGGATTGTAAGGTTGTGTCCCAGTTGCTCGTGGGAACTTATCCGAATTGGGAGCGTGTCGTGCCCCAAGAACACACGAGAACGTGGGTCGTGGATCGAACCGAGCTTATGGACAATGTCAAGCGCGCCATGATTATGGCGAGAGACAATGCCAATAGAGTCAGATTCACCGGTCGAGCGGATCAAATCCTCATTAGCGCTCGAAGCGAAGATAAAGGTGAAGCTAAGGAAGAAATCCAAGCCGTATGTAAGAACGGCGAAATCGACATCGCTTTCAACGGCAAGTACGTCCAAGATGCGCTAGCCGCGATCCGCACCGAAGGCGTGCTCGCAGAGATGACCGAGCCGTCTCGGCCAGCTCTCTTTCGGCCCGTCGATGGCGGGGATCAGCGCTATTGCGTGATTATGCCCATGGCGCTCGGTTAAGCGCTGGACGTGTTTTGTACGCTCTTAGGCTGGCTTGGGACAGCGGAATTGCCGGAACAAGTCGGGCACGCACAGGCGAGCTGCAATCTCGAATTCACGAAGTGAAAGGTGACTAGCAAGACGCCGCCGCCAACCGCCCCGAAGACGCGCGCAGCTTGAGCCAAACCGCTTGTTTGACCGTGGCCGCCAAAAGCATGGCTCGCGATAATCAAAGCCAATCCGCTGAAATAGATCGTCACAGGAAGTATCGACCGGTGCTTGCGATATCCTTGCACCACGGCGAGAGTCCCCACTGAACACGCCACTCCAATAAATGCCACGTCGACCGCCAAGCTGCCGAAAAAACCCAGCCCAATGACCGACAAGACTCCGAGAGCAACGCCCGAGATTAGGCAATGTACGGCGCAAATGCCGCTTGCGATGGCTCCGATTCGATCCAGGATGGGGCGTTCACCGTCCATACATCTTATTATAGCCTTAATGCAAGAATATTTAGATAAGACGGCGACGGAGATAAAAACATTGGCGCGCTCGAGAGGACTCGAACCTCCGACCTACAGGTCCGCAACCTGTTGCTCTATCCACTGAGCTACGAGCGCGTCGGGGTCGATTGTACCCTTAGGAGGCTTCCGGACCCTTGAGATCGACCTCGTGCAGAACGATGAAGCCGGTGCGCTCCCACCCGTCGATTTGTGGCTTCGCGATCCTACGTAAACCCCGTACCAAGCTCTTGAGCACTTTGTGGTTTGGGAAACGCCAATACCATTGCTCAGCGACCATCAGCGCATCTTCGTAGCGCTGCAGCCGATCGAGGCAACGCACATGCATAACGCCAGACTCCACATCGTTCAGATCGCATAGGGTTGCCCGTTGAAAGTTGACCAGCGCTTCTTCGGGTTTATTTCGCTTCCAAAGACAGAGGCCTAGCAGCGCATAGGCGGGGGCAAACGTGGGGTAGGCCCCAATCAGCTCCCGAATCCCTAGTTCGGCATGCTCTAAGTCTCCTCGGGCCACGGAATCCTGGAGGTCGTTGATTTGCGATAAGCTCGGGGTGGACTTCATTTGTGTCTTAACGGGCTAAAGTGAAAAGAGCCTGATTGAGAGGAGCGTTCACTTTGACCGCCACGTCCCAAGTGCTGATAATCGTTTGCGGTCCTGACCTTGGATCGGGAGAAATGGTCTCCTTCTGAATCACTTTAACCAGATCGCCCGCCTCACTGATCCACATTTCGTAAGTCCCAGTGGGGACCGCATCGCCGTATTCCCGCCAGCTGCCACCCACGACCCTGATTTTATTGCCGGGACCCTCGAGATAAGCCATGGTGGCCCATTGGAAGCGTCGATACTTGAGGTCTTCGACGCGGCCGATCAGAACGTCCAGCGGCATCGATCGGTCGCCGATGCTTGCCGTCACCGCACTGTAAATTTGCCTTACATCCTGCTTGGCCCCGCCCTGGGATACCGGCTCCACCAGACGCTCTCCCGGTCGGGAGCGCTCGAACGGAGCGTTGTAGCTAAACATATTTCCGTTGCTTGTCACGAGCCATTGTCGCGGGTCGCTGGAGCGCCGCACTTGCCTGATGTACAGCTTGCTCGGCTTTTCAACTTGAAGCTCCGTATCGATGCCGATCGAGGCGGACGCGAGTTGCTGGGTGAAACGGATCGTTCCCACCAGGGAGTTCGCCTTTGAATACCGGCCGATCATGCGAGAAACCAAAGCTGCCGGCGACTCGGGGGCCGGAACATCCTTTTGCGGCTCGGCCTGCAGCATGGTAGCGGCGATCAGTAGGGTCAACATGGGCATTATCCTCTCTTCCATTTTACGTCTGCGACGCCCGCTTCGTGATTTGCCGTGCGCGCAGAGACGAAAAGCCAGTCCGACAGACGATTAATAAACGTGCGAACCCCTTGTCCGACATCATTTTCCTGATGCAATCGCAAAAGGTCCCGCTCCGCTCGGCGGCAAACGGTCCGTGCTTGATGAAGCGTCGCAGCAAGCACCGAGCCTCCGGGGAGGACGAAGTGGCGCAAAGGCTCCAGGCGCTCAGTTTGATCGTCCATCGATTTCTCGAGGGCCGCGATCTGCTTTTCGTCCACGCTTGGGCCTTCCCTTCCCGGACCGGCGAGCTCCGCTCCGATGTCGAAAAGCCAATGCTGCAGAAGGCCAAGAATCTCCGATGTCGTGGAGCCAGTGGCATGGAGCCGGCACGCCCCGATCGCTGCGTTCAGCTCATCGATGGCCCCGATCGCTTCGATTCGGAGATCGGTTTTCGGGACTCTAGCCCCGCCCACGAGACCCGTGTCGCCGGCATCGCCGGTCTTGGTGTAAACCTTCAAGCCTTGCCTCGAAGCACCAACCAAGCGAATGTCGGCAGGTGCTTCACCTTGCTCATCTTGCGCGGATCGAGGATGAGCCGCCAAAGCCATTCCAGCTTCGCTCGCTGCACCCAGCCAGGGGCGCGCTTCGTCCGTCCGCTGAACACGTCGAGCGAGCCGCCCACTCCCATCGCGACGGGGGCGTTGATGATGCCTCGAGTGGCGCGAATAAATTTCTCCTGTCGAGGCATGCCCATCGCCACGAGGAGGATATCGGGCTTGGCTTCCGCTATCTCCGCCGCCACCACCTCGTCGCTCTCGGTGGGAAAGTAGCCATGCCGAGCCCCGATGATGTTGCAGCCCGGATATTTCAGCTTCAGGCGCTCGCCTGCCTCTTCCGCTACCCCTGGAGCGGCACCGAGGAGGAAGATTCGGTGACCCTTGTCGGCGCTGGCCGCGCAGAGCCGATCCACCAGGTCCACTCCGCTTACTCGCTGCACCGGAAAACCTCGCCTCCGAAGGGCCCACACCACGCCCACACTGTCGGGGGTGACGAGATCGGCGGATTGGACGATCCGGCGAAACTCCTGGTCGTGACGGGCGATGATCAAGCCGGTGGAATCGGCGGTCACCACGAGGTGAGGTTGCTTTTCGGCGATGAATGCCTCGATTCGGGCCACAACCTGATCGAGGGTGAGGCAATCGATGATGACCCCGAGCAGAGGGGCTCCGAGAGTGGAGAAATGTTGCTGGCCGGCAAGCTGCATGTCTCCCCTGGATTGTACTCCAGCGCTCTTGCCCTTAGGTTCAAATGGGCAATTTTCCTAATATTCCTTTCCTACCATGCGTGTTTTTTTGCCCACTTTTTCTCTTTCGCTTCGCCCTTACCTAAGTAGGCGTGGAAATAAGGCTTTTGTCAACCATAAACGAGCTAAAATTAGGGCAGAGACAGGGATTTGGCGGCAGTAGTATCAAGAGTCCTCCTCGGCTCGATGATTATTGAAACCACCGATCTAGTTGTAAAATTTAGTAGGTCTACCGCATTCGTGAATCCGCCATCTGCACCGTCGAATTATGTCTGGCGGATGTAGCAGATTTGTATTCATCTTGCTAGAATCTAGACATGCCAGAGTTTAAAGCCTACATTTCTCTTGCCGCCGTAATAATCGGGGCAGCCCTGACCCTGGTAGTGCAGGCACTCTTGGCATGGCGGCAACGCGGCTGGGAGTTGCAGCGCATACGCTTTGAGTTATTTCGTGAGGAGCAGGCCAGAAGAATTGCTCTCCTCGGCAAAATCCAGGACATCCTTAGTACCATATCGAGAGCCGCTTCGGAATTCCGAGATGCAGGTGCTCGTGTGCTAACGGCTATACGGAAAGTGCAGCAAGAAGGGACCACTGGCATTCCGAAAGAGGAGCTCGATGCTCTAAGGAGCGATGTGGCATCCTTGGACCGTCATATCCACGAGCTTGCCGCTTTGGCACGCGATTACGGTACGGCACCAACGCTTGGAGGCTTCAAGGGTGAAGACCTGGGCGAGATTTTGGGAAGGGTGACAAGTAGATTAATGGTCCAGGCAGTGAAAGCGATGACAAAACTTTCGGAGCGAGAGGATCCCGTTACTGCCTTCGAAGCAATCGGGCAAGAATATCCTTGGGACCAGGGGGTTAGCCTCGCCTCCAACATGATTCGCCAATTGAAGGGCGTCGAAGCGTCCATCTTGGAGCAGGCGAAACCAACGAGCATTCCGGGACAAATATCGCGCCAGTGTGCATGACCAAGCAGCAATCGGTAAATTGGAGCAGTACCTATCGGATTCCGAGGACATCTCAGACTTTCCGCCACTTGATGAATCAGGATAAAGTCGAGCATCGGTCTCCACTGTAATAGGTAAGCGTGAGGGATTGGTGCAATCAATTCCGACCATACCTAGATCTGCCGCTCGCCATCATATCGTAAGCCGCCTCTTTTGAGCGCTCATCAACGCCGCCACTAGCCCAAGGCTCAGCCGCGTCTAGCGGAACAAACATTGGCAAATAGATCCCGCCATACTCGTCGGTCGCAATTCCGATGCGATGCCGATCCGTCGCTTGGTATTCGACAACCACCTGCTCCCTTGACTTAAGTCGTAGGTTCGTCTTTGCCTCCAATTCCTCGATCTCGCAGTGCTTGTAGAAAAAACCCATGAGGTACGGATTGTTGAAATCCCTTCGAAGTAGCTGTGCAGCCATGTTAAACAAGACTTCAACATCTGACGCCACCGCGGTAGGAACGTCGAAGAAACCCTCCTCCTTATGCTTAAGAAACATTTCCTGTGGTTGCGTAAAGTAGACCAGCGTCAAAGGTGACAGCCACATTAGTTGAATGGCTTCATCGGTTCGATCCAGCGGTACCGGCAGTCCGCTCTGCGCTTGAAGGGCGTAACGCCAGAGTTTTTCATTGATCGACTTTCGATAAAGGGGTGACCCCAAGAATTCATAAATTACCGTTACAGGTGTTTCACTACTCCAGATAGAACTTGCTATATTCGCAAATCGTTTCGACCACTTAGGTCCTGTCTTAAGACGAATTTTGTTACCTGACACCGTAATCCAGTCTAGGTCAACGAGGCTACTGACGACCAACGGAACCTCCGTTTGATATTCCAAAAGGGAGTCTGTAAGCTCCTCCATTGTGGAAGATCCCTTTGAGAAGAGCCTCCCAATCACAAGCTTCCTGGCGAGCTGCTGCCTCCTAAGGTACAGGCCTTCCTCATCAAGGTCCAAATGGGCGGTATACTGCGTAGTTGCAGCCAGAAGCGGGATGAAGGCGTCGCGGCTTTGCGGATCAAGAGGCACGCCGTTCTTATCAAGAACCAATACCCTACTCGTTTCCAAGCCGCAGATCCAATAGAATCGTTTCCCGTAATATGCGGGCTTTAGCTCGACCATTGGTCGCTCTGTGACAGCTCGAACGCTGGATTCGGCCTCCGCCTGCGAGCACAATAGGTTTTGGCTGCCCGCAAGTTCCCGAACCGCTTCGGCATCTAGCAACATGACTCGGTCGCAGTGGGGTCTTAAGCTCGTATAGGCCCCGAATACGTTGCCGTTGGCTCCGTTCAACGCCAGCAAGCAACCATAAGTTGTCTTGTGGCTCACCGTTTCGTGTTGGAATACTTTTCCCAGGAATTTTAGCCAGTCCGTTATGTTGACCGGATCCTGGCGAGCCTTGCATTCACGGATCAAATGAGGATTTTGCTCCGTTAAGCCCGTCATCTGAAATTCGGCGTACACATCGACCTCAGAACCTCCGACATCAATGGAGTTAGTTTTCAAGCGATCGAAGGGCAATTTGGACAGAAGCAGAAGTGTGAGTTCTTCTAATTGCTTACCAACTTCTGCATTTGTTTTCCCTAGAATAAACATGCTGGAGTCCGATGTGCCAATTCTTGAGCCCGACGCATCTAGTCACAATGAACTGGCTCGAGTCACACATCGCAGTTCATCTAGTCAAGATGAGAGCTGGCCTCATATACACTCAAAACGATCCTGTCAGCCCAAAAGTCGCACTATACTAAAGGCATGAGTCGGCGACGGGCGTTTACTTTGGTCGAACTTCTGGTTGTGATCGCGATCATCGCCATCCTGGCGGCGTTGATCTTCCCCGTGTTCGCGCGGGCGAAGGGATCGGCGAGGCAAACTCAATGCATCAACAACATGAAGCAGGTGGGGACGGCGATCGATCTTTACATGGGCGATTACGACGACATCTTCCCGAGCGCGGTCGATCCATTCGATAAATTCCGCCCGGAAATCTGGGACGCGTTTCCCGAATTCAAGCAGCGCATCCCGTTCATGCCGCTCCTTCACGAGGCGCTGCAACCTTATTTGAAGAACCTTGACGTGTTCCACTGCCCTTCCGACGTCGGCTCCCAGGTGATGGACAACCATCCTTACATCGATTTCGATACGTCGCCGAGCATGTTCGCTACATATGGAACGAGCTATGCCTTCCGGACCGAGATCGCATTTAAGTATTTCAGCCAAACCGGATTTCAGCTTCCCGCCAATGTGAACGTCCTGTTCGACGGCTCGGGGCATTGGCACGGCTCGACGCGGGCTATCCAAAAGGGGGAGGACATGCAGACCGTGCGCGATCTTTGGCGCGGCTATCGGTACACCACACTATTTGGCGACTTGCACGCGAAATCGATCACGTTTTACGATCTCGAAAAGGCTTGGCAGACTCCTCTTTGATCCTGCGCCCTTACGGCATCGTCATCGAGGGCGAGCTGGAACTAGGTCTGGAGCTGGTGCTTGCGGATGGGGCGATCAAGGAAATTCGGCCTCATACGGGGATACCGGAAGCATACGTGATCAGTCCGGCTTTTGTGAACGCCCATTCGCATTTGGAATATCGGGGGTTGCAGGGATTTTCCGAACGAATGGATTATTGGCCGTGGATCCGGGCCCTGACTCTCGCGAAGCAAGGCCAATCGCGGGAGCAGGTTCGTGCGGACGCGATGCTGGCGGCGATGGAGAACCGGGCCACGGGGGTGGCGCTGATCGCGGACCATTCGGACCGTCCGGTGGCAGGGGAAGCGCTAGCTCGGGCAGGCTTGAAGGGGATTATTTTTCAAGAGCTGATTACTTTTCGCGAACAAGCGGACCCGGCCGAAAAAGTGAGAGAGGTGGAGGTGAAGGCGGAGATTAATCGGGCGGCATTTTCAGGCCCTGTTCGTCTGAGCCCACATTCACCTTACACGGTGGATGAGGGGAGCTTGCGACTCTTCGTGGAGTCGGCCGGTTTCAGCATCCATGTGGCGGAGACGCCTTTGGAGCGGGCATTCTTCGTGGGCGGCGAAGGGCCGATTGCAGAACTGTACCGTTCGCACGGGTTTGAGGTGACGGCGCGTGGATTGTCGCCGGTGGGTTATCTCAATTCGCTGGGACTGGCTCGGCCAGAGGCGCAATTCGTGCATTGTTGCGATGTCGATGAATCAGACTTGGAAACACTGGCGCGGGGGCAAGTGCGGATCGCTCATTGTCCTCGCTCGAACCGAAATCTCGGCTGCCCGATTGCTCCGGTTCGGAGGTTTCTGTCCAACGGGATCACGGTGGGCCTCGGTTTAGATTCTCCCGCGAGCAGCGGGCCGATCGATATGTTTGCCGAGATGGCGGCGGCGCTCCAAAGCTCGATGGACCTGGGAGAACCTTTGGAACCCGTGCAGATTTGGCAGATGTCCACGGGCATGGGAGCCGACTCGCTAGGATGGGGCGAATGGGGCATCGCGGTTGGCAGCCGGGCTCCGCTCATCAAAATTCACGCGGGGGGCTGTCAATCGACGGGAGACTTGATCGATTGCGGAAGACCAGA
>JBBREX010000004.1:0-40149 GCA_038225245.1 Fimbriimonadales bacterium | reverse complement strand
GTCCAAATAGGCTGCTCGTTCCATAAGTCATGGCCGTGCAGCATAAAAATAGAGCGGCCTTTGAGAGCACGATGTGGCCGACGTGACTATGGGAGCGGACACGAACATACGGGCGGCGAAGGGAAGAAGATGAAATGAGGGGAATTGCACTCATGGATGTGTTAAGTCAGCCTGCGAACGGCTCGCAGCTTTGCGCTCCTACTCTTTGGATTTGTTGCGATTTCGTAATCGGTTGGAGTTTTCGGTTTTCGATAAATATTTTCGAAGGCGGCTGAAGCAAGCGATCGAAACGCCCGTTTCACGGCTCGATCTTCTCCCGAATGATAGGAAAGAACCGCCATAACGCCACCTCGTTTCAAGCAAGCAGCGATTCGAATAAGAGCTTCTTCTAGTTCCTCCAGCTCCTGATTGACGGCGATCCTAATAGCCTGAAATGTCCGGGTGGCGGGATGGATTCGTTGCTCGCGCATCGCAGGGGGAATCGCCGCCATGACGCAATCGACCAGTTCGGTGGTGGTTTGTAATGACTTTTGCTTCCTGCGATCCACGATGACTCGGGCAATGCGTTTGGCCCAATGCTCATCTCCATACAAAGTCAAAATTCGTTCCAACTCGTCAGCCGTCAGCCGATTCAGGAGAGCGCTTGCAGGCTCGCCGCGGGTCCGATCCATCCGCATGTCGAGCGGTCCATTTTCTCGGAAGGAGATTCCCCTCGTGGGGTCGGCAATTTGCGCATTGTTCAATCCAAAGTCGAGAAAAATGGCGTCCGCTCCAGCATCGGGGCCACAAATCTCCGCCAAGTGCATCGGGAGTTGCCGATAATCGTCATGGACGAAATGAACTTGAACTCCCGAGAGGTCCGCCAACATTTTCTTCGCGTGATCTAGCATTTCTTTATCCCAATCGATGGCTATCAAAATTCCGTCCGGTCGCAACCTCTCGGCGATTTGCTTCGAGTGCCCACCCAAACCGACTGTGCCGTCTACTGCGGTTGCCCCCGGCTTTAGGGGCAAAATCTCTAATACTTCCGAAGCCATAACTGGCACATGCGTCCATTCCATCAAACTCGCCGTGTCGTCATTTGGTCGAATGCTCTTGTAAGGGCGTCTCGCCGCTTTTGCCCGTAAGTATCTGGAGTTAAGTTGTACTCCTCCCACTCAGGTTTGGACCAAATTTCCAGCCGGTCACCACAACCTACCAACATGACCTTATCTTTTAACTTTGCCAGGTCTCGCAGCTTTTGAGGAATGACTACTCTTCCCTGACTGTCGAACTTGAGCTCGTCATCAGCGAGGCCCAGAACCAGTCGCGAATACTGCTCGCGTCCGTAGTTAATACTCTCATGGCTGAAAATTTCATCTAGCTTGTGATTCCAGCGCGCTTCCGGATAGGCGGCGAGACATCCCACCGCGGAGAAAGCCACGACGAAACCTTCGCCCAGACGATCTCGCTTTTTCTTACTCACGAGGATGCGGCCTTTGTCGTCGATGGTCGCCTCGTCGGTGCCCATCAGCGGCTTTAAATCGTTGAATGCCGCGTCGCTTGCCATCTTGCACGTCCCCATTGAGCAAGCCGGCTCGCATCCTTACTTGCCGGCTTGATCGAATCGAGGGTAGAGCACCCCGCCCTGCCCGATGAAGTTACCAGCCCTCTTGGCTCAAACTCCACTTGAGAGGCATTATGCGGGATTACTTCGGCTAATAGTGGGAAAACTATGGGATTTTCATGGGAATTTTACAAGAAAATTTCGAATGTCTCGCTATAGGTAGACAGACATTAATGATTCTCTGAGAAAACAAGCGCACGGAGGAGGACTGAGGACCTTTTTAAAAGAAGTCGTAGCAATTTACCGGCCGTGCAGGAAAGGCCAACTCTCCCGCCCGCCTGGCATCTGCCCCGGACAGGCGGATTGCTCCTGCATCGGCAAGGGTCGCGAAAGATGGGTCACCGAGAAAACATTGGGTAAACGACCCGATATCCATGTCCATATCTACTCGGTCGCCACGTTCCACCAAACTCTCTTTCGCCGTGGATGAAACCTTCCAGGGAATCCGATTGTTCTCCATTTCTACATCGTCCACTCGAAGACAAAAGGTCGTTGGCTCAGACGTTCTGAGGGTTCGCAAGCATGCTTCGACATTCAAGGTTCGAAACATGATATTACGTTCGAGGCTTACCTTGATTCCTTGATCGAGATGGCGCGCAATAAATGGGCTGTCGCTCGGCTCATACCAAATAAGTGCACTGCGATTAATTGCTAACCCGGTCAAGAAGGCAAGCATGCTTTCATACCCACGGGCGGTCGACCATACGAATTCGCCAATTCTCAAGTCGTCCCAAAACATCCCCTCCATGCCCGACCAAGCATAAGCTTCCATTGGGTCTCCCAGCGCGTAGATCATCGGTGGCTTTTTGCCAAGGCGGTTTCGGAATTGATCGGGAGTCCTTATATTCATCCCCGAACGGGAGTCTGCGAAAGCGCGATATATCGGTTCTAGATCGACGATATTCTCGGGGGCGATTTGATATACCGGCAAATCAACCTTCAGCTTCGGCAAACGAGCATTTGGACACTGTATTTGCCAGCGCTTACCGCAAACTTCGTAGCCGAAATTGCGGTAATAACTCTCCCGAAAGGCGTAGAGCGACGCTAGCGCATATCCTTCCTCTTTCATTTGCCAAGAGCCCAACGCATCATTTCCCGGCCGATACCTCGATGCCGATGCTCTGGCAAAATAGCCACGGCCGCCACGCCTGCATTTCGCAAACCGCCACGGGTAGTCATCGAGTACACGATGAACCCTCCGACGAGCTTCCCTCCGTGTTCCGCGACGTAACCCGTTTCCCATTCCTCGATCAAATTCTCGTTTGAATCGATTGATGTGCCAGGGTTGAAAACAGAGCGCCAAACGTGTTCCATTTCTTCCCGGTCTTCGGACCGATACTTGCGGAAACTGGCGTGCACGCCGAGGAGTTTATCCTACTATTCGGTGTATTTAAGTTCGCGACGCTCGCGCCGATAGCCACCTTCCACGGGTATAAAAGCGTGGCACCAATCGAGCTCGCCGCCATACACGTGGATCGTAATCGCGGGGGCAGCTTCATTGTTGGTTATTGTGTGGTAATCGAACGGGGGGATAAGCGCGCCCGCTTCGCCTTGTCCGGCGAATACAGTTCTTTCTTTCGTAAAACTGACGAGGGCATCCTCGTCGCTGCCATGTAAAGCGTAAGAATCGACTTGAATACGGCCCCGGTAAACGCATTCCACGCACCACTTGCCAGCATGATCGTGGAGAGGAGTTCCCTGCCCGCTGCCCCAGACCATCACCAAAACCGTGTAGCGGCCTGCCGGGTCTTTGTGGAGAAGACGTCGCGCGTAGCAGGCTGAGGCAGGTTTGAGAAAATCGGTCCCGATAAAGGCTTCGCCGCTCCGCACGACCTCGCAAAGCACGTCTTTCACGCCAAGGCACCGACAGTCGTCGTCTTTGGCGTCGACGGCCTTATCGAGCATGGAAATCAATTCTGTTACTTTCGATTGTTCTGGCCTTACTGCCATGGATCACCTCGTCGTGCGTAATTCCTGGATTATTGTAGTGGATATTTGGCCTCAAAACCGAGAGCTTCGCCACGGTGTGGACATCGTCACGGGCCTTATGCTCGGGATCTTTGGCTCTAGCAAGCATGATAAGAAGGATGCAGGAGCGAAATTTCCGGCTACGAATCTAGCAATTCTGCTGTAGAATATTTCTATGTCTACCCCCACTATGGAACAACAAGCTATCGCAACCGGCAAGACTTTCGTTTGGCACGAGGTCTATGCCCCCGACGCTCAAAAGGCAATCGACTTTTACACTCAGGCGCTTGGTTTTGGAACTCAGGATATGGACATGGGACAGATGGGACCATACAGAATGCTTACCATGAACGGCAAACCCATTGCCGGCGTCATGGGCACCGCCAACAACCCGCACATGCAAGGGGTTCCGCCTCATTGGGCGACCTATCTTGCCGTTGATGACGTTGACGCGCGCCTCAAAAAGTGCCAGGAACTCGGCGCTACTGTCGTCGTTCCTCCAATGGACATTCCTACAGTCGGCCGAATGGCGTTGATCAGCGATCCGCACGGCGCTCATATCTGGCTATTTAAAGACGCACAAGGCTAGTCTTCGATCGGCTGGGATTTGTTTGGCACCGACGAAACCGAATTCCCGGCTCCTCTTTTTTTGTGAGATAAGATTGACCGCATGAGAGCGGTTGTCACGGGAGGTGCCGGGTTTTTGGGTTCTCACCTTATCGACCGGTTGATCACCGAGCGCTGGTCGCTTATCGTTATCGATAATTTGATCACGGGATCTCTAGAGAACATCGCAGGTCACATCGAATCTGGAAAAGTCGATTTCATCGAGCAAGATGTAACTCAATATCTCGATATATCGGGCGCGGTGGACTTCGTCTTCCATTTCGCTAGCCCGGCCAGCCCAGTCGATTTCGAGCGATTTCCTATCCAAGTTCTCAAGGTCGGCGCTCTCGGAACTCATAAAGCTCTCGGGCTGGCAAAGGATAAAGGCGCTCGATTTATGCTGGCTTCCACGAGCGAAGTTTATGGCGACCCTTTGGTGAGCCCGCAACCTGAGACCTACTGGGGCAATGTCAATCCTATCGGCCCAAGGGGCGTTTATGATGAAGCCAAAAGGTATGCAGAGGCGATGACGATGGCCTACAACCGTGTACATGGAGTCGATACTCGTATTGCTCGATTCTTCAATACCTATGGCCCACGTATGCGTACGGACGATGGTCGGGTTGTGCCGAACTTCATCGGCCAGGCTCTGGCGGGCGAGCCTCTCACCATATACGGCCGAGGCGATCAGACTCGATGCTTCGCTTACGTGGAAGACATCGTGGAGGGCATCTGGCGCCTCGCCAACTCGGTCTTCCAAGAGCCTGTCAATTTGGGAAGCGACCGAGAACAGACCGTGCTCGAATTTGCGACCGCGGTCTTGAACGCAACCGGGTCAAAATCGCCCATTAAGAAGCTGGACCCCTTGCCAGACGATCCTCAGCAAAGACGCCCCGATCTGGCGCGGGCTCGTACAATCTTGAATTGGGAACCGAGGATTTCTTTAGAAGTCGGACTTAATAAAACGATCGACTACTTCAACAGCCAAGCGTAGGGTCGGCATCCTGCCGGCTGCTTTACCTGACGAAAAAATTCCATCAGTTTTTGTTCCCAGTCGCCAATTCCTCGGTCCCACGCACACTCAACGGGTCCCTAAAGTCCGTTCTCCAGTCACTCATATCCCGCACGAAGACTGCACATCGCTCTGCGTCTAACACCGCGATCCGCGCCTCGAAGAGCATGCTTGCTTTGTTTCTAAATTCCTGGAAGAAAACAGTCTGTACAGTTTTAGTTTCGAGCGCGACGGCAATCGCATCCGCTATTTCGAAACCGATCGGAGGGGCAAAAACCGCACCTATCGAATGAGTTCCACCCGAATGCAGAATCTTCAAGTCTCGGTCGACCACGTATGTAAGATCGGGAAGCGCATCGACTAAGGCCCGGCTTTCAAGGTCTCGTCGCACCAAAGCCAGCTCGGCTTGCTTTCGCACCGTAATTTCGGTGCTTACAAGGATTGCCTGCGGTGGATCGCTGCCAGGAATTGGGGCAAATCGAACCTCATAAGTTCCCCAGCGTCCTTTGGGGTCCTTGTATTCAAGTTCATGGGTCACTGTTTTCTGATGAATAATCGAGGACTTGAGGCCATCGATCATTGCCTGACGATTACGAAAGTTATCCCCACTCGCCAGATCGATCAAGGTTGAGCCTTTTGCGGCTAGTTCTAAATACATAAGCCACATTGGACCAAGTAATCGTTCCTTCGAGGGTGACGGTCAAGATATTGCTCGGGACATTATCCGCCAGCGACTTCCACCGAGCTTCAGATTCGCTTAAGGCCGCCTCGACCCGCTTTCGTTCGGCGACCTCGAAGAGCAGCCGGTCATTCTCCCTCCTCATGGCGGCAATCGCATCTTCAGCCTGACGACGGATTTCGGTGGCGACCACCTCGGTTCGGCTTACCGCTCCAAGACGTGATCGGATGCGTCGCCAGTATGTGCTGACCGTTTCCGGGCCAATACCAAGCTCGACGGCAATTTCCTTGTCGGTCATTCCGTCGGCGGCAAGGAGTAATACTTGCGCTTCACGCTTTGGAATGGGGCGTCCTGTCTGCACGGTCTTGTCCTTATCCGATGAATATCCTTGCCTGAACAAGCGGAATTATGTCTTAGCTGAAGTCCCAAAAGCTATTGATTTCTTACAGACCAGTATCATTGGGGTTATTGTAATGATCGCAGAAGCCCTTGCCTTGACATTTGTAGGAACGCAGAATCTTGTCCAGTTTGCTCAGAGCCAATGGAGAAATGAGCGAGGTTTCGAGATCCAAGACGCCTACAAATGGCTCTATCAGGCGACGCTTGGAGCCGAACATGCGATGGACGACTATTCCGGTCTGAAGCATTGGATGGACGACGAATGGCATGGATTGTCTCGTGAATCAAGTGAGCCGTTGGAAGTATGGTTGACTCCGGACGGCAGCTTGAGGCGAATTAATCTTCGCCCCTATAAGAAAGCGGGCGGCGATCCTGACATGCTTTCCGCTCTCTTTTTTGAATCCGGGACCCATTTTCATCGGCCGAAGTCTGAGTTCATTCATTCCTGGAAAAGCCTTGGCGAAATACTTCGACAACGCCGAATCGGACACTTACGACATGCTGATTGGAAGCGCCTCGACCGCGCGACTGGGCGCAAGGCATACCCCGCCATCGACCATTCCAAATGGTACATCCACTTAAGTCACCCTGCTTATCGCGTCATCCTCGGGTCCTTGTGGTTACCGAATTTCCAAAGCAGGGGACATGAGCTACTTGGCGATGAACAGGCGATCGATCTTCATTTGGGAACCGGGGGAATCCTGCGTTTCAATAAGTAAGTACATGGTTCCTTCGGGGTCGACAAAGCGAGGGGCATTCGGTACCGGAAAATTGCTGGTTGAAGCGGCCTGAGAGGTAGTCGTCGCGCCAATGAGCACGAACTGGCCATAAGGATAGGATGCGCTCGACCAATCATACAAATAAATGTTTTCTTGCCCGCTATTGGACGAAGGATAGCGCCGCGTGATCGAGAGGGTCATCGCGCTCGCCGGAAGCACTCGCCGGAACGTCGCTTCCACGTGATAATGACCTTCGTTGGAAGGGCTACAACTCATTTCCTGGCCGTCGGCTTGAAGCAATTGGCCAAACGTTCCATTGCTCCAACCTCCGTCCTTGTTCACCGCTTCGATGCAACTATAAACGGTGCGCGCGTCATTGGGAATCGGGATCACGGATACGCTGGACCCGTCGACTCTCACCGTCAAATTGCCGGAACCCCGCGGCAGCGCGACGTCCAACCAATCTCTAGACCGTCGAATTATATGAACGTTGGCTCCGTTCAGAGTCACGCTCAATCTTCGAGGAACTTGGAATCCGCGCCCGTAAATGCGGCAGGTTTGAATCACCGCGGTGGACGCGGGAGCTCCTTCGTGCGTTACCGGCGTGACGTACCGCACCGTTGGAGCTTTTCCTGGAATGGTGCCCCCCAGAATGCCTTGCATCGCCGCTCGCGCATTGACGAGCCCGTAGTTAGAAAACTCACCGAATGGGGGTTGATCAAGCAAAGTGGCTGAATCTTCTATTGCAGTTCGCACTTGGGCATTTGTGGCGGAGGTGTTTGCGCCAAAAAGGAGGGTGGCGAGTCCGGCGACGTGGGGACAAGCGCCACTGGTGCCCCCAAAGCCGTCCGTGTAACCCGCGCCGATCGCCGTAGTGGTCAGAGAAACGCCAGGAGCGGCAACATCGACCCAAGTTCCAAAATCCGAAAAACCGGCCTTGTTGTTGTTTGAATCCGTCGCTGCGACGCTCAACACGTTCTCATAGGCGGCGGGATAGTAAGGGTATACCGTGGCATCATTGGCGGCAGCGGCGACGGGCAGCACCCCGTGAGACCAGCAGTAATCGATGGCGACGCGCTCGGAATTGCTTACACGGTCGGAGAAGAAGCTCATCGATAGAACTCTGGCTCCATTATTAGCCGCGTAGAGATATGCGCCCACGTTGTTCGAGTCGTAAAAATATCCCGCATCTGTAGATGCCTTCAGGGCCATAATGCGGGCGTTGGGCGCTACTCCGGTTACGCCGATGGAGTTGTCTTGAACCGCGCCAACGAGTCCCGAGCATGCGGTTCCGTGTCCGTATTGATCGTCTGGGTTATTGTCGTTGTAGGCAAAATCCCAGCCATGGATATCATCGATGTACCCATTATTGTCGTCGTCGATCCCGTTGTTCGGTATTTCTCTCGTATTCGTCCAGATGTTTGCGGCGAGGTCCGGATGGGTTACTTCGACACCGGTATCGATGACTGCAACCGGAATTGGAGAGCCACGCGATAAATCCCATGCCGTATTGGCTTGGATCGTTCGGAAATGCCACATCTGTGGCCACAGGGGATCGTTCGGATCATAGGCCGGCCGCGCCGCTCGATCTAGGTCGACTCGAATTATTCCCGGTGCGTGCGACAACTTCAACCTTGTTGCTTCCAGCATGCCAGGCATGGTTTCAACTACAACATATCCAATCTCAGGAAAGCGACGGGCGATCCGAGCGCCCGCACTTACGATCGATTGCTCGGCGATGGGGGAGGCGATTTGAGCCATCAAGCGCGTGGGATGGCATGGCTCACCCTCCACGCGGGCGGGCAACGCATTCGGACCTGAAAGTGCAAACAGCGATACAAGCAAAAGATTCATAGGGACACCAAGTTAATAAGATATCAGGATTTTCCGAGAATGCAAAGGCGACGAAAAGCCTAATTCAAATACTCCCGAGGATCTGCGAACGTGCCTTTCAGGGCCGTTGCAGCAGCCGTCAAAGGACTAACAAGGTGCGTCCTCGAACCCGGCCCTTGTCGACCCTCGTATGGCCTGTTGCTGGTGCTGGCGCTGCGTTCTTGGGGTCGAAGAATATCGCCGTTCATGCCAAGGCACATGGAGCAACCGGCCCGATGCCACTCGAAACCTGCCGCTTTAAAGATCACATCGAGGCCTTCTCGCTCGGCTAGGCGCTTAACCAATTCACTGCCGGGAACGACCATTGCTCGAACACCCTTGGCAACATGCCGACCTTGCAGCAATGAGGCGGCCTCGCGAAGGTCTTCGATGCGCGAATTCGTGCAGGACCCTATGAAAACAGTATCGACTCTTAAATCGCGCATGGCGATGCCTGGACTCAGGCCCATGTAGGCTTGAGCCCGCTCCTCGCCGCTGTCCTTAGGCGTCGGGACGGCAGCGTCGATATCCACCGTCATGGCCGGAGTAGTGCCCCAAGTGATTTGCGGTTTGAGACTCTCTGTATCAATTTGCTCCGTTCGGTCGTACGCCGCCCCAGGATCGGTTACCAGCGAACGAGCATAAGAAACCATCTCATCGAACTTCTTCCCCTTGGGGGCATATGGCCGATCCTCGGCGGAAATATATTCGAAAGTCACTTCATCAGGTGCCGTCATGCCGGCACGGGCTCCCATTTCGATGGACATGTTGCAGATCGTCATACGGCCACTCATGGGAAGCTTAGAAATGGCGCGACCAAAATATTCGATCACGTAGCCCGTGCCCCCGGCAGCTCCGATCTTCCGGATAAGTGCGAGGATGACGTCCTTCGCCGCCACCCCACGCGGGATTTCGCCGGTAATTTCTACTCCCAGAGTTTTGGGTTTCTTTGCGGCACGCAAAGTTTGCGTGGCAAGCACATGCTCGACTTCGGTGGTGCCGATTCCAAACGCAAGAGCGCCAAAGGCGCCGTGGGTGCTCGTGTGGCTATCCCCACAAACGATCGTGAGTCCCGGAAGCGTGATTCCAAGCTGAGGGCCGATGATGTGGACGATTCCCTGTCGCAGCTCGCCATATCCAAAGAGGGGAATTCCGAATTCTTGGCAGTTCCGGCTCAGAGCCGCAAGTTGCTTTCCGCTCAACGTCGATTCGTCGATCGGTCGGCCATCGGTGGGAACATTGTGATCGACAGTAGCAAAGGTCAGATCCGGCCGGCGCACGATGCGATGGTGCTCACGAAGACCGTCGAACGCTTGCGGTGATGTGACCTCGTGGATCAGATGGCGGTCGACAAAGAGCAAGCTTCCCCCATCCGGCAGCTTCACGACCTCGTGGGAGTCCCATACCTTTTCGAACAACGTTTGCGACATACCAAGCTATTTTACGCTCGCGACCGGCGACTCGGTCTAAACTCAGGTCGATGCCTCGTCCCCTCGTTGTCGGCAACGGAAGCCTCCTCCTGTGCTTCGACGACCGCTATTCGATTCGGGACCTCTTCTACCCTCAGGTTGGCCTGTGGAACCACCTGAACGGGCATGAAATGAAAATGGGGGTTTTCTGCAATAGCCAATTTTCCTGGTGCAAGGACGATGAGTGGGAGCGACGGCTCGACTATTTGCCGGGAACACTTGTCGGAAATTCAACTTTGCGAAACAACGCCATAGGAGTCCAAATGGATATCCAGGATGCGGTAAGTCCCCAAAACTTTCACTTCGTTCGGAAGTTAACGGTGTCAAATCTCAAAGACATCGACCTGGACATGCAACTCTTCTTCACCCATGATCTCCGAATCGCGGAGAGCGATGTCGGCGACACGGCTTTCTACCATCCTTTTTCCGACGCGATCATCCACTACAAGCGCTCGAACTATTTCATGTTCGGTGGTTCAACTGCGCTTGGGGGGATTCATGAATATGCGACAGGCATTAAGGATTTCGGGAACCTGGAAGGGACTTGGCGAGATGCGGAAGACGGACACCTTAGTGGAAATGCGATTGCTCAAGGTTCCGTTGATTCCACTTTCAGTCTGAAATTGAGGCTTGCAAAGGGCGAGCAAGGGAGTGCTTACTACTGGATGGTCTGTGGTTCAACCTTAGAGAACGCGCTAAAGGAGCGAGCGTCACTCATCGAAACGGGAATCGAACGCATGATTTCCGAAACCGCCCAGTATTGGAGAGCCTGGGTGGTCGGCAAAATACCGTCAACCGCAGACCGCCTACCGCCAGCCGCCCAACGCCTGTTCACCCAAAGCCTCTTCATCATTCGAAGCCACGTCGATAATGCGGGAGCGGTCATCGCCGCCAACGACAGCGACATCATGCAAACGAATCGAGCCAACTATAGCTACATGTGGCCCCGCGATGGGGCGTTCGTTAGCACGGTCATGGATCGAATCGGATTCCAGGATATCAGCCGTAACTTCTATCAGTTCTGCCGAAGCGTCCTCAAAACGGATCCACCTGTCCTCATGCACAAATACGGGCCAGACGGCACGCTGGGAGCGAGCTGGCATCCTTGGACCATCGATGCCAATGCGGAAACTCCGTTTCAAGAGGATGAGACGGCACTGACCATCCATTCCTTGTGGCGGCACTATGAGCAACATAGAGACTTAGAGTTCCTAAACTCGTTGTTCGAGCCATTCGTGGTTCCCACTTGCGACTTTATGGAGGAATATCGGGATCCCAAGACCGGATTGCCTCTGCCGAGCTGGGACTTATGGGAAGAGAGGCGCGGCATCCACACATTCACCGTGTGCGCAGTGGCTTCGGCCATGAAGTCCGCCGCAAAGATAGCTCGAGCCCTTGGTGCCGATCGTGCGGCCAAATATGGGACGGCTTGCGAAGAAATCGAAGCGGGCCTGCTCCGCTATCTATTCGACGACAAGCGGGGCGTTTTTTTCCGGCGCCTGACTGAGACTGCCACTGGGGATTGGGCTCAGGATCTGATCGTCGATTCGTCAGTGCTGGCGACTATTCTCATGCACATATTGCCGGCGACCGATCCTCGCGCCCTTAGCACGATCGGGGTCGTCGAAAAGACTCTGTCGGTTCGTTCGCAAATTGGAGGCATCGCCCGATATGAAGGAGATTATTATTTTCGTCAGTCCGATGGATACCCGGGAAATCCCTGGATCATTTGCACTCTATGGCTTGCCCAAGCAAAGATTTTGGCGGCACTTACCTCCGACGATCTCCAGGAGCCTCTAGGCACTTTGGAATGGGCTGCTCGGCATTCGGCCACGAGCGGTGTGCTGCCCGAGCAGCTCCATCCGGATTCCGGTCTACCACTCTCGGTAAGCCCGCTCACATGGTCCCATGCCGAATACGTGAATACGGTACTCGAGTATTTGACCCGCCATCGGCAATTGGCAAAACCATGAGTCCGAATTTGCCTGCAAGTTGATCGCCATGTCCAGGCCGTCATTCAGATCGCAAACTCGGTAGTTCCTGGTCTGCCAGGGGGAATCTCCCGAGCCTTCGAAATTCTTCGTTGCACGGTCTGCAAAGCTAGCGGGGGACTAGGAGGGCGGCTATTTCAGCGCCTGCGAAGGCACCGGCAACGCTGCATATCGCGCTCGAAGCCATGTACAGCGCGGAAAGCGCCATCTTTCCACCCGCCATGAGGCTGACCGCTTCATAGGAAAAAGTGGAAAACGTTGTGTAGCCTCCAAGCAGACCCGTCGCGATAAAGAGACGAAGGTCGACTCCCCAATCTCTGCGGAGGGCAAGCTCCAGAATAACGCCGATGAGGAGCGAGCCGGAGACGTTGATCAGGAAAGTCGACCAAGGAAAGTGTCCGCCTAGCTTAATCCCAAGCCACGCTCCAAACCAGTAGCGGAGATTCGCTCCTAAAAAACCTCCGAAGCCGACAAGGCTGACCTTGGCCAAAGCCTCCATTTCGCTCATTATGAAGAATCGCGCTATCATTGGGTGGTTGCGCCCTAAACGCACGCTTGACGAGCATTGATTCGGGTCGAACAAAGCAGAAAGCAGAACTCGTCTTAGTGGGCAAAAAAATAGAATCAATAAACAGGAGGCTAAGAGATGGCTAAAGTCTATATAATCGGTGCTGCTCTTCTCTTCGGAGTCTTACTCACTGGCTGCCATAACACGGCGGAAGGACTTGCCGAAGACGCAAAGGAAAACCAAAAGGCTGCCGCCAAGACTGCTGAAGAAGCTCAAAAGTCGGCAGCCCCCACCATCGAGAAAGGTAAGGAAGCGGTAGCCAAAACTGCCGCCGTAACTAAGGAAGCGGCCAAAAACGTGAGCGCGGCCGTCATCCTAACGCCCAAGGTGAAGCTAGCGATTCAAGCGGATAAGGGTCTCAACGATTCGCGGAACCACATTATTGTCCAATCCAAAGATAACGTGGTTCACCTAACGGGATCTGTGTACTCGGACGAAATGAAGAAGCGAGCTGAAGAGGTCACCCAAAAAGTGCTGACCGAGGGAAAATCGACGGATAAGCTCAGCAACGAATTAGTCGTTCAAAAGTCATAAAGCGCCGTAGTGGGATCGGCAAAGATCTAGACCCTGCCGTGAGATTTGCGCATCAGACAATCCTGCTGATTCGTCCTTAGTTAAGGATCGGAAAGAGGTGGGCCATGATCAGGATTGTGGGAATTCAGCGTGACATCTGTCCTCATCGAGAATTTGTCCTATTACA
The DNA here is from genome assembly GCA_038225245.1 of Fimbriimonadales bacterium. GTDB lineage: Bacteria > Armatimonadota > Fimbriimonadia > Fimbriimonadales > Fimbriimonadaceae > JBBREX01. Next base: position 26,560 of record JBBREX010000004.1, on the reverse strand, counting down.
AAATCAAGGTTCGATGCGGACGAGCTTGCGGGGCCATGCGATCGTTGGAGAAGAAGCGATTCAGCAACCAGGCTCTAGTAGCGTGCACCTTTTCTCGGAGGATGTTTGGATTTCTCCTGGACAGTACGTTCTTCTGTACACGGGGTCGGGCCACCAGCGATGGGGCCGCACTAAGGATGGAGCGCACGCCTATTTCGCCTATGCGAACCGGCGTACGTCAGTCTGGGCGAACAGCGAAGGCCCAATTCATATCTTGGGTACCCAGCACACCTTTACTGAGCGTCGCGAATTGCTTGCGATGGCCTAGGAGGGCTCGGGCTTGAAAGAATTGACCGCGGAAAGAGCGGCATCCACCCCTTCCCGCACCGCCACGAAACAGCCTTCCTGGGCGATGATGATGGCTTCATCGATTAGCGGTCTTTCCTCGCGAGTGAAGCGGCTGAGAACGTGATCGACGGCCGGTCCGCTCTTTCCGATGCCGATTTTGATCCGGGCATATTCGCTGCTACCTAGCGCCTGGATAATCGAACGGTGCCCGTTATGGCCGCCCGCCCCACCCTTCGGTTTCATGCGTACTCTGCCAACATCGAGATCGAGGTCGTCGGAAATAACCAATAAGCGCGAAGGATTTAAGCCAAATGATTTAAGAATCCCCGCAATCGCTTGCCCGCTTAAGTTCATATAGGTCATTGGCTTGGCGAGACAGACATCGGTGCCGTCGAGATCGCCGAGAGCGTACACAGCACGGTGCTTCCTTACATTGAGCTTGATCCGCAACTGATCGGCTAAATGGTCGATCACTTCAAAGCCGACATTATGCCTCGTTCCGAGATATTCCGCGCCCGGATTTCCTAGCCCCACCATGAGCCAAGAGGGGGAAGGTACCGGAGCTTCCTGCTTTCGACGGAACATTTCTAATTAAGCGTGGGGGCAAAGTGCACTACCTTAATCAGGCCCGCCCTTGCTGCCAACGGTTGAAGACGGCCTTGGTACAACATCAGAAGAAGGAGTACTCCCAAACCGATCCGATAGACGATGAACACGAGAGTCGAATGAGTTTGGAGGAACTTCAGCAGGAACGCGATCGTAAAGTAGCCCACGACGAAGGAAACGATCGTCGCCACCAGCACCGGAGCCAGGCTCTGGCCGAAGATCACGGCTCGCTCGTCATAAAGTTCTTTCAACCCCGCCGCAAATACGCTGGGAACGGACAACAGAAACGAAAAACGAGCCGCCGAAGGCCTATCGAATCCATAAAACAAGCCTCCAGAAATCGTGCTTCCGCTCCGGCTCGCCCCTGGTATTAAAGCGATAGCTTGCCAAAGGCCGATCAGCAGTCCTCCTCGAGCCGTTATCGCTTCGAGGTTCTTCGTCCTCGAACCCGCCGCCTCCGCGAGAAGAAGGACTAAGCCCATTCCGATTAGCGAATAAGCAATTATGTAAAGCGAGCGCCAATCCTCCCTGATGTGCCTTTGAAACAGAACGCCGCAGATGATAACCGGCACCGTGCCGATCAAAATGGCCCACCCTAGCCGCGCATCGAATGTGCCGACATCTCGGTTGTTCATGCTTCCAATCCAACCCTTGAAGGCCCGTCCCAAATCAGCGGAGAAATAAATTAAGACGGCAAGCAAAGTTCCGATCTGGATGACCGCTGTAAAAGCAGCCCCCGGATCATCCCAGCCAAGCAAAGCAGGAACAATGCGCAGATGAGCCGTACTGCTAATTGGCAACCATTCGGTAAGACCTTGCACAATCCCCAAGACGACGGCTTTTAGGATGTCCACATGGCCTCCTCCGGACTCTCTATCCCAAGGTGCATCAGGGCAAGATACCGAATTCTTAGGGCCGCACGCCCATCTCCGTAAGGGCTTACCGCGCGCGCCATCTTCTCGTAGGCCGTCTTATCGCTCAATAAGAGTGTGGATTGAAGCACAATCTGCTCTTTATCGGTTCCAACAAGAACTGCATTACCTGATTTAATGCCTTCAGGTCGCTCGGTGGTATCTCTCAGTATAAGAACTGGAATTCCAAACGCAGGGGCTTCCTCCTGGACGCCTCCGGAATCACTCAATATTAAGGTAGCCCTCTTCATGAGTTGCACAAAGGCCGAATATGCCGGTGGCTCGATCATTCTGACGCGCGGATGGCATCCGAGAATCTTTTCAAGCACCTCTCTTACTTTCGGATTTCGATGCATGGGCACGACAAGCAAAACGTCTTCAAATCGGTCGAGAATTGCGGCCGCAGCTTCGGCAATACGTATTTGGGGTTCTCCCCAATTTTCTCGGCGATGAGTGGTGAGAAGGATAACGCGTCCGGGCCAATCTTCGAACCAGGTATCCGTGGAGTTTGAGCCAACGTACTGGACCGCGTCGATTCCGGTGTTTCCCGTTATGAAGATCTTGCCGCACGAAATGCCCTCAGTCTCTAAGTTTTTCTGAGCTAGCTTAGTCGGAGCATAGTGCTGAGAAGCAACAAGGCTTACCGCCCTCCGATTGAATTCTTCTGGAAAGGGGTCCCAAATAGTATCCGTTCGTAACCCCGCCTCGATATGTCCGAACGGAATTCGGCGATAAAATGCGGCAAGTCCTGCGACAAAAGTCGTTGTGGTATCGCCCTGAGCAATCACAAATTGAGGCTCTAGCTGGCCAAGGAGCTTATCTAAGCCGTGCAAACCCCTTTCCGTAATTTCAGAAAGTGTTTGCCCATGGCGCATGATATTCAAACTGAAGTCCGCCTCGATTCCGAAGGCCCCTAACGCTTGGTCGAGCATTTCCCGATGTTGGCCAGTGGAAACGAGTACGGACTCAACCAGATGCTCATACGCTTTGAGCTCTAAATAGACGGGTGCTGTCTTGATCGCATCGGGACGAGTGCCGACGACGCACATCAATATAGGCTTATGCATAAAACTTAATAACCATTAGCAGGAGACCGCAGAGCACCATCGCGGCGAAATACAGCACCAAAACCGTTTGCCGCTGTGACAATCCGCGGCTTAAAAGCGTGTGGTGAAGATGTCTTTTATCGCCCTGGGTAATGGGTTGGCGACTCAAGACTCGACGAACGACGACGAAAGTTGCATCGAAGATGGGCACTCCAAAAACGAGAACGGGAACCAAAAGCGTCACCGTTGCCGCAGTTTTCATCACGCCGACGATGCTGATGCAGGCAAGCATAAATCCCAATAGCTGGGCCCCTCCCGTCCCCATGAATATCTTTGCCGGATTGTAGTTGTGTCGAAGGAATCCAATCGCTGCGCCCGCGATGGCGGCCGCGACGAGAGCAACTCGAGGCAACTCTTTATAGACACGTCCCAGTTCAGCGGCCTTTTCTGGGTTCATGTTGAGCACGGAATAGGTGGCGATAATTGAGAGGGTTGCCGCCGCAATGGCAGCGATTCCTGCGGCCAGTCCATCCACGCCATCGATCGTATCCATGGTTTTTGCCACGACGAATATGTAAATTGCCGTTATGGGAACGGCCAGAAGTCCTGCCGCCATCCAGCTGCTGGAAGCCCCAAACAGGGCGCCAAAACCACGTATTTGAACTTCTGGCCATGCTCCGGAATGGGGGAACATCTGAACTGCAACTCCTGCGGCCAGGAGGAAAACTGCCTGGACTTTGGCCTTGTACTGATATAAATCATCAAGCGCCCCTACGACCACGACTAGCGCTCCGATCACCATGATCCCCACCAAATACATCGGGAACGGGCTCCGCGGATACGCCGTGGGAGACACGATCGCAAGTGCCACAAGAATGGCCGCGTAAATAGCGAGTCCGCCCCATCGAGGGGTAGGCTCAAGATGGACGCGCCGATCGTCCGCATTCGGATCGTCGATTGCTCCCTTGCCGATGGCCAAGCTGCGCACCCAGGGCGTGAGCAAGTAACTCACGATCGATGCAATAAGGGCGGTGAGGAGAGGAGCGCGAAATCCTCCGAGCATTTTTCCGCCGGTATCGGCTGTGGCCAGAAGCCATGAAATCAAGGGAGAAACTCCAATTTCTCCAGAGTGCCCTCACGATATCGTAGTACATCGAGGTCGGCATCTCGAAACAGATGCATCGAAAACTCATCAGGATAGTCGCCTTCGTAAATCACTTTGGAGATGCCTGCGTTAATGATCATTTTGGCGCAGGAATTGCAGGGCTGGCAGGTCACGTACATGGTGGCGTTCTCGCAAGGCACGCCGATCATGGCTGCTTGAAGAAGTACATTCTGCTCCGCGTGCAATGAACGAATACAATGCCCTGCCCGCATGCAGCCAAGTGGCCAGTCATGATCCGGGCCTTCAGGGGGGCAGTGGGGCAAGCCCCTTGGCGCCCCGTTGTATCCCGTGGCAAGGATGCGACGCTCGCGAACAATAAGGGCTCCCACCTGACGTCGGGGGCAAGTGGCTCTGGTTTTGACCAGGTGAGCGATCTCCATGAAATACGCATCCCAACTTGGCCGCCCGCTCACGCGTTGATTATAGCGGCTGAGCTTCTGGAATTCGGCACCAAGCCAGAGAGAACTCGCATCCAGGTATTTTTTTTGGGAATACCAGTATAAATACTAGGTATACCCGCATAACTGCCAGGGAATAAGTTAATCAGACAGCACCGTAAATATCCGGGGTACCAGGAAGAGCCCGGCTCGTCGAAACACGGAGGAAAAATAATGTCTTTTCGCGTAAACACTAATATAATGGCAATGAACGCCCTGCGTAACCTGGGCGAATCGAACATGGAGTTCGGCCAGTCGGTCAACCGGCTATCGACCGGTCTCAGAATAAACTCGGCCGCCGACGACCCCGCCGGCCTGATCGTTTCGGAAACGTTTCGGGCACAGATCGGGGGGATCGATCAAGCGATCCGCAACAATCAGGATGCGATTAACTACGCCAAGACTGCGGAAGGAGCGTTGGACGAAGTCAATCGATTGATCAAAGACGCCCGCGCTCTTGCCGTGGCCAGTGGCAACAGCGCCACTCTCAGCGACGCTCAAAAGCAAGCGAACCAAACTCAACTCAATTCGATCGTGGCCAGCATCACGAGGATTTCCGGGCAAACCCAGTTTGGAACCAAAAAGCTGCTCGATGGCAGCGCGGGAACGTACGCGGGAACGACTAGCTCCGCGAATGTCAGCAATATTTCCTTTAGTGGCGTCTTTAACGGCGCAGCTATTACCACTGCATCCGTCATAACCGTAAGCGTTACAACGGCGGCAACCAAGGCGAGCTTCGGCGCGGGACGTACCTTCGCCTTTGCAACGACCACGATGGGCAACAACGCGGGCTCGTTCTCCATCAATGGCGTTTCGTTCTCCGCCGCCTCCACCGATACCATCCAGGACATCGTGGCTCGGATCAATAACACGTCACTCCAAACCGGCGTAACAGCCACTTGGGCGGCTGGCGGCACCGTGACGCTCGTGTCGAAAGACTACGGCACGGAGGCTCACGTCGACCTTGTAGATTCAACAGGCGTTCTACGCAATGCTGCGGGCTCTCAAAGTGCAGCCGGCAGCAACTCGGTCGCGGACGTCATTATCGATTCGAATGGAGCAACAGCAGGCGGGCTGGTAACGGTCACCTTTAACAGCGGCCAAGGGTTGACTCTTAGGGACCTCTTTGGAAATAACATCCAGCTCACCGAAAATGGAAACCTTGCGGCTGGCAGCAACGCTTGGGGTCAAGTCAACGTCGGCGAATCGATCTTTCAAATCGGAGCTAACGCGAATCAGACAACTAGCCTTTCCCTAGCGAATTATTCGGCAAGCAATCTTGGAAAGAACGCGGTTGCGGGCAAGGACCTGAGCAATCTCGACCTCACTACCCAGCAAGGAGCGACGGATGCAATGGTCGTCATCGACAAGGCGATCAGCGATATCGCCGGATCACGAGGAGACATCGGTTCGTTCCAACGGAACATTCTCGAGTCCAACGTTCGATCGCTCGGAGTTGCAAGAGAGAATCTATCGGCTACCGAGTCCATGATCCGAGATATCGACGTAGCCGTTGAGATGACGAACTTCACAAGATTGCAGATCCTGCAGCAAAGCGGAATTGCAGTTCTCGCTCAGGCGAATAGCGCCCCTCAAGCAGTGCTCTCGCTCTTGCGTGCTTAGTACGTTTCATCCCATATTTCGCAATTTGAAAGCTAAGGTTTCACTCCTGCGAAAAGACAAACCCGGGCCTCGCCCGGGTCTTTTTTTGATAGCAAGAAGGTTCCACTCGGCAAAATGCACCTCGGAGGCGAGCATCAGCTGCGGTTAGACCGGGCCGCTCCGTCATCGGATACAATCCATTTATGCTCCTTAAACCAATTCCTGGTTCGCGTTGGGTGATCGGGTTACTTGGACTCCTCGCTTGCGTGGCCCCCGCTTTCGGGCAGCCGGCGACCGATCAGCAGCGAGCCGGAGTCGTCCCAAAACCGGACTACAAGACGCTCCATTTGGAAACTAATTTGGGTAGCTACAAATTGCTCGATGGAGAAGGCCGGGTCGAGATTTCGTTCACAGGGACCATCTTGATTAGCCAGCTTAGAGGAACCCTGTCTACCTCCGGTAGATTGAAGAAGGAATACGAGGATAAGGGACGAGCAGTTTATTTCGGCAAGGGCCAAATGACGATCACCGGCACATTTCGCGCGATCCAATGGTTTGGCCGGGACATGAAGTCGGTTTGGTATGGCAAAGGGATCGCCAGACTATCCGGAGAGTTCGACCGAAATCTAAATGTAGGCAAGTTTTGGTATGACGACCCCAAGAATAAATTCGAGTGGCAAGCTCAAGGATCGGTTACGATCACATTGCCTGATATCACGCAGCCTCCAAGCGTGCTCAAAAAGGACCAAGGACCGACAAAGCCTAAACCTAAAGGCAAGCCATAAGTGCTTCGCCAAACGTTCTGCCATGTGCCGGGAATCGGCTTGCAAACCGAGAGATCGCTTTGGGACCAAGGCTGCCACGACTGGGATTGCTTGCTGAACAAACCGGAGTCTTACAAATTTGGAGCCGCCTCCCCCCGCCTTACACTCGACGCAATCCATGAGTCTGACCGAGCGCTCTCGCAAGGCATCCACCAGTATTTTCAGCGGACGCTTGGACAAGCTCATGCTTGGCGAGCTTGGCCTGAATTTCGCCGCAACTGCGTCTTCTTGGATATCGAAACCGATGGAGGCCAGTGGGGAGACTCGGTTACCGTTATCGGGCTTTTTGACGGAGAAAAATATCGATCCTTGGTGAAAGGGGAGGACATCGAAAATTTCCGGGACATTATTTCCCACTACTCCTTGATCGTCACATTTTTCGGAGCCGGATTCGATTTGCCCATGCTTAAGAAACGCTTTGTGGGACTGGAACTCGATCACATTCACATCGACCTTTGCCACCTACTCCGGCGATTAGGATATCGAGGAGGTCTGAAACGAATCGAGCGCCAAGTAGGCATCATGCGCAACGAAGACGTGTGTGGTCTAACTGGCAGAGATGCGGTTTTTCTTTGGCGTGATTATCTGAGGGGAAGAGACGCCGCATTGGAGCGTCTGATCGCCTATAACCGTGAGGATGTGGTGAGCCTGGAGCGATTAGCGGAAATCGCATATCGTGGGTTGAGAAAGCAATGCACCCGAGCTTTTGCATGAAACCTTGAGGCCAGGCTGACAGTGCCGAAAAAATGCCCACACCACGTATAATGCCGGGCATGTCCGCAAATATCCGTGTCGTAGTGGCCGATGACGAGCAAGCGTATCGTAGTGCCTTGCAAAAGACGCTCAGTCTCATGCCCGAGTGTGAGATCCTTGGCATATGCGGCGACGGCCAAGAGGCTCTCGAACTCTGTTTGAAGTCTGCTCCCGATGTTTTGCTGACCGATCTCAATATGCCGAAAATGAACGGAATCGAGCTCATTCGACGGCTGCTCAAGCAAGAAAAAGGCATCGCCGTCGTTGTGCTTACCGTCAATGAGGCAGACGATGTGATTTACGATGCCTTTCGGGCGGGAGCGCTTGGGTATTTGCTCAAGACCTCGACGCCGCAGGACGTCGTAGAGGCAATTCGACTTGCCGAGCGAGGCGAGGCCAAGATCACGCCTAAAATCGCGGCCCGCGTTTTGGACGATTTTCGCCGAATTCACGAAGACGACGAAACCGACGACAGCGAGCTATATGTTCTCAGCGATCGCGAGTCCGAGATTCTTGACTTGGTAGCTAAGGGCCTTCGAAACAAAGACATCGCGAACCAGCTCTGTATTGCCGAGAAGACGGTGAAAAATCACGTCAGCAACATTCTCAAGGCTCTCCAAGTGAATAGCAGAACGGAAGCGGCGATGAAAGCGCTCAAAGCGAAGCTCGTCGAGAGTCCATAAGCTTGCTTCTCGACTCTCATCGCTTGTCGGCTTTTTGATCAGACGTCCAGAACAGGCCATGCTCTCGGGTGATGTTAAGCTTCTGCCGATTAGCGGCCACGATCGCTTTTTAGACTCAACGCTAGGCGCGGTTCTCAAGAGTCGACAGTCACTGAGGCTCTAAACGGTCAAGATTGAGGAATCGTCAAGCTATGGTCCTTTCTTCATATTGTTCCATCCGCGAATCCGGTCACGGAGATTTTTGACGCAATGCACTCGCCCAGGGGCCACTTTATGACCTTTGTCCATGGATTTTCGTCAAAGCAAGTAATGTGACGCGTCAACGCGCCCGGATCAAGGAGAAGGTTGTAAATGCTTATTAAGAAACTTTGTATCGCAGGAATAGTGGCCATGTCATTGGCAGCAGTGGCTCAACGTAACGTCATCGAAAGCGCCTCCGGCCGTGGCCGAGCGGTCAACTCAGACCGCGTACATAGCTTCTTCGGGTTTGAAGTTGCCCGCGTTCATGACGACCATGGCGATCATTTGGTGGGGCATCTGCGCTTCGCCTCACGCACCGACCGGGCGACCGTGGAAATTGGTATGGGCGCCCCTGCGCGGCTCGGTATCAACGCGGACACGAAGGTTGCCGAATTTGGGGGAGACGGCCGCATGGTGGTACGTACCCATGACGGCATGCATCATTTTGCCGGTCATGTTGCTGTTCGCGTCCAGGATCGACGACATGGCCAAAAGGGCGACCCTGACACTTTCCGAATTATGTTCGACGGCGACCACGACGTTCACTATGCTTTCGACGGCATGGTCGATGAAGGCGATATAATCGTCCGTCCCCACCACTAGGTCGATAAGACATCGCCGGGCATGCATTACGCATGCCCGTTTTTTTTGCCCTACGGCCTAATTTCGTTAGCACACTCAAATAGTTTGGCGAGATACTAGTATTTTTACTGGATTATTAGCATAATTTCTAATCTTTTCAAAGTGGTCCCATGCTTAGCTCTTCTTTTGTTATATGATAGAGAATCATGGCTAACGCCACGAATGATTTGGCGCGGATAGCGCTAATTCGGAGGAGAGATCTTTCATGAGAAAACTAGCAGGAACATTGGCGATTTGTCTCGTAGCCGCCGGCTTCGCCTCGGCACAAACAGCCGCTTTTACGATGTCAGGCATCGTAAACGATAACAACAACAACACCTGGTGCTTGGGTTGGTCGTTTACGACCAATGCGGCAGTCAGCGTCACCGCCCTCGGTTGGTATGACACCAATCAGGACGGGCTTAACGAGCGACATAGTGTCGGCATTTTCGACGATACGACTCAGCTTTTAGTGGCAGGCGCTTCGACGGTAGTCTCGACAGCAGACCCCCTGACAGCCCAATTCCGCTACCACGCAGTGACCGCGGTATTGATTCCCAACCACAGCTATGAGCTCGTTGGAACGACCGGCGACACATTCACCGACACATACACCTGGGATCCGCAGACCATCAACTTCAACCCGTTGATTACGTTTGGCCAGGATCGCTACGACGTAAGCACTACCCTCATCTATGCCACTTCAACGACTGGTACCACAGTCGGCTGGTTTGGCCCCAACATGAAAATCGCAGCAGTGCCTGAGCCCGCAACATTCGCGGCTCTTGGCCTTGGTGCACTCGTGCTCATTCGACGACGACGCAAATAAGCGAAGTTCGAAATAATCAGACGAGCATCTCTCGGGATGCTCGTCTTTTTCATGTCTTAATGTCCAGTCATTAGTCCCGAGGCCTGAAAGAATTGGCCTATAAGTATTGGGGGACGCGCGAGTCCTCCGAGGAGATGGCGATGGTCACCATAGGCGACGTGTTTGGGATTTTTTCACTGATAGTCGGAATTTGTGTTTCCGGGTGGGCGATGATTCTCGGAGTTGCTCTGATTTTTCCCCATCGGACGGAATCAGCCGAACTTGCCGTCGCGACAAGGCCTTGGGTGTGCCTAGCGATTGGATTTTCGCTCGCTGCGACCGTTGGCTTGTTCGCGGTGGCCCTTGCCGCCCAACCTGCACCCATGTTGAAAATAGCGGGCACCACCTTATATCTGCTTCTCCTAGCCACAGCATCCATCGGGGCCGCTGGAATCGCCCAAATTGCGGCTCGCAGGGCCCGAAGCGTCGATCCCAGCCTTAACGCGTACGGAGCCCTCTCAAGATCCTCAGGGTTGATCGTCCTTTCCGGATTAGTGCCCCTTCTCGGTTGGTTTTTGATCGCCCCACTGCTTCTGTTGTTTTCGTTGGGAGCGGGGACGCGCGCGGTTTTACAGCGATCGGACAAAGTTCTCACCCGGGCCGTGTCGTGAAGTTCAGCCGTCGCGATGCTCTTCGATTAGGCGTGGCGGCAGGTTCGGCCGTCACTGCGGCCGGATGCAACAAGGTCGTTTCGAATCTTGTGTCCTCGAGTAAGGGCCGCCCGATATTGCCCGCTGGTCCGATAGAAGCAAACTATCGATTTTTGAATCGCATTGGTTTCGGTCCAACAATCGGAGAACTCGGTGTTGTTGCGGAATCCGGGCGTAAGGGTTATCTTGCTCGGCAGCTCCGGGCTGACGCGCCTGAGCCACTCGATTTAGAATTCGCCCTGCGTCGCCTAGACGTCTTTCAGCTTTCGCCCATGGATTTGCGAGATTTGCCAGAAGAGGTAGTGCTGCAACAACTTCAACAGGCGGGCATCCTACGTGCGGTTCGCAGCCCAAATCAGCTCAGGGAGCGGATGGTGGACTTTTGGACCAATCACTTCAATATTTACGCGCGGAAAGGTTTAGCTGCGTTCCGCACAGGAGAGCAACAAGCCGCCGTGGTCCGAAAACACGCTCTTGGCTCGTTCCCCGAAATGCTTGATGCATGCGCAAAGAGTACGGCAATGCTGAATTATCTTGATAATCAAGCGAATCAGAAAGAAGGGCCCAACGAGAATTACGCAAGGGAGCTCATGGAACTCCATACACTTGGAATCCATGGAGGATATAGCCAAAGGGACGTGCAGGAAGTGGCGCGGTGCCTGACCGGTTGGACCGAGGAGCGTCGATTTTTGAGGCCCCACGGGCAGTTTCGATTCGACGCATCACGACACGACGACGGAGAAAAAACGGTTCTCGGCCACCGTATTCCGGCAGGAGGGGGCCAAGAAGATGGGGAGCGAATTCTCTCGATCTTAGCCTCGCATCCTTCGACCGCTCAGTTCATTTCAACCAAGCTTTGCCGACATTTTCTGGGCGAGGCAAGCACCTCGTTTGTCCCAAAGCTGACGAAAATCTACCTTCGAACAAATGGAGATATCCGCGCTATGCTTCGTCCCATCCTGACTTCAGAGGAGTTGATCGAAGGTCCACCGATTATCAAGCGCCCCTTTGATTTCATGATCAGCGCGCTGCGAGTTACAGGAGCATCCACCGACGGCACCCGAGACCTTCAGGCTCATCTTGATCGAATGGGTCAACCCCTTTATCAGTGGCCGCTGCCCGACGGATATCCAGAGACCACGTCGGCATGGACAGGGTCCTTGCTCGCCCGCTGGAACTTTGTTTCCGATCTGGTTGGGGGCCGGATTAACCGGACCGACATGGACCTAGAATCGATGTCTTCACAAATTGGAAGGTACTCGATAAGTCGCGCCATCACGGGATGCGAGTCCGTTTTATCATCGATCAAGAGCTCATCCCTTTCTGAAGCGGTGGCGCTCTGTCTGTGCTCGCCCGAATTTCAATGGCGTTAGAGGTTTGCGAAATGAAAGAGGATTGGACATCATGCAACGGTAACGGAAGACTCAAGGAGTCTGGCCGTGGCGATCCAAGACATTGGCCACCTACCAGAAGACAATTTCTCGTTGGGGGAGCGGTGAGTTCCATTTGGTGGTTCAGCAAAGGAAGCGCGCTTGCCGATTTAGCCATTCAAAAGGGAAAACCGAGCGATACCGAGGTGCTTGTCAATATCTTTCTTCGTGGCGGAGCGGACGGTCTCAGTATAGTAGCCCCTTTCGGAGAAGATGGTTACCATCGCCTCCGTCCGACGTTAAGGCTTGCCTCCCCGAAAAACCGGCAGGCCGACGTTTCAAATAGACTCATCGATCTCGACGGTTTTTTTGGGTTGAACCCAAACCTGTCTGCTCTGCTGCCTTTGTACCGGTCTGGAAATTTATCGTTCATTCACGCGGTAGGTTCGCTCGATCAATCCCGATCCCATTTCGAGGCTATGTCGGCAATGGAGCGTGGTCTAGCAGATAACCATGGTTCGGTGGCAAGCGGATGGCTCGCTCGCTATCTCGCCGTCGGCCCCGTAGACAACCGCTCGCCTCTTCGCGCGGTTGCGTTCAGTCAAGTCATGCCCGATTCACTCCGGGGGGCGACGCATGCGACCGCGATATCATCACTCGCAGACTACAAGCTCGTTCCGCCATTGTCCGGCTCACAAGATGCCTTTACGAAGAGTCTGTCCTCGATGTATGCCGCGAAAAAAGATGAAATCGCCGAGGCCGGAATGGAAACCCTCGACGTTCTCAAAACTCTCAACAATCTAGATCCGGCAAAGGAGCTACCTCATCACAATGCCAGATATCCCAATGGAGAGCTGGGAGAAGCATTGAGGCAAATTGCCTTTCTCGTGCGAGCTAATGTCGGGCTCGAGATCGCATGCGTGGATAAAGGAGGATGGGACACCCATTTCGTCCAAGGAGCTGGGAATGGCCTCATGGCGGGAATTTTGAGGGAGCTTGGCGGCGCGCTCTCTGCATTTTGGCAAGACCTGGGCCGGGAAACCAGGCGCGTTACCGTATGCATCCAGACCGAATTTGGCCGTCGTGTTTATGAGAATCAGAGCTTGGGAACGGACCACGGCCGAGGGAGCGTAATGCTCGTGCTCGGGCAAACGCTAAAGTGTGACCGTGTTCTTGGAGTGTGGCCGGGGCTTGAGGAACACCAACTCGAGGGGCCGGGTGACCTTCGCGTTACTACCGATTACCGCACAGTCCTCTCCGAAATCCTCGATAAGCGCTTAAGATGCGAGCCTGCGGCAATATTTCCAGGATTCAAGCCCCAATATCTGGGGCTCATGGATCACGCCTTCTAGGAATCTGCTTTGGTCAACTTCCAGTCAACGGTCTTGGTAACATTGCCGACCGTGATCTCTACTTTGTACTCGCCCGGTTCAACGTAGAGGGGCCGCAAATCTTGATAGGGATCTTGAATCCCTTCTAATCCCGTTTTTGGCTGAATCTTTCGAAGTTCGCTCGATACTTTTCCCGGCGTGAGTTCCAACTCGATCCGATAGAAGTTAAAACCCTTCGAAACGTCGATCGGCTGCTCCTTAACCGTTTTTCCATCCTTAGAACGGATTCTTATTGAGCCCTTGCCTGCATTTTTGCTCCAAAAACGTCCGGTCAAAGCTGGTTTGAAACGAGTTTCTTGGTCCCACATCTCACGATAACCGTAACCCCAGCGACTGCTCCGCTCCATATCGGAAACGCTCCAGACATGAAGGTCCTCCTTCCGCAGTTCCGGCGTCACTTCATATAATGGCTTGAGCGAAAATTTCCAGACACTTCGAGCATGCGTTGCAATGACCATTTCTTCGTCACGCGCTTGAATAGCGAGATCGTGCACCGGTGTTCGGGGAATCCCACCGGAAAGGGGCTCCCAAGTTGCACCTACGTCGTAAGAAACAAAGACTCCAAGGTCGGTGCCAACGTAAAGCATCTCTTTATGCTCAGGATCTTCACGAATCACATTGATAGGTTCTCCAGATGGTAGATTCCCCACGATCGACTTCCACGATTTGCCATAATCCGCGGATTTCCACAGGTAAGGCGTAAAATCGTCATCTCGGTAGCCGGTTTGGGAGCAATATACCGTCCCGGGGTCCCACTTACTGGCCAGAACTCGGCTTACCCATTTCGATCGTTCGGGAGTATGAATATCGATCCAGGAGCTCCCATGGTCCTTGGTCATCTTCAGGGTTCCATCGTCAAAGCCGCAATAAACAAGGCCGAATTTAAAAGGACTCTCGGACAGGTCCTTCATCGTGGAAAAAGGCACATTACCGTTGGGTCGATTCTTTGAAAGGTCGTCACTCAAAGCTTCCCAGGATTTGCCTTGATTGAGCGATCGATGTAGCTTCTGTGAACCTATATAGAGAATATCCGGATGGTGAGGTGAGATGAGAATCGGGGATACCCAGTTGAATCGAAGATCACGGCCAGATGGACGAATCCCCCAGCGTGCCCCCGTTTTTTGATTCATCGCTTCGTGAGCCCCGAACTGGGAGGCCGTATAAATTTGATCTCCGTCATCGCGAGGGTCGACCGCTACCGCGCTGCCATCTCCCCAACCGACCGTCGTCCAGTCCCGAGAAAAAGGTCCTCCTTGCCCAGAGGAGTAATCCGATGGACCCTTCATGGTCCCGTTGTCTTGAAGGCCACCATAGATGTTGTAGGGTCGTTTGTTGTCCACGGCGATGGAAGTGAATTGCCCCACGGGCAGGTTGTTAATATGTCGCCAGTGCTCTCCATTGTCTAAGCTCAGATAAAACCCCCCATCGCTTCCCACCGCCATGCGCCTTGGATTGCGAGGATCGAACCAGACGGCATGGAAATCTACATGAGGCTCGCTGGCCGCCTGATGCCAGCTCTTACCGCCGTCGAGGCTTCTGAGAAGGATGGTGCCAGTGGTCAATATGTCGTTTGAATTTGTCGGATTGATAACGATCCTGCCGCCATAGTAACCGCCATGAGGGCCGATTTTTCCTGCATGTGTTTTATGCCAAGTTAATCCCGCATCGTCACTTCGATAAACTTCAGACCACAAAGGCTCCATTTGAACCACGTTCGGATTGCGTTTCTCCATGGCCGCGACGAGCTCCGCCATCGTGATCTTTTTGTCCTTTAACTTGGCCAAGATTTCATCCGCTTTGAATTCCGACGGAAGATAATTGCGTGCAAACCGATCGAGCACGCCTTTATCGATTTGGCCCAAGGTTTCTTCGTTTAGATGCATGAATCGGCGAGGCGTGAGTACCCCGGAGGGTTGCCGTTCGTCGCGAAATTCGGTATCCGGGTCGGCCGCGTTATTGTCGATAAAGGCATAAACCGTTTTGGCTTGAACGGGGCTAACCGCGAGGCCAGCGCGTCCGATTCCGTCCCCGACAGGCAAGCCGCTCACCAGTTTCGACCAGGTTCTGCCTCCATTCGTAGTTTTATAAATAGCGCTGCCCGGGCCCGATTCTCGAAAGTTCCAAGCTCTCCTGTCCCGATCCCAAGCGGCCGCATAAAGCGTCTCAGGATCTCTCGGATCCATAGCGAGATCGATTATCCCCGTATAGGAATCAACTTTCAGAACGTGTTGCCACGTGTTACCGCCATCCGAGGTCTTGTAAACTCCACGCTCAGAATTCTTGCTGTATAAGTGACCCAATGCAGCAACATATACAATATCCGCCTTCTTCGGGTGGAGCAGGATGCGTCCGATATGGTGGCTCTCAGGTAGGCCCATGTTTTGCCAAGTCTTGCCACCATCGAGGCTCTTGAACACGCCAGTGCCAGAGTAGCTTGTTCGCTGGCTATTATTTTCTCCGGTTCCTACCCATAATACTTGCCCGTCTCGCGAGACGGCGAAATCGCCAATGCTGAACGAACTTTCGTGCTCGAAGAGCGGAGTCCAGGAAATTCCGTCGTCGTTTGTTCGCCACAGACCTCCCGTGGCAAAGGCGACGAGTAGCTCAGAAGGCTTGTCGAGGGGCGAGGTTATGGCAATTACTCGGCCCCCTTGATATTCTGGCCCCACCGATTTCCACAAGAGTTGGGAGAACGGCGACTCCCGCTCTAGTTGAACTCGCTGCTCATATCCATGCAAGCGGACCTCGGCCCGCGTGCCAATAACCTCGGGCAAATGAAATTTTTGAATATCCTTCGACTTCGGCTGAGGAGGCTTGAAAGTGGGCTGAGGTGGTTGTTGCCCAGCAAAGAGGAGAAGACAAAGGCTAGTCAGCATCAAATCTAATGTACCTTGGGGACATGTTCGAAACTCGTATTGACATTCCGTCGAACGCGGATTCGTCTCTTTTTCATTTGCTTAGGGCTTTTGCTCAAGATCGAGGGCTGACAATCAGAGAAATGGATCTGAAAGGAATACCGGGCGCAGTCCATTGGCATCTCAACAAGGACTCTTGGCCAGGGACTCTGGAACTTACGTGGAATTCACAAAATAATGAGCTGGTTGCGACGATGCGCTCGAATAGGCAGGGCGCTTGGATCGAAGCCACTATTCTGGAACTTGTCCACGTGCTCACACAACACAATCGCCCGCCGATAGAAGGCTAGGCCACGATCCTGGTCAATACGCTTTTGCAAAAATGACCCGTTGCTTACTCGGCCTTCCAGTCAGCACGCATTCCCCAGGCTGCCCATCCGCTGGATCGAGCGGAACAAGCGGTATGCACCGAATGGTCGCTTTTGTTTTCTCAGCGATCGTTTTTTCGGTTTCCGTGCTTCCGTCCCAATGGGCGGCGACAAATCCTGCTCCGCCCTCCGCCGCGAAAATCGATTGGAACTCATCCCAGGTGTCAATTCGATGGGTGTTCTCGTTCCTCATAGCGACAGCTCGATTGTAAATTGCCGCCTGCGCGAGATCAAGCATGCTCTGGATCTCAACCACCGCTTTTTCGAGCGGAATTGAAATCTTTTCGCCAGAATCTCTGCGAACCAAGACACACTGCCCCGCTTCTAAGTCTCGGGGACCTATCTCCGCGCGGACACATGCTCCCTTCAGTTCCCAGTCGTGGTATTTGAAGCCGGGAGACTCTTTATCCCGCTTATCGACGGCAAAACGAATAGGCGCTCCCTTCCAACATCCTTGCTTGAGCTCTCCGGCGAGGTGATCCGAGGCGCCATAAGTCCGTTCCCGAATTGCATCCTCTCGTCCCATCGGGACGATGGCCACTTGCACTGGAGCAAGCTTTGGGGGTAGGACCAATCCCTTATCATCGCTGTGGGCCATGATCAGGGTGCCAATCAGCCGGGTGGAAACTCCCCAAGACGTGGCATAGACAAGCTCCCTTTGCCCTTGCTGATTTTGAAAAGTTACGTCGAACGCTTTGGCGAAGTTTTGTCCTAAATGGTGGGATGTTCCCGCCTGAATACACCTCAAATCTTGAGTAAGCGCTTCGATGCAGTAGGTATGGTCGGCTCCGGCAAACTTCTCGTTTTCAGACTTCAAGCCAGTCAGCACGGGTACCGCCATCCATTCCTCGGCAAATCGCCGATAAACGTCTAAGATCGTCAGGGCTTCTTGCTCGGCTTCGTCATAGGTGGCGTGTGCGGTGTGACCCTCCTGCCACAAAAACTCAGTTGTGCGAAGAAAGAGGCGAGTACGCATCTCCCAGCGTACTACGTTCGCCCACTGGTTGATTAGAAGAGGTAAATCACGGTAGCTTTGTATCCACTTCTTGTATGTACTCCAGATAATTGCTTCGCTGGTAGGCCGGATGATCAACTCTTCCTCCAGCTTAGCCTCCGGATCAACGACAAGCCCTCGACCTCCGGGATCATTTATTAGCCGGTAGTGGGTCACGACCGCGCATTCCTTTGCGAAACCTTCGACATGAGCTGCTTCTTTGCTTAGAAACGACTTAGGTACGAACAGCGGAAAGTACGCGTTTACGTGTCCGGTAGCCTTGAACATATCATCGAGAGCGCGTTGCATCAGTTCCCACAGCGCGTATCCGTGGGGCTTGATGATCATGCAGCCCTTAACCGCCGAATGTTCGGCTAGCCCGGCCTTGACGACCAGTTCGTTGTACCAATCGCTATAGTTCTCGGCTCGCGCGGTAATTCCAAAGTTGCTCACGGGACCTCAGTTTGGCATAAGCATTCGGTTCTAGACGGGAAACCTCGAACGACTCCACTGCTGCTCATCGTCTCACCTGGCATGAAGCTTATTCGGCAAGTCGACGTTGAAAAGCTTAACGAGATGTTCGTCCTATTGGCAGGCACGGATCGATCACAGATAGCGTGCATGGTTCTTCAGCAAGACGAAGAATCCGGCGAGTATGGAAGCGAGCACGCAGATTCCGATCAAGTTTTGTTCGTTTTGCAAGGATCCGGATGGGGTTCGGTCGAAGGGCGAGAATATCATTTGGCCGAATTGGACACTGTCCTCATCGAGGCGGGAGAAAAGCACCAGTTCCGCGGGGCGAGTAACGTTCCGTTCAGGACCCTCAATGTATATGCGCCGAAAGCGTACTAGGCACTAAATGGCTTGCCGAGACGTTAACTAGGCTATGAAATGGGTTCCTTGGATGATTGCGGCGATCGGAATGATCACCACGGGACTTTGCGCTTGGGGGGCAAGCGAGGTGCTGCCAGCGGTTTTGAGCATTCTTGTTTTCGGCCTAAGCCTGAGTTTTTTCTGGCCACGTCGGAGTTTAATTTGGGCTCTTCTTCTCGGATGCAGCGTCCCCCTGGCGTACATCGGCTCAAATTTGGCCGGATTTCGATCAGCGTTTCCGCCCCAACCAAACGTGGCCGCAAGTTTGATTGCCCTACTGCCATCCTTTGTCGCTTGCTTTGCCGGCTATGCGATGTCCTTTTCAAGAAGGGTCTTAGTGTCTCCGGACCGGAATTAAATCATTCAAATAGGACATTTGGCTTATCTTTTTGCGGTTCGGTGCCATAATGCGCATGTTACGCTTCGAGTCCGAGGTTTCGCTTTTCCGAATTCTGCTTCGGCGGTTCAGAATCCGAGAGACCCCCTCTTAGAACCGCAACGAAAACAGAAAATCAGGAGACCAAGGCATTGGCTACCAAATCACTCTATATCGGCAACTTATCGTACAACACGTCGGAATCGGCGTTGACTGAGGCATTCGCACCCTATGGCGCGACCAACGTTCGCATCGTGGAAGGGCGCGGATTCGGCTTTGTCGACATCGACGCCGACAAGCTCGATGCGGCAATCAACGAGAAGCACAACACGCAGCTCGACGGACGCACCCTCACGGTTAATGAAGCTCGACCCCGGGAAGAGCGATCTGGCGGTGGCGGCGGTGGTGGCGGCGGCGGACGACGCTGGTAAGCTAAACCGCGAGAGAATTAAGCCCGCTCATTAAGAACGGGCTTTTTTCGTTTTCCTTCCACCATTTCATTTTTTGGCGGATAATAAAGGAGCCGATGAAAAAAACCACGCTAACCTTCCTCGCTGCTACCGCTGCTTTTTCCGTACAATGCTTGGCACAGCAACTGCATCCCTTAACCCCTGAGCACTTTCATACGAAAGTAGGCGAACAACTCAAGCTCAGATTAAGCACATGGGATGCGAATTTAGCTTCCGTTCCGTGGAATTCAAGCAGTATCAAGTGGTTCTTCGTTCGCGTCGCCGCAAGTCAAGAGAACCGCGACACGATCGCCCCCGCCGAAGGTTCGAGCTCATCTGCATCTTTTGCCATCGACCGAGCAGGGGCAGCTTTAATTGGGATCGACTTCAAACCTGTCGAGGCCAAGGTTTCCCGAAAGGAGCTCACCGATCGCTTTCATCTAAAGGCAATCCGCTTGCCGGCAGAAGGTTCGTCGCTCGAAATTATCGAATCGTCTTCCGCACTGGTCGTTGTAGGGACGGACGGATCTCATTCGGCGGCTTCCAGCAAAGCCGCCCTCAAAGCCGAAATTAGGCCCTTGATGGATCCCACCGCGCTTTTCAGTGGAGATGAGCTCGCGGTGAAGTTTTACGTCGAAGGAGACAAGGTGCCTGGCGCCGCCCTGACGGCAAGAAACATTAGGACCGGAGAGGAGATAGAGTTTTCAACCGATGCGAACGGGCTTTGCAATATCAAGTTGACGTCCGTAGGAATCTGGCGATTGGCATGTGCCTATCTTCAACCTTCGGTTAAAAGCGCCTCCCCTAAGCTCTTCCTGTCAACACTGACGTTTGAGATCGAGCGATAGACTCAATTTCGCACGATGATCGAGATCGAATTTTCGGCTACGGTTTCGCCCCTGCGCCCTATGGCAACGGTCTTGAGAATTCGTCTGCCAGAGCGGAAAGAGCGAGGCTGCAAAATAAAATCCCTATCGTTATCGTTCAAGCTCTCGTGAATGAGCTCTCCATCGATGTAGTAGCGCACGGTGGGGTCGGGATAAGGCGATCTTACTCTTGCTCCTAGCCGGGTTGGTTGATCGATCAGGCTATTATTCGCCAGCTGAGTGTCTCCGGCAGGCTCCGGGTCGCTTCCAGCAAGGTCATATTTGCTCAAATAATAGTCGGAGCTGATCGCTTGTCGATAGGTCGCAAGCACATGAGGATCGCCGGTCAAGCTGTAGTTATTGTTTCGGGCGTGCTTCAACAGGAGGTTGTTTGTATTGAAGTAGTTAATGCACTTAACCCTAGGATATCGCTCTGGCAGAGCCCCGTAAAGTTGACGGATATTTCGCCTTGCGTACTCCACGACGGGCTTATTTTCCACCGCAGAAAAGTGCGTTGTGCCATATTCGCAGATCATGATCGGCTTTCGTGCGCTGTACTTCCTATATACGAAATTTAGCATGTCGGTAGGCGCCACATGCGATGCCGGCCTTCTTGGGTTTTGGTCGAAAAAGGTGACATTATACATGTTGACCCCGACCCAATCGACGGCATCGTCACCGGGGTAATACCAGCTGATGGACCGTTGAGGGGTCGTATAAGGGCACCAAACCATGGCGACATTTGGGGCCCGCTCACGCATGATCTTTGTAACAAGGCGGAACTTGTCTCGATATTTGCGAGGATTACCGTTGTATCGAACCCACTCTCCATTCATCTCCGAGGCGAACCTGAGAAAAATTCGAGCTCCCGAGGCATGCATGTCATCGGCCAATTTACGCAAATAGGCATCGTCCTTGACTCGATCCAGACCGTTATTGGGCTCGAGGGCGACATGCACGAACTTTTGCTGCATGTCTAAATAGGAGACCCAATCGGTAGGCAGGGGATGTCCATACCCCAGATAAAAAAAGTACATGGCATGCGGTTTGCGAACATAGCTTTCAAACTCCTCAGGCAATTTCCGAGGGCTGTTGGTTCGATCCATGTAGATTTTCTTAAGCTTCGGGTCCAGTTCGATATAAGCGCCCAAATAGCAACCTTTCTTCGGCTCAAATTTGGCGAGCGAGGCCTTGGGAGCGGAAGGCTCAAACCTGGGAATGACCACGAGCCGTAAATTGGGCTCGGTTTTAGGTGCAGGAGACAAGCCCATAGCGGCAAAAAAGCCCAGCAAGCTCAATAGGCTCACTCCAACGCACGCCAAAAGGAGGAAAGATCGCCTACGGCCGAACGATACTCCGACGGCTTCCAGGCGTTGACGAAGGCCCATCGATAATTCTGCGTTTTTCAAATTCTTGTCCTACCGTGCCAACTAAACTCATCATCCCTAAAAAGCGAAGCCGCACCCGAGTCATCCATCCGCTTAAGCGCGCCCTTTTCAAGCGCAACTAGGTTGGGTCGGGCACAAAGCCTCTTATTCATATCATATAGCATCAGAGCACGAGAAAGTCCGATGTCCTCCCGATCAGCCAAAAAACATCGTAATTTTTCTTGGTTTATAATATAGATAGCAGTTGCTGTAGTGGATTTGCGTCCAATGAGTGTCCCATCTGGAACACGCCCGCAAGTTGAAGCGGATTCGAGTTTGAAATTGGCCACGGATGTCTGAACTGTGTGCATAGTTAAAGGAGATTTTTGTGTTTAAATCGTTTTTGTCTTTGGCTCTTGCCAGCCTCTTCACCTTTCTCATGGCCAGCCGAACGCTTGGGCAAAGCCTTCGATCAGAGGTCTTTGTCGGGGGTTTGAGCTCACCAGTCGCTTTTATTCAAGATCCTAATGATCCGACGATTCAATACGTCGTTCAGCAGCGCGGTCGCATTCGAGTTATTCAAAATCAGCAAGTGCTGACGACCGACTTCCTTAACCTCACCGGCCAGCTAAGTACCGGATCGGAGCAAGGCTTGCTAGGCCTTGCATTCGCTCCCGATTATCTGACCAGCGGACAAGTTTATGTAGATTACACCGATGTTAACGGCAACACAAATATCGCGCGCTTCACCCGACTTTCGCAATATCCCCCTACTTTGGATCCGAATTCGCGCTATCAAATTCTAGTTATAGGCCAGCCATTCGCGAATCATAACGGTGGGACCCTTGCATTTGGTCCAGATGGATACCTTTACATCGGCATGGGCGACGGTGGAAGCGGAAATGATCCTGGCAATCGGGCACAAACAATCGTCAATATGCTCCTTGGAAAGATGCTACGCCTCGACATTACGAGAGATGACTTTCCAAACGACCCCACCAAGAACTACGGCAATCCTCCGACGAATCCTTTTGTGGGAATCACCGGGGACGACGAGATTTGGTCTTTCGGTGTTCGCAATCCCTGGAAATGGAGCTTCGACGACCCTACCAAACTCGGAACGGGGGCCTTGGTAATAGGCGACGTCGGACAAGATGCTTGGGAGGAGGTCGATTATGAGCCTGCGCTTGCGGGGGGCCGCAATTATGGTTGGCGAGTGAAGGAAGGCTACCAATTTACTGGCCTAGGCGGTGGCTCGCCCCCCTTCCAAGACCCGATTTGGAACTATGACCATTCAGTTGGCCGATCAGTGACGGGAGGATACGTATATCGTGGTACCAGGCTCGGCGCCAATTTCTTTGGCCGTTACTTTTTTGGAGACGAGGTGCTGCGTAAGGTCTTTTCGCTTAAACTCACCATCGATCCGAATACCGGCGAATCCATGAATGTTTTGCCGGTTGACGTGACCGAGCATACGAGTGCTCTTGGAGGAGTCGGCGTTGTCGGCAATGTAAGCTCTTTCGGAGTCGATTCGAACGGGGAAATTTATATCGTTAATTATACGAACGGCTCGATTCTGAAGATCCAGCCCCTAAATGCAGTCTGGATGACGGACCTTACCCCCGATTTGGCGGGCGCGATTCTCGGTGGGATACGCGAAACCATCTTGTCAGACGATAAAGTCCTATTGCTGTACCCGGTCCTTAATGGCCCTACCATCCGTTCATTTCAAGGGATTCTCGACGTCGGCTTGCAAACAGACGTTGTCACCCCAACCTCGTTCGACTTGACCTTGGAAGCAAGGATCAATCAGCCTGTTGCCGGGCTGCTAACCGTTTCCTTCCGCAACTGGAATACGGGTTTGCTCGAAGATGTCGCCACGTTCAATACTTCGACCACGGATCAGGTATTCACAATAAACGGAGTATCCGCCACCAATTATCGTCGGACCGCAGACGGCCGTGTCGAAATGAGGCTCCGTTCTTATCCGGGCGGCCCTTCCTTGTCCCGAGACTATCGCACGTACTATGACCAAGTGAAGATCATCGTGCACTAGCTTATGGGACGCTCACTGAAAGGCAAGCTCGAAGCCTATTTAGTGCTTGCCTTTCATCGGAACCGATTTGGGATCGGTCGATCGTTTTTGAGTGATAATGGTTACGCCTGCGCGCCTGGGATCCCCAGAACCTGCCACCAGCGATCTTTCATGAACAGCCCCTTGTCTGCCGTCTTCGGTGCTGGAATAGATCATGCCAATCGTTACTTCCGGTTCATCGCCCAATAACCTATCAATGAGCTCGACGCCCTGCATCAGACTATGGTCTGTATTAGACACTTCATACTTCCACATGCCAAATCGTCCGCGGCTGTAGATATCCTGCGATTCCAAGAAGGGTATCGCTTTACTAAGAATCCGATCTCTATCGACGCTAGGGGTTGGATAACTATAGTCAGCATTGTAAAGCCACGTCGAAACAATATGTTTCTTATCCTTTTCTTCGATAAGCCCACTGGACACCAAACCGTTGATCGTATCATCCACGATTCGCGATCCATCTACCGGTTTATGCGCGCTATAGCTGGTTTCGCATAGCAGACTATAGTATTGCTCGTTATCAGGCGTCATATACGGCGAATAGTTGCTCAGGTACGTGGCTCGGTAGAACGGACAATCATCCTCTGGGAAGTACATCCAGCTTTTCGAACTCGGACATTTTTGCTTAATACCAATCCCGACCATATAACCACCGCTATGCTTTAAGCTAGCCGTCAAACGCTTGATGTCCTGTGGTACCGCACCGTTAAGCACATCATTACAAAGCTTATCGAGAGGGAGGGTGCTAATGAGGATGTCGTATTCGACTACATCCCCGCTCTTGAATGTGACTTTCTTACTTTTCATGTCAACGGCCTCCACCTCTGCATTCAAGCTGTAGTGACCTTCAAGAATGGGCCCAAAGCGCCGATAAAACTCACCCGTTCCACCCCGTAATGGAAATTTGAACTGGTTGTTAGGACCCCACGCAAAATCGTCCTGTTCTAGAAGTACGTTCTTGAGGGCCCGCTTGATGTCGATCATCGCCACGCGCTCACCGATCCATTCCTTATTCATCATGGCCGGCGGGTGAGCCCAAACTTTGAAATTATAAGGTCGCATAAAGTGCTTGGCGATCCCTTCTCCAAATACCGCATCTATGAACTCTCCGAAATTTGTCGCCGCTTTGTGATCACGCTGAGATTGAGCTTCCACGAGCCCGGCAAGACATTCGTAAGCAACTTCTCTTGGTAGATAGCGAATGTTATTTTGGAATGGATATGGCACCCATCGATCCATCATTCTTACCCAACATTCGCGCATGTTCTCCTGGTATTCATCTCCCATTAGCCTGTTAAAGACGTCGTCGTAATACTTATAATGGCTGAACATTACGTGTCCGCCAATGTCCCAGGTGAAACCCGCAGAATCAGTAAAGCTGCTGGCCAAGCCACCTATATGAGGAGCTCGGTCGTACACATGAAAGTTGTCATAACCGAGTTCTTTTAGCCGATACGCAGCCCCCAGACCGGTTGGTCCAGCACCAATAATGACGATTTTTTGATTCATATATGTTTCTTCTCAACAGCAACGACAGTTATCGAGAAATTTCAAGAAATGTACGGCGCGCTAACATGAGCTTCTTGTGCCGCTTCTGACTTAATAAACTTGGCAATGAGGGATTTCATTTGAGCCACCGTGCTCTCCCAGCTCCGCTCCGAGGCCAATTTGATTCCTTGCCCGATCTTCGTGGTGTCCGCGCCTCTCAATGTCGAGTCGATAGCCGAAACGAATGAGAGTGGCCCGTCCACGATTGTCAGGAGATCGCTATATTGGCGAACTACATCGCTCACCGCAGTACTTATGACTGGCTTACCGGTTGCCAAATATTCAAGCGCCTTAGTTGGGTTGATAAACTCGGTGGCTTCGTTCAGGGCAAACACCATCATGCAAATATCGAATGCTCGGCAGTATGAGGGTAGTTCTTTGTAATCGCGTTGGCCGAGCCAGAATAGATTCGGCGCTTGAGGTAAGTCCTTCGGATCCACCTTCACAATAGGGCCTACCAGAACAAAGGAGATCTCCGGGCGGAGCCGTGCCGCTTCTGATAGGAGGTTATAGTCAACCCGCTCGTCGATTACCCCAAACCACCCAACGATGGGCGTCGGTA
The DNA here is from genome assembly GCA_038225245.1 of Fimbriimonadales bacterium. Taxonomy (GTDB): domain Bacteria; phylum Armatimonadota; class Fimbriimonadia; order Fimbriimonadales; family Fimbriimonadaceae; genus JBBREX01. The sequence continues at coordinate 653 of JBBREX010000004.1, read as the reverse complement.
TATTCGACATATCTTCAGGCAGTGGCAAGACCTTTTCTTGGGCAAGCGCGAAGTGCTGATACTCAACGCCGCAACCGAAGAAGTGGGCATTGGCGTGATTTTTCTTTTTCTTTTCCCAAAGCTCATAGCCGCCCGTAAACACAATATCGGCTCGGCTCATGAGTCTCTGCTCCTCGTCTACCAATTCCTGGGGAGCGCCGCGAAATTGGGATAGCTCGTCCATGCAGTCATAGACGATTCCGCGTGATTCAAAATGATCGAGGGACCAAGCCGCTTCCATCGGGCTGTAGTACCAAAGTAGGGGCTGATCAAAGGATCCATCCGCATTGACCGCTTCTACCGCTTCGCGCGTAAAGCGCCTTAGAATTTCATGCAGATCGGGCCGGTGGCGATCGCTAGAAGACAGCCTTACGCACGCAGTCCAAATATTGTCGGCCACCTTCTCTAACACCAGCCTGGGACTACCGCTACCGGGCAGGTCGTATAACGGCTCTTCAACGAACAAGATGGGATGATCCGTTGCAAAGCGACTTAAGAATTGCTGAGGCCTTTGCCATACAAAATTCCAGCGGAGGTGACTGAAAGCGAGTATGCCGTAACTATCGATCTTATTGCCATCTTCTGACCACCTGGCAATTTCGTTTACCTTCAAT
>JBBREX010000003.1:0-41328 GCA_038225245.1 Fimbriimonadales bacterium | reverse complement strand
AACCGCTAACGTGGGAAACCAGGTTCGAACTTTTGATCAGGCCGAATTAACCAACTATCGACACGACGGATTCAAAATTAACGGAGCCGACGACGGAACCGGACGTCGCAACATCATTTGGGCATGGCCCGGAAACCGGCCCTTTGTCGCAACCGCCGACGAAATTCAGCGATACACCGTTGAAAAGCGCAACTGGATTACCGGCCAAAGCCCTGCGCCTGGGCCATCTCGCGCCTTTGCCGACATATTCAAAGATAACCTCAGCTCCGATGTAAACATCGGCGCCGGCTGGATCTCGGATACCACGATAACACCGTTCAAAGGGGACGATTATGTTCGTATCCAGGCGGCGGCTCTGCCCACAACCTCCGTCGATTTTGCCCCCAAGCTGAACGACGGCGATTACCAAATTCTGATGTGGCTGCCCGGCGCCGCCACTTTGGCTAAGCACGTCAACGTGATGATCTTCGAAGGCGTGAATATCGATATCACGAATCCCTCTCTCAATCTTCCTGGGCGAACCGTCATCCAAGTGGATGAATCGCAAGGGGTTTCAGGATGGGTTGCCGTACAGACGAGCGTTCGTGGCTTATTCAGACACCTAGGCAGCGCCCCTCTCAAAGTTGCGATCACCGACTATTCGCCCGGCGATCCCGGCGTTCTTGTGTACGCCGATGCTCTCCGGTTCGTCAAACAGGCCGATCTACGGATTACCTCGACTCCGCTCATGGCGCGAGCTCGGGTTCGCGCCGCTGGCGAGGCCAACCCCACCTACAAGAACGTCGTAATCGCGGCGCTTGAGAACGGCCACATTTATTGCCTCGACGCAAAAGGCAATGTGGATGGAACCACCAACGTTTATTGGTCTTATCCAAGCGAAACCAGCGGCAACGATCCCAACCACGTAACCACCGAAGACGGCAAAGATGGAATCGCGGAGATGCCCATCGGTTTCGATCTGGGTTCCGCTTTGGTTCAAACCGTGCAAACGGGGCCGCTTGTCACCGATACGGAAGAGCTTCTCTACATCGGGTCCAAAAACGGCCGCGTGTATTGCATCGAGATGGCAGGCCGGGGAGACGGTTCGTCCAATACCTATGCCACCACCAGGCGGCGCTGGAGCTATCCGAACGACTACCCATCGCCGGTGGCCAATAGCACCTTAGGAATGATTCAAGGATCGGTCGCGTTCCAGGTCACGGCGGCGGGTCCCACCCTTTTCGTGCCCACCGAGCAGGGACGCATGTTTGCCCTCGATGCAAAGGGCGACGGGGTCGCAAAGACCACGTCTGTGCGTTGGCGATATCCTTCCACGGTCTCGATTCCCTTGGGACCGATCCGAATGGCGCCGGTGATCGATTTCGGCAAGATTTATTTCGGTGCCGGTAACGGAAAATTCTATGCGCTCGACGTTAACGACGTCAATAACGACGGGGTAGGCGATCTCGCCTGGATATTCAATGGAATTGGCCCGATCACGACGACCTCGTACGGAACTTCCAGTCCCGCCAGCGACGGCATAGGCAAAATATTTATCGCCAATGCCAACACCCATGTCTATGCGGTCGACGCGAATACCGGCGTGGGAATCTGGGACACCATGGAGCTTGCCAGCGCAGTTTCCGGATCGCTCGTTTATACATCGCTCGACGTCTTCGACAACAGCGGAAGCGGCTCTGTATTCAACCGTCCGGTGGTTCTCGTGACCACTATCGATGGACGTTACTCGGCCCTGTTTACCGACTTAAACCAACTTAACCGAAATGGCACGCGCCGGGCATGGGCGTACCGGACGGAGGGCCAACCCGTGGTGGCGAGCCCCGCGGTCGGCGCAAGAGCCCCCAGCGACCTCAAGTGCTGGATGTATGGTGGAGACGACTTGGGATTCCTCTATGCCTGGAATTTCGATCCACGCTTAAACACCAATCAACAGCTCATCAGCGTCGGTGATACGCCCGGCAGCGGCGAAGTGGTCGAGAATGATCCATCGAGCCAAGAGCTCGACCGGATCGCAACCGATGCCAAAGTTGCCTTTCTTGTGCCTAAAGACTACGACGCGCTTCTGGATCTCTATCGCCGGCGAACGCTACGTTATTCCGATATCACGAACTTTGCCGTCAATCACCGAGTCACGCGTACGGCATTCGAATTCGGGGAAACGCTGCGCGTCGTGGTCTACGATTTGCCAGACCTATCAGCAATTCCGATCACCTACCAAATCGAGCTCCAGTTCAATGCCCCCGGCACCGCGTCGCAGCGCCGATCCATGGCCGTATTGCGCATCCCGGGCGGTGGCGGCGGTCCCAGAAAGGAAATGTTTGCCTTTACCGCATTCCCCCTCCTTGGGACTTCTACAAATGCGCTTGCTCCGGGCGATGCCAATATGACCACGCGGGTCGTCCTTGTTGGAAATCAGAATTCCAACCGCCAGATTCGCATCGACCGGTTCCACCTGGCTAATCCTTTGGGCTTGGAAACTCCTTTTGATACTTCTTTGCCTTTCGAGGTGATCGGCAAGACGATCAAGCCTGATGACCCAGACGTCTGGAATAACGGCAATCTCGTTGGCATTACCTCGGTTGTCGATCAACTCGTTAGAACGTCGGTAGGACCGGACCTAAGTAGCCCTGGAAATCCGGTGGCCCACGGACAAACCGCGGTCGACCGAGTCAATGTCTTCGATCGGAGCTTGATGAATCTGATTAGAGGGGGGACGTTCGGATTAACCAACGTACGCATCCAACCTTCCGATCTTGTTTGGCAAGGAGGAGCTCCGAGCGTCTATAAGCCGATCAACCAAAACGAGTTTCCGAACTTCGAAGACTTGCCTGTCCAGATTCCAAACGTAAGCCTCGACTACTCTGACCTGAAGCGCGAATCTTTGAAGTTTACCAAGGCCACGTTTGGCCAGGTGGAGAATCCCCTCTATCAGGGCGTAACGCTCGAACCGCCAAAATATAGCCAGGCAGACTTCGATACGTATCGAAATTATCCCGGTTTCAACAACGTATTCACTCGCACCTTGACTGCGACCCCGTTCGACGTAGCGGCCGATGTTCCCCGATATCAGCCGCCCAATCGCAACGGACCAAATATTGGGCCCGGCAGTCTGCGCGGATATGGCGGCCAGCAAATCATTTATGTCGATAACGGCCAGGCAGGGCGTCAGTTCGCAAACGGCGTTGCCCAGGAAAGCTTCCGACAATTCGCCATCACCGCCGACGTGGCGGTTGACGAGCGCCTGAGCGTTACGACTCCCACCGTCGACCTTGGCTCGCTGCCGGGAGGGGCTGGTTTCTTCACCATCGCTCCCTTTAATTCGGCCGCTCCATTTAACCCCTGGGATCCTAACTTCCGTGCATTCTTCGCCAATTTCACAACCTTTAACGAAGGCAATGTGAATCTATTGAATCCGAGGCTCGCCAAGTTTACGGATACAACCACAAACGGGAGTAATCGGCAATTCAGCCCCATCCCGCTCGTTGCTCCAACCTTGCACGAGCTTGCGTGGTTAGACGCGCCTTTCTACCTTTTTAGCGATCTCGATCCTCGATATTCGCCGAACACCCTATCTGGTAAGGGCCTCCTGCAAAAAGCCCGGCCGGGAGAGCCTCTGGGCAACCGTCTAAGCGTGAACCCGAAACGGCGTCGAAATGCGTACCTGAACGTGGCCGAAGGTTACCGATACGACACGACCACGTTCCCTCCGGGCGATGCTAAGGTTGGAGTGGCCGCCCCAATCGGAACTCCTATCGGCAACTACATCCAGGATATGTTCGTCATGGAAGATCGCAACAACGATCTTTCATTAGGTCCGGACGATCCCACCCTCGACGCTCTGCCTGGATCGTTCAACTCGAGCATTTACGAGCCCCACGCCCAACCGGGCTTTAAGCTTAAGTTCAACATGCGAGAAACACGCTTGACCAACCAAGCTACTCCGAAGGCGGCCCCGATGGTCGATTATCCCGGCGTGAATGGCAACGAGCCGTTCTACTGGAGCAATTCTCAGCCGGCGGCTCTTAGAGACGGTTTCGGCAACGTGGTGACCGCTTGGTCTTCCAATAGGCTGGATTCTGGCAACACGGCGGGCTGGCTGTTCCGGCAGAGAAATGAGAACGATCCCCGAAATCCGGATCAATCGCGCATCTATCTCGCGTCGGTCAACGGAAACCCTCCTCCCAACCAAGGCTTCGGTAGTAGTCCAATTCGAGACCTTTCCGTCTTTAATCCGATTAGCCAGAATAGCTGGTTCAGACAGGCGGTCGGTCCCTACCCGCGCAACGGGCTTGACCCTCGCGTTTTGTTCGACGCTCAGCCAGGAGAAGTGATCGAAACGGGCTCGGTTAATTTTGGCAATCCCGTCTTTCCGTCCTCCGGCGTGTTCAATCCGCTCGAAAGGCCCGGGGCAAACGGCCGGACGGCGGCAGGCTCGATGTACATGGCATGCATTGGGGAAGCGGTTAAGCGCAACTCTCGCGGTGAGCGATTTACGGAAACGCGGATTTTTATCTCACGCGTGACCATCGGCCAAGATGGTTCGGTCACTACGGCAGATCCCATAGGTATGCCCTATGATTCCGAGGCGCGTCGAGGCCGGCTTGGACTCATTCAAAGCGGTCTGCAGGCAACCGTGTTTTACACCTCAAGCTCCGGGGGCGCAGGCCAAATCAGCTGGAATACCTTCAATGGCATCCAATGGGGCCGGCCGCAATCCATGCAGCTTTCTTCCGGATTCGAGGCTATCGGCTCCCCCAGTGCCGTCTTGCGACGATACCGAGAAGGGAATCAGGGAAGAATCGATCTCATGTTCACCGCTAAAGTGCGGGGAAGGGCTCAATCCGAGGCATATTTAGGAAGACTGGCGGCCGATCGTGCGGGCCGGCCGACGGGCAATAACCCTGGCGTCAACTTCCCGCCTCGAATCGACTCAATGGTTGGCGATCCGAGCACGGGGGTCTACTGGCTATCGGGACTTGAGTGGCGTCTACGCAGTGGCACCGTCGATCCAAACGCGCCGCGAATCCAAAACATCGACCTCCCTGAGGCAACGAGCGGCGATCTGTCCTTCTTGAACACCAGAGCGTTCAACCCGGACGACGAATACATCGATATCTTCCGCAGAAACGGCAATTCGTTTGTGACGATCCTCGATCACACGACCCGAGAAGTGGACCAGAATACCCGTCAGCTTAGCTACAGCACGGTGATGGGTGGCAAAGTTTATATCGACACGAGTACGGGCGCGGTGAGATTCTCAGACGCATTGCTAGCCCGAAACCTCCAACTAATCGCCCGATTCAGCGCTCGGTATGTGCGAGTGAGCAGTGGTATCTCCGCTAATTACCGCGGAGCCGGTCTCGCGTTCGATGAAACCTTTATCGGCGAGACGAGCTATTGGGCGGACGCCGCTGGAGCAGCCATTCCCCCGACCGCGCTCGCCCGTTCCGATCGCTACGTCATGACGTTTGCACGCTCGACGAACGACGGAAGCCAGGCGAGTCGGCCATTTATGAGGACGATGCGATTCGGAATCCAGCTTCCGACCGCCGTGCTCACGAACGCGGATGGAACCCTGGCTCAATTCTCGGTAAATGGCGTGGCCCCAGGCTCCTTCTTCCAAGTCGATCCGGCCAAAGGGCGAGTGTATTTCACCGCTGAAAACGAAGATCGGAGCATGACCGTCACTTACGCAGGAGCTGACGAGGCCGGTCATCCGATCAGTGGCCCGATCAGCTACGCCGCATATGTTGGGCTCACCCCTGAAACTTTGGAAACGGCGATCCCGATCGAGCAGGCGAGTAATGAGTCGGCAGTGTCGGTCGCTCTCGATCCTCAAAACGGCGCCTTCAATCGTCAAGATTATCGGCGGCCTGGCTTGCTGTGGCTTTTCTGGACCAGCACGCGGTCGGGCGCTCCGGATTTGTATTTTGAGACCATCGCGCCGAAATTCACTCCGTTCGTTCCGGGCCGATAACGAAGAAAGCGCTTCCAAAGTGCGAACTTTTTCCCCGATTTCTGCGTCCTGCGGACATCGGGGCGAAGGTTCTTTCTAGTAAGGTTGACAGGCTGTCGCAAGATAGGTAAGATAGCGGGGCTCGAAGAAGAATCAGGGATTGGCGTAAATGGGCAAAAAACGACTTAGCAGCGTTCTAGGGATTGATATCGGCAGCCAGAGCATCAAGGTAGCCGAAGTTCAAGTTAAAGGCGGAGAGGCCACGATCACCGCTCTCGGGATGGCGTCCACGCCGGAAGGCGCGGTCGACCATACGGGTGTATACGACAGCGATTCCGTAGGCTTGGTCCTCAAAGAGCTCCTTGCCTCATCGGGAACGACCGTTCCCCAAGCCGTCGTCAGCATTGCCGGGCAAGCCTCGGTTTTAGTGCGCACTCTCGAAGTGCCGAAGATGAACCCGGCGGAGCTCAAAGAGCATATGCAGTGGGAGATCACGAGAAACATTCCATTTGCGGAAAGCACGGTGGTTAGCGATTTTCGAGCTTTTGAGCCGGACGACCCCGCCGCCACGACTCTCGACGTCGTAATGGCAATTGCTCCCCAAAGCGCCGTTGACACGGTTATCTCCCTGGTGAAGAAGGCGGGAAAGCAGATGGCGGCCATCGATGTCGAGCCCCTTGGATTGGCCCGGTCGTTAAAAGTTAGCTACGACAAAGAATTGATCGGCCAAACGGTTTGCGTGGTCGACGTCGGACATAAAAAGACCTCGATCAATATTTACAAAGATGCAAAACTTCTCCTCCCCCGTCAAGTGCCGATTGGGGGCGAGCTCTTTACGAAGACGATTTCCGAGGCACTCAATATCACGGTGGACGAGGCCGAGAGGCTGAAAGTCGAAAAGGCCGAAATTCCAGCTTCCGCATCGACCGCAGGAGGAATCACTCCTTACTCGGCAGGTGGGGAAACTCAAGCTTTTTCTCCTTACAATCCATTTGCCAACGATCCTGTAGCCTTTAATCCAGCTTTGGCGTCTCCTTTAATAGAAGGTACGGCGGAAGAAGCCACCGCTCCACCACAGCCGCCTGCAGCCGACGTCGCTCCGGCGGTTGTGGACGATCCAGAAGTCGTTAGGCTTTACAATGCAATGGCATCGATAGTCGAAGAGTTTGTTGCCGAGGTCCGGCGGTCCATCGATTACTACCGGAGCAAGGGCGGGAATGTCGATTCCCTGGTATTGTGCGGAGGAGGGTCGAAGATCAAGGGGCTAAGTACCTTCCTTACCAATGCGCTAGGAATTCATTGCGAAATGTACGATCCTCTAAAAGGCATTCCGATTCAGGCAAAGAGATTGGAACCCGGCCTCGTCGAGCATCATCGGCAGGATTTTGCAGTGGCGGTAGGAAATGGCTTGCACATCGTTTTTGAATAGGCAATTATAAATGAAGCTCAATCTTCTCCCGACCTATGTTTCAAAAGAAGGGCAATTGCGTACGGCGATCGCCGGGTCGCTTATCCTGGTCGTCCTTTCATTGGTGCTCTCGGTCTTCATGATCTTGAAGTCCAGAGGGGATTTGCAGGCCGCCCACGAGCGGGCCGATGAATGGAAGCCAAAGGCTGAAGCGGCCGTGGCTACCGCGGAATTCGCCGATACGATCATACAAAGTGCTACCGGTATTCAGCGCAACATTAAGCTGGCGGAGGCGATGGACAAGCATAATCCGGTCTATCCCGATCTTTACCGCGAAGTCCTTGGCTATGTGCCGGCGTTCTTCAGAGTATCGGCGATTTCCGCCACGCCGACCGGCGAAACCGGTTGCCTCGTCACCATGACCGGCATTATTCACACCTTCCAAAATTATGCGGACTTGATGTTGGCGCTCCTGCGAATCCCTGGGGCTTCCAACGTGAGCCGAGCGGGCTATCAAATTACCGATCCCGCGGTACCTGCTTTGAGCGAACAAGATCAAGTCGGATTCCCGGCAAAGCCAGGCGAGACTCCTTTGCCCTCCAACCCTCTTGAGCGCCTTGACGCCCTCATCGCGAAGGGATCAAGCGATCCGGGCGGATTTACGGGAACAGGCAACTTTGGAACCACTGATCCCGGTCCCCGTGGGGCAATGCCCGACTGGTCTCAAATTACGGTTACGGTGACGTTGGCTGATCGTAAGATTCAAACACCGCTTCCTAGGGCAACTCTAGCCAAAGCAGGACCGGCCACCCAAGTCGCTTCTAATACTGGAGCCGCAGGAAAGGTTTCGGGTGTCATTGGAGGCCCCGGTGGCGCACCAACGACTCCTGGTAAGGGCGGGGCCGGTGGCGGGGCAAGCGCTCCTGCTCCCGGTATTCGCAGTGGCCGCCGAGGAAGCGCTCAGGAAGAACAGTGATAATTAACCATGAAGCTTAGCCCTCTGACCATTTTTATCTTGGGAGCCTCGCTCTCGTTTATCTTCATCACCTATGCGGTGTTCCAGCACTTTATGCCAAACCGAGCAGAAGCCGACAATTTCGAAAAATACGCCGATAGTTTGCGTACGGAAGCGGAGAAAATGCCGCGGGCTAGACAAAGGGTTGCCCTGGCCACCAAGATGGTCAATGATATTGCGGGTCAATGGCAGCAGGTCGTGGCCGCAAAAACGCCGCTTATAGGCGTTCGCAACGGTGGAATAGATTTGGCCGTGAACCGGTGGCAACTTACCAAGGACGCGAGAGATTATCGAAATAACGTACAACGCGCGATCAACCGACAACTACATGTAGGCGGCGTTAAAGTTATTACCGGTCCCGAGGTGCCGATGCCATCCGATTCTGCGCAGAGCGTTCTCGAGGGCTATTTCAATTATCCCGCGATCAGTTTCCCCGTCGCCATTTTTAACCTAGGCACGGTCACGGTCCGAGGTACTTTTGACCAGATCAGTAACCACGTCAAGGCGTGGAGCTTCATGCCTCACTACCTGGCGGTAGCGGATGGTCTGAGGCTGACCGGCACGTCGCCCAATCTGACCGGGACTTATAATTTGTCGGTGGTCGCTTTCATACGAGGCGACAAGATTTATCCGCCCGTGCCAGAGGGAACCGCAGCTGCGGGCGCAGGAGGGGGCCCCACGGGTGGAGGCGGCCCTATCAATGCCCCGACAGCGGTCGGAGCAGGGGGAGTCGGACGTGGATGACAAGGCGTCCAAGGACATATTCGGAGAAATGCTATGAGATTTAGAATGAAGCCAAATCACGCCGTATGGGTGGCTCTCTCATCGATTGCGCTTGTCGGCTGCGGCCCTCAGGCAGGAGATAACGGTGAGGCTCCCTCTCGGGGGACCGCGTCCATAGCCGTGCCCAAGGTTTTGCCTAAGATCGCCGCTGACGCTGGCGTTCCCTTAGTGCCACCTGCCGATCCCGGATTCGTGCGGACAAAATTGCTTGCTACCAGTGCCCGATTCCCCTCGCGCCGAGACGCCTTCGCTCTTATGTCCCCCGAAACCAAATTCGAGCAAGATCAGCTCAGAGAAAGGATTCTCGGGGAAATGGGCGGATTCTCGACACTTTACGAATTACCTACGCCTCCTCCGGATGAGGAGGAAACGCTTGAACGGCAGCCGTTCCGGCGTCTAGTCGGGGTACTGCTCGGGGAAGGAGTGATTGCGCTTATACAGATGGAAGATGGCAAGATTTACGATGTGCGGCCAGGTTCGAAGATCCCCAATTCCGAATGGACGGTGGTATCGATCGACAGCGAGAAGGCGGTACTGCGACGCTCGGGCAACAAACGGCCACGAGAAATCGTCGTTTTGCTTCAAGGCCAACCTTCTGGAATGACCTCGCCGGGCCAAAATACCGGTGGAGGAAATCTTGGGCCGCCAATCGGCGGTGGGGGTGCTCCCGGAGCGGCCGGAGCGGGCGGGAGCCCCGGAGCGGCCGGGGGCGGCTAGAAATTCAATGGGTTGGCCGAGCTTATTTGAATCAAGAAGTGACACAATAGTAACGGCAGCACGAATCGCACTTTTATATGTTTGCGAGGTAAAGAAATGAAAAGAATCGGGTTTTTAGTAGCGGCATTAGCCGTTTGTACGTTGATGTTGGCTCCTTTGCGCGCCATCGCTCAGGGCGATCCGAGGGATAAGATCATCCCTTCGCTCGAATTGGATCAGGCAGACATTCGGGATGCCCTTAAGATTTTGTTTAGAAGCGTTCAAGTCAATTACACGATCGCTTCCGACGTTCAAGGGACCGTAACTGTCAGTCTGAAGAACGTGCCCTTTGAGACTGCTCTGCGAAACGTGCTTAGCCAAGCCGATGCGACCTACAGAGTGGAAGGTGGAATCTACGTCATCATCAAAAAGGTGGTGGAGAATCCAACTTCAAGCAATGAAGGCACGACCGTGGCGACGAAGCCTGAGAACCTCCCACGCCGGATTAAGATTCGACATGCTGATCCGCAGCTCATCATGGTTTTGCTGAACGGTGCGCAATCGACTTTCTTGCAGCCTGAAATGAGCACGATCGTTAGTGGCGGATCTGGCGGCGCTGGCGGCGGTAGTGGTGGCTTTGGCGGCGGTCTAGGCGGCGGCGGCTTCGGCGGCGGTGGCTTGGGCGGCGGCTCAGGCGGCGGCGGCTTTGGCGGTGGCGGCTTTGGCGGCGGCGGCTTCGGTGGCGGTGGCCGCGGTGGCGGCGGCTTCGGTGGTGGCGGCGGCGGAGGTCGTGGCGGCTTCTAGAAACGTTCCTATCGGTGTCAGAGTCAGGAGGATATTCGACATGCAATTAGCTTATTTGCGAAAAGGACTTTGGAGCGTGGCTTGCGTCGCCATGCTTGCCATAAGCCAATTCGCGGCGGCCCAGCCAGGCGCTACAACCAAAAAGGTGGATCTGTTTCTAAAAGATGCCGATCTTTATCAGGCCACTCAAGCACTCACCCGTCAGACCGGGATTCAATTTATTATTGCTCCCACGTCTTCGTCTTTCGGCAAAATCAATCTGTCCCTCACCGCGGCTACCCCTGAAGAAGCGATTCAGGGGATCTGCATTGCCGCCGGTGCGTGGGCGGAGCGAAACGAAAATGGCGTGTACGTCATCCGGCAGGGAATGAAGCCCGAGGTCAGAGTCGAGCCCATGCCCATTATGCCTGCCATCAAGAAGCCGACGATCATCAAGAAGATTCATTTGATGAGGGCGGACCCCGAGCTTGTATACAAGACTCTGGTTTATGGCGTTACTTTCGATCCGGTAGAAGGTCTGCGTCAACTCAATCGATTCTCCGACACGGCTCGAGGGAATCTCGGCAAGCTTAACGGCTCGAATTTGACCGTCGTCGGACAAAATGGCGTGCCTACTACGGTCTATCCGATGGGCAACGGGGCAACCCAGCGCCAAAATACCGACTTATCGCAACCTCCTACTGGGGACGGTGGCAATAACGTTATTCTGCCCGGTGAAGACGGCGCCCGTCAGGTGGATGGCGGAGGCGGAGGATTTGGTCGAGGCGGTGGCGGAGGCCTTGGTGGTGGCGGTCAGCCTCCTGGAGGAGGCGGAGCCGGCCAACAGAACGGCCAGCTGACTTCGGGCCAAGGACTTGTACCGACCGGCATCGATTTCATTTCATACGATCCGACCGACAACACAATTGTCGTACAAGGAGATGACGAAGCGGTGCGTAAGCTCCAACAAGCGATTGCGCTCTTCGACGTAGCTCCCCAGCAAGTGGAAATAAAAGTCGAGTTCATTACCACCAGTTCGAGCATCAGCAAATCACTTGGCATCGATTGGACTTATGCAAGAGGAGCCGTTTTCGCTGGAACAAGGCCTGGTTCATTCGCGGTCGCAGGAGATCCGATATTCCTGAACTATTCGACCGGGAATATCGCCTCCCGTCTGAGGGCCAGACTTTCGACGGGCATCGGCAAGACGGTCAATGCGCCTCTCGTTAGAACTCTCAACAATCAGATCGCGGTCGTTCAGCAAGTCGTTGAAACAACCATTTTCATCAACCAAGTGGTTAATGGGCCTGGTGGAATCACGACCGTGCCTCAGCCGATCCAGTTTTCCGTCAATACACAACTGATCGTTCGGCCAAGAATCAACGCGGATAACACGGTGACCATGAATCTGACCCCGCAGATTCAGGATTTCGGCCAGTTGAGGCGAGGGCCAGACGGGCAAGAGATTCCGGATCGATTGTCACAACTCATCAATGTCGTAGCTCGCGTGAAGAGCGGAGAAACCATTGCTCTTGCAGGATTGACCCGAAAATCGGATCAGTCCTCGCAATCGCGCTTCCCAATTCTCGCCGATCTGCCCATCATCGGGCAGTTTTTCCGGACGAATACGACAGAGCGAAACAATGCCGAGCTGCTTATCTTCGTAACTCCGAGGATTATCGAAGATGAGGAAACGAACGGCGGGCCATAGAATAACCTAGCTACTCCTGACTCAAAGCAGCGGCAGGACCCATGGTCCAGCCGCTGCACTTGTTTATATGATCGAACGCTACTGGATTTTGCTCGGCATGATGGGCTCTGGAAAGTCGACCGTAGGCCGCGAGCTTGCTCGCCGCCACGATCGGCCGTTCGAAGACACGGACGAGATCCTTCGGCAAAGATTCGGGCGCTCGATCGGTGGAGTCTTCAGCGTGTACGGAGAGGAGGCTTTTCGTGACCATGAAACCAGCATCCTGAAAAGTCTGACCCCGAAAGGGGCCGTCCTTGCGACCGGAGGCGGCATCGTCTTGCGAGCTGCCAATTGGGCCGAAATGAGTCGACTTGGAACAAGCATATTCATGGATGTACAACCGGAGAAACTTAAAGTCAGGTTGCTTAAGAGCAGACGCCGAAGACCATTGCTTGAATCTGAAGATTGGGAATCAACCTTCGACCAGATTTATTCGGAGAGAATCGATATTTACCGGAAAGCGGACATACGAATTTGCCTCGACGATGAAGATTTAGATGTCACGGTGGAATTGTTGGGCAAGGCGCTGGAGCAAGTTCGATGACGGTGAAGCATTGCGCAGGCCAGTACGAAGTCGATTTTCTAGCACTTCACGATTACTCGGCCGAAATCCCGAATTCTTTTGTCATTACCGACCAAAACGTCGATCGCTTGTACTCGAAATCTTTTGACCCGCTGCCGAAACTAGTCCTACCGCCGGGTGAGCAGACGAAGTCGCTTCAATTTTACAGCTTGGGGCTTTCGTGGCTGGTGCAAAATGGAGCAAACAGAAGTTCTACTGTCATAGCCTTCGGCGGAGGCGTCATCGGAGACCTTGCAGGGTTTCTAGCCGCTAGCTACATGCGTGGAGTACCCCTCGTACAGGTTCCCACGAGCCTGCTTGCTCAAGTGGATTCCAGTATTGGAGGAAAAGTGGGCATCAATTTGCCCGAGGGCAAAAACCTGGTGGGAGCATTTCACCAACCTCGGCGAGTCATCGTTGATACTAGCTTGCTTGCAACGTTGCCGAACAGGGAGTTTGTGAACGGCTGTGCCGAGGTTTGGAAAGCGGCGTCGATCGCCGATGAGAACTTATTCCAAGAGCTTGAGGAAATGCCCCTCTCGGTTGCGGAAGGGAAACTTCAGCAAAGAGTTCGGCGGAGCATCGAGATCAAAGCCGCCATCGTTCAAGCTGATGAATTCGAGCAGACTGGCACTCGTGCCAAGTTGAACTTCGGACATACGGTAGGCCACGCCATCGAAGCCATCGCCGGCTTCGGCACGATTTGCCATGGGGAAGCGGTGAGCATGGGTATGGTCCAAGAAGCCTGGATCGGGGAACGTCTAGGCATATCCGAAGCCGGCTTGTCGGCGAGATTGGAAAGAGGGCTTGCTTCCCAGGGCCTGCCGACGGTTGCTCCCAAAATACCTGCGGAATCTCTGTTGGAAGCAATGCAAAGAGACAAAAAGGCAACAGATGATAAGCTCGCCATGAGCCTTCTCGTTCGAATCGGGGAGTGTAAACTTGTGACTGGCTTGTCAAAGAAGGAGATTCTATCTATGTTAAAAGAGGCGCGGCCAATTTCCAGATGAAAGTACTTCGCAGAAGCGTGATTTTCATGGTTTCCTTAAGCCTGGCAATTGGATATGCGGCAAGTCAAATTGCGTACTTTCATGGAGAGTATGCGAGTTACGCTCGCCTGGTCGATAGCGCACCTGTTCCTTCGCTGGCGATCGTTGTCGCAGTTATTTTAGTGATCCTATCTGCGGTCCGAGACACACCGGAATGATAGGCGTGATCTTACGAATCCGTTATGAACTCACCCAGGAACTTGATATTGGCCCTTTGTTTGCCTCCTACAAAGCGCGAGATCGCGTAGGTGGGCGTGATGTGTGCGTACGGGTACTGCAACAGCCTTTCGCGACCGAACAGCCGTTCGTGTCGAAGCTCAGAGAGGTCGTACGGCGTTCGGCCGGCCTCATCCATCCGGGAATCGAACGTGCGATTGAATTGGATGAAGAAGACGGTCGGCCCTTTATTTTGTCCGAACTCGCAGTCGGACAACCCTTGTCAGAGCGCATCAAGAAGTTGGCCCCGTTTTCTACAGCCGTCGCCGTCTCCACCGCGCTATCCATCTGCGAAGCCCTTGAGGCAGTCCACAACGCAGGCATGGTCCACGGCGACGTGCGCTCGGAGAATGTCGTGGTGGCCACCGACGGATCTTGCAAATTGCTGTTGGCGGGCATTTGGGAAGCGTATTCATCGAGCCGAACTGCAGGCGCCGTGGTCTTGCCTGACATGGCCCCCTATCTTGCCCCTGAAATCACTTCGGGCGGCATGCCCAGCCCCTCCTCCGACATTTACTCGGTAGGAATTCTTTTGTACGAATTGCTTGCGGGTCGAAAACCCTATTCGGGAGAAACGGCCGTCGCGGTAGCGATGAAGCATTCGACGGCGCCGGTCCCCAGCCTGCGAGCCATGAATCCATCTGCGCCCTTGCCTGTCGAAGAGATCATAAAGAAAGCGCTCGCAAAGGGTCTTCAAGATCGCTATTCCGACGTGCGCGCTCTAATCGCAGACTTGCGATCGGTGCAAGATGCTCTTAGGTTTGGGAAACCCCTTACCTGGCCCTTGAAGGCCACACCTAAGGAACCTGTGCAAGTTGCTCCCCGGATGAGCGCGGTCCGGGTAGAGCAAAAGCCTCGTACGCCAAAGACCGATGAATGGGATGAGGATGAAGAATCCGTCCCAAAATGGCTGATGGGCCTCGTATATGGAGCGGTGGCCATTTTGGTGCTCGCCATCGGCAGCTATGTCTTTTTTAACCTCAACAAGCCAAAGTTAGTGCGAGTGCCAAATTTAGTAAATCTTTCAGCTCGGGACGCTGCCCAGCGGTTGGAGTCCATGGGCCTCAAGATGCGCACGAGCAAAAAGGAGGCAAACGAACGCGTCCCAGAAGGAGCGATCATCGCCTCAAATCCCAAGGCAGATCAGGAGGTCCGCGAGCATTCACATGTATCGGTCGTTGTCAGCGCCGGAAGCAAATTCGTGGAAACTCCCGACCTCAGGGGAAAAAAGGTCGATGACGCAAAGTCGCTTCTCGAGTCGATGGCCTTGCAAATCGAGGAACCGGTCAGTCAAATGCGAGACTCGAATATTGAGGCTGGAAAGATCGTGAAACAGCTTCCGGAACCTCATAAGAAAGTTGAACGCTTTACCAAGATTCGGCTTTTCGTCAGCGGAGAGACTCGTGGCGATGGGCAGGCGAGTTCTGAGGTGAACTGGTATCGGGTCCGCATCAAGCTACCTTTGGGAGACGTGCCCATCAACGTCAGAGTGGATATGACCGATGACCGGGAGACCAAGACCGTCTACGATCAGATGGAACAGCCGGGTCAAACCGTACGAGTGGAGGCAGAAGGATATGGCCCGGAGGCCACGTTCCGCATTTTCTTCGACGGGGAGCCGGTTAAGCAGGTCACCAAAAAAGCTGACCATGCAGCGACTGCCATCGATAGTGGTGACGGAGGTTGAGGCTGGAGCTTGCCCCCTCGATCTTGTCTTTCGACCAGAGCATGCTTCGCCCGCCAGTGCAAGAGTTAATGAAAAGCGGGGTGGATTGGATTCATCTGGATATCATGGATGGCCAGTTTGTGCCGCCCATTACCTTCGGCTCCGATTTAGTGCGACAGCTGAGACTGTTGGGATCAACCAAATTCGAGGCGCACCTGATGACCTTGACGCCCGAGAAGCACTTCGACTCATTTAGAGAAGCGGGTTGCCAACGCATCACCTTCCAAGTCGAGGCAACCAGTCATGCTCATCGGTTGGTGCAATCTCTTCACGACGCGGGAGTCCAAGCTGGGGTCGCGATCAATCCTGGAACGCCGGTGGAAGCGGTCTTTTCGTTATTGGAAATTGCCGACTTAGTTTTGGTAATGACGGTAAATCCTGGCTGGGGGGGGCAAGACCTTATCGCATCATGCCTCGAAAAAGTTGCCGCTATTCGACGGCGAGCGCCCGGATTGTCGATCGAGGTCGATGGAGGTATAGACCCTGAGACCTTGTCGCTAGCGGCCCAGGCGGGTGCGAGCGTCTTCGTAGCGGGAAGTTATCTTACGAAACGAAATTCTATCTCGGAAGCGATTACGGAGTTGCGCAACGCATGCGTCTCAAGTTCATCACCACCGCTAGTCTAATTTTGGGCCTGGCTTTGCTGCTGGCGTGGCCGCTCGTGGTGGGACCCCGGCCGGTAAATCCAAACAAGAAGGAGCTTGCTCGATACGGCATCCGAGCAATCGCCTACTTCGGGGTTACGGCAAGCACGTTTGTGTGCACCGCGGTATTTGCGTGGCTGGTCCTGCGGCAAACCCGGCGGGAATATGTGGACCAAGCGAAAACAAATTTGCAATCCCTTATCGAGGGCGCGCTGCAGGACCATGAACGAAAAAGCTAGTGAAGCTTTCATGCGTGAAGCGGTTGCTCTTTCAAAAAAGGGCTTCCCAGCCCCAAATCCACGAGTCGGATGCGTAATCGTGTCGGCGGGAGAAATCGTCGGACGCGGATTTCACGCATTTGCGGGAGGGCCACATGCCGAGATTGTGGCCCTGCAAATGGCGGGGGATCGAGCTCGCAATGCCGACGTGTACGTGACCCTGGAGCCATGCAACCATTTTGGCCGCACGCCACCTTGCGCACAGGCATTGGTCGATGCCGGAATTCGGAGGCTCTTCTACGCAGTATCGGATCCAAATCCAAACGCAACCGGGGGAGCCAAGGCGCTCGAGGAGATGGGAATCGAAGTCCGAGGCGGATTGTTACGAGAGCTCGCAGAACGAAATAATCGTCCATTCCTCGTTGCCATGCGGAAAAAACGGCCCTACATCATCATCAAAGCCGCCGTAACCTTGGATGGACGAATCTCGCGGGAGCCGGGCAAGCGTGAGAGGATTACCGGTATCCAAGCAATAAGAGCCGGGCATCGATTGCGGGCCGAGATGGGCTCGGTGCTCGTGGGCTCCGGCACCGTGCAAGTCGATGATCCAGTGCTCACCGCCCGCATTTCGGGAGTTGTGAACCAGCCAGCACGTATCATCCTCGATCCGGAACCGGTTCTCACCGGCAACGAGCGAGTATTCCAGGGGGAAGGCGAAACTCTTTGGCTTGTGAAAGGGCCCGCTCGGCATCGCCAGGCCATCCCTATCCCGTGGCAGAGTGGACGATTCGATCTTAAGGCTCTGCTCAAACTCCTCTTCGAGCGAGGAATCACGGGAATCCTTGTGGAAGGAGGCGGCACCACCATCCGCAGTTTCCTGGAAGCAGGTCTGTACGATCAGATCGAGCTCTTCATGGCCCCCAAGATCTTTGGAAGGGGAACAAGCTGGGTAGGGGAGGAAGCTCCGCTCAATGTAACGCTTCCTTTTCAGCTTGTTCGCTGCCGACGCCTGGGGCCGGACCTTCAGCTTTCATACGAGATTGTCGGAAGCTAAGGAACTTGCTCGGAAACAGCGTCGTCGGAATAGTAAGCCAGAAAGAAAGCCTTCTTTACCCTCCCCAATAAGAGCCCCGCCGATTGCCCTCAAAGCGGGGCCTCTTTTTTACCAGGAAAGAAACCATTCGTGCAACCTCGTGTCATCGGTCATTTCCGGATGAAAGGAAGTACCCAGTAGGTTGCCTTGCCGAACCGCGACAATCTGTCCCTCATACGTGGCAAGGGCTCGAGCCTCTTCGCCGTGGCGGGTAATTACCGGAGCGCGGATGAAGACGGCGGTAATCGGCTCCTTGAATCCTTCGACGGCGACCGAATCTTCGAAACTATGCACCTGGGCCCCAAAGGCGTTGCGGCGAACGGTGATGTCCATAATCGAAAGCCGAAACTGGTTGGAGCCTTCGATTTCTTTCGCCATGAGAATCATCCCCATGCAGGTTCCCCAAATGGGCATCCCTTCGGCCGCCCTTTCCTGAATCGCTTGGTCGAGGCCAGTGCGCCGAGTGAGGAGGCCGACAGTGGTCGATTCACCGCCCGGAATAATGAGGCGATCTACTTGGGCGAGATCGTCCGGAGTGCGGACTTCGAATGTAGTTGGCGGATCGGGGCAGCGCGAAATTGCGTCAAAGTGCTTGGCATAATCGCCTTGCACGCTGAGCACGCCGAGGGAGCCCGACATCTGTCTTAGGAAGCCTCACGCTTGAACAGGCACCAAAGAGGTTCTCCCCCCTCGCCTTGGGTGATGCGAACGATTTCCCATCCGTCGCGGCCAAAGGAATTGAGCAACTGGTTGTAGTCCTCGTTGGCGGGAAACTTTTGCTTGCGCGCCTTCGCCAGGTTAAGCGCTTCGGTGTAAAGATGGTCGACTACCATGTATTCCCACTTGGGCATCGACCTATTATGAACGCGCCGGGCTCGGTCTATAAAGGAACGGCGCGAAGATCGGCTGAAACTCGGTAAGAAGCCTCGGTTTTTGCTCTCACTTCGCTTTCCTCCACTCCTGGCGCAAGTTCCCTAAGCATAAGTCCCTTATTCCTTTCGACCTCGAACACGCAGAGGTCGGTGATGATGAGGTCCACGCAGCTTTTGCCGGTCAAGGGGAGCCGGCACTCTTTCAAAACTTTGCTTTCGCCCGTTTTGTTCGTGTGCTCCATGACGACCACGACTCGCTTGACCCCAGCAACAAGGTCCATCGCTCCCCCCATCCCTTTCACCATCTTTCCTGGGATCATCCAGTTCGCAAGGTCGCCCTTCTCGCTCACTTCCATTGCGCCCAGAATGGTAAGGTCGATGTGCCCCCCGCGGATCATCGCGAACGAGTCGGCAGAGCTGAAATAAGAGGTTCCTGGGATCGAGGTGACGGTTTGCTTGCCTGCGTTGATGAGGTCTGGATCAGCCTCCCCTTCATACGGAAACGGTCCCAAGCCGAGCATTCCGTTTTCGCTCTGGAGGGTCACGTCCATTCCTTCCGGAATGTAATTCGCGACCAAGGTGGGTATGCCGATTCCGAGATTGACGTAATAGCCGTCTCGCAACTCTTGGGCGGCGCGTTGGGCGAGCTGGTCGCGAGTGAGTGCCATGGATAACTATTTTACCGGCTGAGGAAAGGACATTCGGCCAATATAGATGACAAAAAAGTGATCGGATTGTCTAAGTATACGTGATAAGATAGAGATAGCGGAAATGAAACGCATCTTGAAATCGTATCGATATGCATCGTCCGGAAAAGTCCACCTACCTTTCCTAGCATGGGCGCTTTTTCCCGCTTTTGCCACGGCTCAATACCGGGCCGTCGTTTTGCAGCCGGATGGGTACGCGTTTTCCGTCGGACGTGCGTCTGATCAAGGGTATCAAGCCGGTTTCGCAGGGACCTTGGACCAAAGATTTAACCACGCTATCATATGGAATGGGTCTGCTCAAAACTACGTCGATCTCAATCCAGCCGGCTACAACGACTCGTTCATAGATGGAGCCGGGGGCGGACAGCAGGTGGGAGGTGGCAAACGGCCTGGGTTAAGTCCAAATGCCGTGTTATGGACCGGCTCCGCCGCAAGCGCGGTCGACCTTGACCCTGGTAACGTCATGTTTTCCGAGGCTCTCGCTTGCGACGGAGTTCAGCAAGTAGGTTACACCGGGGACGACAGATTCAACTACGCGGCGCTGTGGTCGGGAACTGCTGCTTCGTACGTCAATCTGACGCCGGCCGGGGCAAGGGAATCCGTGGCCCAAAGCCTTAGCCATGGCAGACAGTCGGGTGCGGCAAAATTCAGCCTAAAGTGGCATGCTGGCGTCTGGAGCGGAAGCGACTCGTCCTTCGTGGACATACATCCAAGGGGTTTTGACATTTCTTACGTGGACGGAATGTCTGAAACGCAACTCGTAGGAGTCGCCGCTCATCCCGACCAAGTGAGGCATGCCATGCTCTGGCGCAGCGCGACCGAAGTGCCTATCGATCTAACACCTACCGGGTATACCGATACCGAAGCACACGCAACGAATGGTACCTTCCAGGCTGGTCAAGGTCTTCGAATTGGTGGGAATGGCCACGCTCTACTTTGGCACGGCTCGGCGAGCGACTATATCGATCTCCATCGTTTCCTGCCCCCATATTTGACCAGCTCCAGAGCCTTTGCTATCAATGGTGACGGCGTGATAGTTGGCAAAGCGTATTTGCACTCGGGGGCCTACGCCGTCGCCTGGATTCCGGTTCCAGAGCCTTCGCCCGCTTTTGTGCTGACGATCCCATTGTTGGCATTGGTGGCAAGGAGGTGGTGGCTGCAAAAGGGCTGCTATGCCGTCGGGCAAAACGACGTTGGGCGCGTGTGCTCCTGCTATGTGGGTGATTAAGGGAATGAAACGAACTTCGAAATCGCTTAGGTTGGCATCGTCCGGGAAAGTCCTCTTGCCTTTCCTAGCATGGGCGCTTTTTCCCGCTTTGGCATCGGCTCAATATCGGGCGGTAATCCTGCAGCCTGACGGGTATGCGTTCTCAGTCGGACTAGCGTCCGATCAAGGGTATCAAGCCGGTTATGCCGGTACGTTGGACCAAAGATTTAACCACGCTATCATATGGAATGGGTCTGCTCAAAACTACGTCGATCTCAATCCAATAGGATTTGAGAGCTCTACGATTGCCGGTGCTGCTGGAGGCCAGCAGGTTGGCACCGGATCGGGAACAGGCATTAATCCCCACGCCCTTTTGTGGCGAGGAACTGCGGACAGTGCGATTGATCTTGATCCAGGAGTATTGCGGTCCTCGGAAGGGGTCGCTTGTGATGGAACGCAGCAAGTCGGATATATAACAGATTTCAATATCAATCGGGCCGCTCTTTGGAGTGGGACCGCTGCTTCGTTCGTCGACCTTACGCCGACGGGTGCGTCGGATTCGACGGCCTTGGCCGTGGACCATGGCAAGCAAGGGGGCTACGCGAGGTTTGGGCTTTATTCTCACGCCGCTTTTTGGAGCGGCACTGCCGCCTCCTTCGTTGACCTTCAACCAAGAGGTTTCTACCAGTCGGCGATATTGGGCCTGCATGGCAACCAAGCGGTAGGAATCGCAATGGGGACCAATAGTCAGATCGATCATGCAATGTATTGGCAAAATTGGTCTGATCCGCCCATAGAGCTTACTCCTTCGGGGCTATAACGACACGAGAGCGGTCGCAACGAACGGCATAGTCCAGATAGGTCAAGGCCGGCCCATCGGCGGACCAGTTCATGCGTTAGTTTGGCGGGGGACCTCGATCGACTATCTCGATCTAAATCATTTCCTACCCCCCGACTTAGTTGACTACTCCAGGGCATTCGCTATCAGCTTCGACGGGGTGATAGTAGGAGTTGGTGGACGTGGCCGGACGACGGTTGCTATCGCTTGGATTCCCGTTCCAGAGCCCTCGCCCGCCTGCGCGCTGACATTTCTATTGTTGGCGTTACTTGCAAAGAGATGGTAGCCGCAAAAGTTCGGCTATACAGTCGGGCAAGACGACCTTCGCCGAGTGTACGCCTGCTATGTGCGAGAGAGAAGATACACTCTTGGGCAATCTGATCGCGGTGAGCCACCGGAACATATTTACCGGTGAAGATAGGGCTCATGCTGATGCACCAAAGCGTTGATGCTAAGGACGATGTCCAAAAAGAGGTCCAAACGCTGGCTCAAGGTCATGTGCTGGGTGGGCGTTGTTTATGGCTTATTTTGCTTGGGACTCGCTTGGGCCTACGTCCATCCGCCGAGCAAGGCTGCCGAGCTACCGCCTGGCTTCGCCGAAATATCGATTCCCGCCGAAGGACATCGGCTTCCTTGCTGGTGCTCGCGATCGCTGCTCGAAAAGGGCAGCAAAGCAGCCACCGTCGCTATTCTTGTGCATGGATATGGAGGCTCTCGGGCTCATTGGCCCTCCCTCATGCGAGAGCTCGAAACAAACGGTATTGCCGTCGTCGTGCCCGCCATGAGCGCCCACGAGACTAATGCTCGATCGATGTGCGGTTTCGGCCCCGCTGAGTCTGAAGAAGTAATTGCCGCGATACGTTGGGTTCAGACGCAAACCGCCGGCAAGCCAAAGATCGTGCTCGTGGGAGTGTCTCTGGGGGGAGCTGCTTGCTGGCTCGCTTCAGATCTCGATCCAACCGTCTACGCGGTCGTTTCGGAGGGCGCATTTGCCCGCCTGGATGAGATCACCGATTCGTATCTCGACAAAATTTGCCCAGGTGGCCATATTCTCTTTCGGCCGGTGGCCTGGATTGCCTCCGCCCTGGCCGGCGTCGAAGAATCGGATGTCTCCCCGGAGCGAGCCGCTCGTAAATGGCGAGGGCGGCCCTGTTTGGTCATTCAAGGAGCAGGGGACACCCGAATACCCCTTTCCCACGCGAAACGCCTTGCCGAGGCAAGCGGAGGCCCTTTATGGGTCGTCCCAGGGGCGCGACACGCCGGCTGCCTCCCGACCGATCCCGTTGGCTATGCTCGGCACGTGCTCGACCTGTGCCGCTAAGATTGCTGGAATTAAGGGGAAGGAAATACGATTTCAGTCTGGACGAACTTAGATTTAGCTGAGCGCGTCAACTCCAGTACCGCTTTTAGGGTATTGAATACGTATGCCGCGCTCAATTTGGAACGGAACGATCAGTTTTGGGATGGTCAGCATTCCGGTCAAGCTCTATCCGGCCACCTCGGATAAGGATATCGCCCTGAACGAATTGCATACCGTCTGCCACACCCACTTGAAACGAAAACGCTGGTGCCCGCATTGCGAGAAGGACGTTCAAGGCGATGAGGTGATCAAGGGCTATCAATATGCAAAGGGCCAATTCGTCGAGTTGACGGATGAGGATTTCGAAAAACTGCCATTGCCGAGTAAGCATACGATCGACGTCAGCGCGTTCGTCAAAGGCGAAGACATCGACCCCGTGTATTACGACTCCGCCTACAGCATCGAGCCGGACGAAGCCGGTGCAAAGGCGTTTGCCTTATTCATGTATGCCCTGCACGAAAAAGGAATGACCGGCATCGCCAAGATCACGCTTCGCAAGAAAGAACAGCTTTGCGCGCTGCGGCCCTCCGGCAATTTCCTCATGCTGGAAACGCTTTATTACAGCGACGAGGTGAGAGTCGATAGCAGCAAAGAGCCGAAGACGGTGAAACTCACCGACCAAGAGCAAAAAATGGCAAAGGCGTTGGTCGATTTGCTCGCCGGAGATTTCCAGCCGGGCGAATACACGGATACCTATCGAGAAGCTCTAATGGAAGTCATCCAAGCGAAATTGGAGGGCAAGGAAGTGGTATCAGCGCCCGAGTCGCCCAAAGTTATGGACCTCATGGAAGCGCTGCGCAAGAGTCTCGACGAGGCGAAAAAGAAGCGTACAGAAGAAAGAAAGGCCAGCTAGCAGTGCTTCATGAAAAAGCCCCTCGAACATTACGCTGAGAAGCGCCACTTCGAGAAGACGCCGGAGCCGGCAGCCGATCATTTGCCCCAGCGAGCCGGTCCGCTGCTATTTGGAATTCAGATGCACGCTGCGACTCGGCTGCACTACGACCTGCGACTCGAGCTCGACGGAGTCCTCAAGTCTTGGGCTGTTCCCAAAGGCCTCTCCCTCGATACCGAGGACAAGCATCTTGCCGTGGAAGTCGAGGATCACCCCTTCGACTACCTGCTTTTCGAGGGCTTGATTCCAAAGAACGAATACGGGGGTGGCGAGGTTATTCTCTGGGACACCGGAATCTATCAGCCCGACGAGCCGCAAGAAATGTGCACCGCTGATCGGGAAACTCAGCAAGACCACGTCCGCAAATCCTTGGCTGAGGGAAAACTCTCCTTTCTTCTTCGAGGCTCCAAGGCCAAAGGCAGTTGGACGCTGGTTCGTATGAAAGACGAAAAGAATTGGCTGCTCATCAAGCACCGAGACCCCTACGTAAGCGAGGACCGCAAGCTTACCGACCTGGTTCAATCGGCCGTGAGCGGACTGACCGTCGAGGACCTAAAGAATGGGCGTCTTCCCCCCGATGCGCGTCAATTTCGATGCGTCGAGCAAGCCACCTCAGAGACCGCTCTCCCGCCAAAGCTGATGCCGATGCTCGCATCCACGACGGACAAGCCCTTCGACCACCCCGATTGGATTTTCGAGCCAAAGCTCGACGGTATTCGATGCCTAGCGCTGATTCAATGCGACGAGGTTAAGCTCATTTCGCGCAACGGACTCGATATTTCGCGCCAATTTCCCGATCTGACCAACGCGTTGAAAGCTCAACGCCTCCGCAACACGGTGCTGGATGGCGAAATCATCGCTTACGGCGAAGATGGGGCGGGAAGTTTTTATAACACGATCACGCGCCTTAAGCAAGAAAAAGCGGGCGACATCGAGCGAGAGACCGCCCGCATGAAGAGCATTTTTCACCCCTTCGATCTCCTGCTTCTGGAAGGAATCGATATGCGGGCATGCGGACTGATAGCGCGCAAGCTTAAGTTAGGTCAAATACTGCTTTCCCACGAATTGATCAGCCCCGTCGCCTATTCCGAAGGCGATGGCCACGCCATGTTCGACGTCAGCGTTCAAGCGGGTTTTGAAGGGGTGGTAGCAAAAAGAAAGGATAGCCGTTACGAACTAGGAAGACGATCCGACTCTTGGCGCAAAGTCAAGGCCTTCAAGAGCTCGGAGTTTATCGTGGGAGGGTGGAAAAAAGGACTAGGAAGCCGCACCGATTCATTTGGATCGCTCATGCTGGGAATCTTACAGGATGGCAAGTTCACCTATTGTGGCAACGTAGGATCGGGTTTCAACGACGGGCATCTTGGCAATCTCAAGTCTCGGCTTGAAGCGCTCACCCAATCCGATTGTCCGTTCGTTCCCAAATTGCCCGCGAAATCGGGAACATGGGTCAAGCCGGAAATCGTGGTGGAGGTCAAGTATTCCGAGTGGACACCTGATGGTTCACTGAGACATCCCGTCTTTGTCAGAGTGCGCGACGATGTCCCTCTGCAGCAAGCTACGGTGGAGCAGAGGGCCACTATCGGCACTGCTGACACATCCGCGGCTGGAGGTAACGGACTTCAAATGGCAGATGCAAGTCTTCTGGAACAGCTCGATCGCGATAAACAAAATATCGTCCTCGAAATTGAAGGCAATGAACTTCCGGTTACGAACCTCGACAAGGTTTATTGGCCCAAGAGTGAGGTTTTGCCCGAGGCCATTTGCAAGAGGGACTATCTCAAGTATCTGGCTCAAGTTGGCCATGCGATGCTTACTCATCTGAGAGATCGGCCATTCACGATGATCCGCATGCCAGAAGGCATTGAGGGCGAAAGGTTCTTCCAAAAGCATTGGGACGCGAAATTGCCGCCTTTCGTGGAAACCTTGGAGCTGTATTCGGGAAGCAAGAAGGAGGATCACAAATATGTGCTCTGCAACAATCTCGCGACCTTGTTGTGGCTTGGGCAAATCGGAAGCCTAGAGGCCCACGTGTGGGGCTCTCGAATCGCCAAAGAACCGGACGGTGCTCACCTGAGCATCCAAACAACCGGGTCGGAAGAAACGATCGACAAATCGATCCTCAACTACCCCGACTATATTTCATTCGACATGGACCCCTACCTCTACTCAGGCAAGGAAAAGGAGGGTGAAGAGCCGGAGTTTAATCATCAAGCCTTCGATAACGCGAAGAAGGTCGCGATGCATCTCAAAGAGCTGATTGAAGCGATCGGCCTAATTCCCTATGTGAAGACCACCGGCAAAACCGGAATCCACATCTTCGCTCCCATCCAGCGCACCCTGACCTTCGACCAAACTCGGCAAATCTGTGAAGCGATGTCTACGCTGATCCTCAGCGAGTATCCGGACGAAGTGACCACCGAGTGGAGTGTGGTTAAGCGGACCGGTAAGACCTTCCTCGATTACAACATGAACGCTCGAAGTAAAACTTTGGCCGCCGCTTATTCTCCACGGTCGTTGCCCGGCGCATTCGTGTCCATGCCGATTACCTGGGAGGAGCTTCCGGAAATCTATCCGACCGATTTTACGTTCGAGGTTGCTGTCCAGAGCCTAAAGGAAAAGGGTGATGCCTGGGGCTCCATACTCGAGGATAAACGCCTTCTGGACTTAGGCTCGATCGGGCTAAAGGTATCATGAAATCTCGCTGGGGAGTTGCCCGAGTGGCCAATGGGAACAGACTGTAAATCTGTCGGCGAATGCCTTCGCAGGTTCGAATCCTGCACTCCCCACCACCTAGCCGCCCTCGTGCTCGAACATTAGTAGAGGCACCCCTCCCACTATGATCCGCCCCCGGTCCTCATAACCTAGCTTGCGATAAAACGCCTGACTGACGGGATTCTCCTCGAAGCAGTCGAGTCGAATCCAGCGAATGCCGAGATCCTTTGCTTGTTCTTCGATGGACTGCATGATAAACGTTCCGACCCCTAGACGTTGAGCGCCGGGAGCGACGTTGAGGTCGAATACGCAGACCGCTTCCGCCAAGGGTTCCTTCCATATCGATTTGCGCCAGAAATTTGGCGCGCGACGGCTTAACGCAACTAAGCCGACCGGCTCGCCCTCCGATTCAGCAACGAAGTACGAAGGCTTCGATAGGTCGGCCGTCCATTGTGAGAGTTTGTCTCGCATTTTGCGGACCTTGATCGTTTTGCTCCAATAGCCTTGCCCTAGACGGCTCGTCAAGTCGACCGCCACTGCGTTTCGGATTTCAGTCACGGATTCGGCATCGGTGGCCTTAGCGGGGCGCAAACTAAGCACTTGGAGATATTGCCACATGCGGAAGGATGACTATCCCGTTCACCATGACCCCCGATGGCTCACTCCCTTGCTGGGGCCGATCGTTGAGGTACCTTATCTTTCGCGTCTTCACATGCCCTCGTAGCTCAGCGGCAGAGCACTTCTTTGGTAAAGAAGAGGTCACGGGTTCGATTCTCGTCGAGGGCTCCATATTTTAACTTAGATCGGGACGCCTCCGACGAGTCCGGGGCTTAGCCCGACAAATAAACTGTCTCAATAACTCACCCAATATTTCAGCATTGTCCCGGCGGACATCCCTTTGGCAAATAGGTCCTAGTGGTTGTCTATTAGCCTTTCGAGAGCTTCGAACGAAAGCCGGTGAACCGGTTCTTCCTCTCAAATGGGGAGGCAGCCAGGTCTTCTATCCAATTTATTCAGGTAGTATTCCGAAACATGAATTTTCTCCGGACCGCGGTACAGATATCGCTTGCCTGCATAAGATTATCCGCGCTGGCAAGCCACGACCTGACCGGCGTCTGGAAAGGCAAGCTCCCACTCTTGAAAAAGCCCGCGAATTTCGCTAAGATGAGCCCCGAAAATCAGAAAAAGTTTTTGGCTACCATGGATGTCGGTGAACAGAAAACCGACTTGAACCTTCGGAAGAACAAGACGTTCTTGATGAAAACCGACAAGACTTGGTTAGATGGTACTTGGCGGGTGTCCAGAAATGTCCTTACTCTCTTCGTTGAAAAGCAAGATGGAAAACGTGGAAGGAAGGCTGCTGAGCCGATGCTCTTCACGATCAGCAAAGACAAGAAGAAGCTCACCTACGGCAAGCCAGGTACTCACGACGAGGGTGCACTCATTTTCACAAGGAGCGACCTCACAGGATCGTGGAAAGGCAAACTCGCCGGTGTAACCTTGCCTCCTAGCTTCAATCGAATGAGCCGCCAGCAGCAGGACGAATATCTCGCAACAGCCGAGCAACGGAGCACTCTCGACCTCGAGGATGACGGCAGCTTTATCATTGATTCCGGAATGTTTTCGCTGCGCGGCACTTGGTCGGAGTCCTCGGCCATTCTCAGCTTAGCGATTACGAAAGGGGAAAACGGCAAACCTCCCAAAAAGAAGACATCGCCGATGACGTTTACAATTAGTGAGGATCGAAAGAAGCTGACAGTTAAAATGGTGCCCGGTGGCCAAAACCCCCTGACTTTCACCCGGTAGGCCGCTTAACCGTCACTAACCCAGTTCTCTTCCCACCCCCGATTCCTGATCCGAGTGATAATAGAGCCTGAAAATGAGAAAGGTATGGATCGGGCTATCCGGCTATTCGTACAAGCCTTGGCAGGGTGAGGGGCGGTTTTATCCGCCGGAGCTCAAGCAAGTAGAGTTTCTCGGCTTCTACCAAAATCGGTATCGGGCCGTCGAGATGGACGGGACTTGGTATCGAATGCCCAGCGAGAAGGCGGTGGAAGAATGGAATGCCAAATCCGACCAAGACTTCCGCTTCAGCTTCAAATTGCACCGCAAGATCACCCACATGTCCCGCCTCAAGCTCGATTCGCTCGATTCCCTGAAGTTTATGCTCAAGCGCCTGGGGCCACTGGCGACGGCGGGAAAACTCGGACCGCTGCTCATCCAGCTCCCGCCCAATCTCAAACGCAACGACGAGCGGCTGAGCGAGTTCGCCACGAACCTGCCGACCGAGATCGAGGGCGTCGCATCCCTTCCCCGAACTCTTCAATGGGCGGTCGAGTTTCGGCACGAATCGTGGCACGCGCCTGAAGTGGAAGAAATTCTGAAGGGCCATAGAATCGGTTGGGTGGCGGCGGACACCGACGAAGCCGCCGCGCAGCGTCGGGATACCGCCGAATTCCACTATGCGCGTCTCCGCAAGAGCCAATACTCTTCCGACGAATTGAAGGCTTGGGCGCGTTATTTCCTAGACAGCGACAAGCCATGCTACGTGTATTGCAAGCATGAGGACGACGGCTCGCCTTGGGAATGGGCGGATATCCTGGCGAAGGAAACCGAAGGCCCTCAATAATCTTCGCAATCTCTGGATTTGAAGCAATCACCAGGCCCTCGCTTAACGACGCATCTAGTGCAGTTAGAGATGGCTTAGTACGAAGGCGAGTCGTGTCTACTTCCTCGTCCAAGTCTTTGGATCGAAAACCAGGATCTTGCTTCCATCGCTGGCAAACCGGAGCGAAGAGCCTTTCCCCTTAGCTTCAGTACCGATGATGTAGGTGGTGACAGGATTGTCTAGCGCCACAAATTTAGGGGCCGCATGATCCTCCAAAGCGGTGACCTTGGTAAGAGAAGCGCCTGGAAGCCTTGCTTCCACCCCCTGACGCACGGGATCGGGAAGTTCGCTTGCCTCGATTCGCCGATCTTGGTCGAGCATCAGCCCGTCCGGCGTCGCGTGTGCTTCCTTCACTCGCCCGTGCCAGGGAAACTCGACTTCATAGTAAAGCACGGCCATGTTTCCGGTGCCCGATTCGTAGCCGACTTCTTCGACGGCGATTACCACCGCCCCCGGATAAGCCGCTTCCGTTGCCTTGACCGCCTCTTCCGCGCCATGAGGTATGGCGATTTTCTTAGGATCGACCGGCGGCTTTGCGTCGTTGTCCTTTTCTGGGACCTCCTTTTCCATGGAATGGAAGCCGGAAATTTTTCCGCCGGCGCTCGCCGCCATCCGATACATTTTGCCGTGTTGATCCGCCTCGATTAGATAATAAACTTTCGGCGTCGGAAGCGCAACGTATTTTAGAGTTGAGCGCGTTTCTTGAACCTCGTAACTCGTTATGCGAGCGCCCTTTGCTGCCTTACCAAGGGCCGCAGAGACCGCTCTCGGAAGCTCGGACTTCTTGATGGGGCGCTTCAATCGAATGATCAGCCCGTCTTGGGTGATCGGTACTTCGCCCGAGATGCCATTTTGGGTGTATCGGAAAGTTAAAAAGAGCGGCCCCCCGTCCGCCGCCTCTGCCCCAAAGTCTTTTGGGGTCTCCACCGCGGTGACGGTGGCGCCGGGCAGCGCTCCCTTGAAAGCCTCAAATGCCCTATCCGAACCGGCAGGGCGGCTAATCGGCTGAGCGAAAACAAGCCGCGCCATCCCGCCTGCCATAAGCGAGACCATCACAAATCCCAGAGCCCATAAAGTGAATCGTTGCATTTTCACACCCATTCCTTGCCCCGCCAAACGTACGGCGCTTCCCGATCATACAACGGAAACGCCCACAAAAGCTCAAAACGCGGTAAAACGAACAGGGCCGGCAATTGTTACGGCCTCCATGATCTTTGACCGGAGCCATAAACCAATGCCATTCTTTGTATCCTTAATTCTCGCGTCGTTTGTCCCCCCTTACCATTTGCAGGACTCCCAGCCGCCTACGCCGCCTCCTGCCGTCTTAGGTCGACAACCCAGGACGCCTCAGCCAACCGGGCCGAAGCCATACGCTGAAGTGGTGGCCAAAGGATTTGTCACGAAAGACGGAGTTTTCAAGGTTCATCGCAAAGACGATAAGGTGCTGTTCGAGATCCCCAAGAACGTGCTTGGCAAGGATTTCCTCTGGGTCACCGAACTTAAGGAAACTCCGATCGGAGGCTATGGCGGAACGTCGGCGGGCGATCGGGTCGTGCGCTGGGTCAAGCGCGGGGACAAAATCCTGCTTAGGACGGTCAACTATTCCATGCGGGCGACCGAAGGGGAAGCGATCAAGGTTGGGGTGCAAACCGCCAATGTCGAGCCCATCGCCCAAGTCTTCGATGTCGAAGCTTATAGCCCTGAAGGTAGCCCAGTCATCGACGTGTCCAAATACTTAACCAGCGATCCTTCCGAATTCTCCGTGAAGCGATACTTGGGCAATGGCTCCGTCGATCCCGCCCGTACTTTCCTCGAAGACGCAAAGACATTTCCAACAAATGTGAACGTTCTCGTTACGTACACATTTCGGGGTAACGATCAGCCCGCGGTTGTCGTCGGAGGCGGTCGTCGGCGTGGTGGTGGTGGAGGAGGGGGCCCCAGCAACACGGGAGTTGTGCAGTACAGCATGGTTCTGTTGCCGGACCATCCCATGCAGGGACGTCTTTGGGATTCCCGCGTGGGCTTCTTCGGCGAAGCCTATCAAGACTATGGAACACCGGAAAATCGGGTCGCCGATCGTAGTTTGATCACCCGTCACCGGCTGGAGAAAAAGGATCCAACGGCTGAGGTGTCAGAGCCGGTCAAGCCCATCGTTTACTATGTAGGCCGCGAAGTGCCGGAGAAATGGCGCAAGTACATCAAGGAGGGAATCGAAGACTGGCAGCCGGCTTTCGAAAAAGCGGGATTCAAAAAAGCGATTGTCGCTATGGATGCGCCAAACGATCCGGATTGGAGCGGCGAAGACGCTCGCTACTCAGTCATTCGCTGGGCGCCGTCGACTACCGAAAACGCAATGGGGCCGAACGTTCATGATCCGCGCAGCGGCGAGATTATCTCTGCTCACATTATCGTTTGGCATAACGTCTTGAAGCTCGCCAATGATTGGTATTTCGCTCAGGCTTCGCCAAGCGATCCGAGAGCGCAGAAGCTTCCATTGCCGACCGAGTTGGTGGGCGAGCTCTTGCGCTACATCGTTTCTCACGAAGTGGGCCATACCCTCGGGCTGGAGCACAACTTCAAGGCCTCCTCGGCTTATACCATTGCCCAGCTTCGTGATCCGAAGTTTACGAATAAGAACGGCGACGAAGCCAGCATCATGGACTATGGCCGATTTAATTATGTCGCCCAGCCAGGCGATGGGGCCCGGTTGATTCCCATGATCGGGCCTTACGACGAGTTCGCGATTCACTGGGGATATGCGCCGATTCCAAATGCCAAAAACCCCGGCGACGAAAAACCCATGCTCGATCGATGGGCGGCCGAGCAAATCAACCGACCTGAGATACGCTTCGGCAGTAACCCCAACTTCGATTCGGACCCCTCCCAGCAAAGTGAGGACCTGGGTTCTGACGGAGTGCAAGCCACTAGACTGGGTATCGCCAATTTAAAGCGAGTGATGGGTTATCTGGAGCGAGCGGCAACTAAGCCTGGCGAAGACTACAAAGATTTATCCGAGATGTACGATATCGTCTGGGGTCAATACAACACCGAGATGCGCCATCTGGTGCCCATTGTTGGTGGCTCCGTCATGACGGATTACCACGCGGGGCGGGGAGGCGTCGTTTTTGCGCCGGTTCCGAAAGAGCAGCAGAAAAAGGCGGTCGCTTTGATCATCGACCAGTTAATTCGAACCCCAGGGTTCCACTTTCCGCCCGCCATAATGAGCAATCTAAGTCCGGCGGCGGGCTAGACTAGGGTAAGCGCCAGCCAGCAGCGTTTGATAAGCGGCTTGCTATCGGAAGCGCGCCTTACGAGGATGTCCGAGCAAGCATATTCCACGGGAACCGCAGCGTATTCCGTACCGGAATTGCTTGCCGACCTGCGACACGGCGTCTGGACAGAACTCATGGACCGTTCTCCAAGGGTGGATTTTTACCGCCGCGCTCTGCAAAGGAATTACGTGCTGGCACTCATTGGACTTACGAATAATAAATCGTCAGACTTGAGAGCTCGGGCAATTGGCGAGCTTAGAACCGAGCTTGCCATGCTGCGCAAGGGTGGCAAGACGGCATCGGAAGATCAAACACGGCTCCATTTCGACGATCTCCGACAAGTTATCGAGGAGGCGCTGATGCATAAGACCACGGTCGTTGTGCCGGCTTCTTCACCCACGCAGTTCCCATTCTTCCCAGGGGGATCAGACGATCCTCCACCTCCTCTAAAAGGCTGATGCTCGATCCAGCGGAAGTTCAGGTCTGCCGTCGATTAGAGACACGACTCGATCGGCGGCGGCGAGCATGCTGGGGTCGTGAGTGACCATCACCAGTGAACCTTCTCCACGGTGCCGATCGAGCAGGTCGACCACTTGTTCGCCGTTACGATGGTCGAGTGCCGCGGTGGGTTCGTCGGCAAAGATCACCTTGGGAGAACCTAGGAGGGCGCGTGCGACACACACCCGCTGCTTCTCTCCCACGCTGAGCTCGTGGGGTAGACGGTGCGCTCTTTCCGAGACTCCGAGACTTTCGAGCAATTCGGCTGCCTCTTCCACGCGCTCTTCGCCGGGCCGTGCAACGAGCACGTTCTCGAGAGAGGAAAGGTAACCCAGCAGAAACGGCTGTTGAAAAATGAACCCAAATTCCCTCAATCGCAAGCGGCTCCGCTCCTCATCGTTCAAGGTGTCGAAACGGCGAGATTGGTAGGTAACCGAGCCGGACGAAGGCGTCTTGAGGCCGCTCAAGAGATAGAGAAGGGAAGACTTGCCGGAGCCGGAAGGTCCTAGGATGCCAAGAAACTCTCCGGACTGCACGGCCAGGTCCACCTCTCGGCAAGCAAACACTTCCTTTCCGTGGTCGTGGTACACCAGGGAAGCCTTTTCTGCGCGGATCATACGAGCCGCCGCTCCACCACTCCGACCGGATCGAACCGCCGAAATCGGCCAATCACGGTCAGGCTAGCGGCGAGAAAGATAGCGATAGGAATCGGCACACTGTACAGGAAAGCAACTCGGTCCGCAGTGTCCAGGGCATAAGCCTGAGGGTCCATCAGCACGACTTTGACGAGGTTGAGGAGACCAAAGCCGACCACAACGCCGAGAGCCCACCCCACAACGACCACGATCAAGCTCTCCCGAACGACCCTTTGAAGCAATTGGCGCTTTGTGTAGCCGAGAGCCTGAAGCAAACCGAACTCTTGTACCCTCTGCGACTGGTAGATGTTCATCAGCATAGCCATCATGAAAGTGATCACGAGAACGAGGGTTCCGATGACCACGTTGAGGATTTTGTAGAGGGTCTGAAACATTTCATTGGTATTTTTTTCGAGCTCGTGGTAAGCGAATATCTGCGCGCGACGGCCCTTG
The DNA here is from genome assembly GCA_038225245.1 of Fimbriimonadales bacterium. Lineage (GTDB taxonomy): Bacteria > Armatimonadota > Fimbriimonadia > Fimbriimonadales > Fimbriimonadaceae > JBBREX01. The sequence goes on along the minus strand of JBBREX010000003.1, from coordinate 7,312 downwards.
AAATACTTCTCCGCCCAGTGGTCCAATACGGACTGCTCCTCAGCATTTCGGGCGAAGACCAAGAGCACGTCGACCGGCGGGTAATGGTATGCGCGATGATATTCGATGGTTCCCACCATGAGCCATTCATCGGTCTGAGCGATTCCGACCACCTTAACGTTATTGGGTGAATACGCGTCGGCATTGCTTGGTCCCAAAAGGTTCGAACCCAGCTTGAGGTGTAGGTTACGCGCGACCGGCTCGCTAATCAAGGCTTCCGGGGCGCCCGGCATGGGGAGCCGGCCGGCAAGCTTCGTCGCATGAAGCTTGGCCAGATAGAATCGCATATCGTTTTGGGCCATCGCGATCACAATAAAGGGCCACTTTCCCACGATGCTCTTCACCACTGCCGAGCTGACCCGGCAAAGCATCGTACGCTCGGGCTTGACGGGCGCTTTGCGCTCGATTTCGGCACGCAAAGCAGGGGTCAGGCTGGCGTCACCGCGAGGAGTAATTCCCAGCGACGATTTCGAATAATGGTAGATGGTGCGAATACTCAATGGTATGGAATCGATCATGGAAACGATGCCGGCGACGAGCAATACGGCAAGAACGATAACTCCTGTGAGGGGGATTGTCTTGCCCGCATTTCGCACCAAATAAGTGCTGGCGGCAAGAGGCTTTCGCTTTACGCGAGCGATGTTAACCGGCGCATCATTGATCATCGATTTCGCACTCGCGCATATCGAAGAAATATTTCGTCCCGGACTTGGTGCTCTTCGATCAGCCGATAATCTTGAACCAAATGCCTGGGGAGGGGATCGCCACCCGCATAAGTGGGAATATTTCGGCCGAGCTTCACCTTGGGGGCAACGGTCAGAAATAGCTCGTCCACCAGACCGGCGGCAAGAAGCTGACCGTTGAGTTCGCTTCCTCCTTCGACAAGCAGGGCGAGAATTCCCAACTCGTCACGCATATGCTTCAGGGCAGCGGCTAGATCGACGTTGTCGCGCCCAAAGCGCAAGCATTGCACGCCAGGCAAGTCTGGACCGTTTTCCGGTAGCACTGCATACGCTTGCTCGGGCGCGTCGGTAAAAAATCGGCCCCCCATATCGATTTTGCCAGAACGAGTGACAACGAAACGACGGAGGCGCTCTGGGTACCAAAGGTTCGGCGTGCCCCTCAAAGACCCGGCGCCGATCATAACGGCGTCGGCTGCCGCTTGCAAATTACGCATGGCGGCATGGTCTATTTTCGATCCTAGGTCGCCGACTGGCTCTTCACGTTCGCCGGTGACCGTTTTGCCGTCGATGGTGGCGACCATATTGATTGCGACGGCAGGACGGTCCTCTGGAGCTTTGGGAAAGGATAGTTGGCCATAGGGCGCTTCAACGCTCTGCCCTTCGGATGCCATTGCCCTTTCCAAAACTCGATAGGGCTGTTCCGCGTACCGATCTCCATTAATCCAAAAGGTTGGAACGTTGTATACGCCGGTAGCATAGGCTGGCTGATCGAAGCCGATAATCTTTTCTTTGAAGCGCCGTTCGCTTATCTTCGCCTCCATGCCGGCCAAATTGTCGACCAATCCGGTGGCAAGCATCCTAAGCACAGCTGGGCTGTTGATTTCAAGACCGTGACCCCAATAAGCTCGGTAGAGGCGAGCCACCAATTCGTCGGCTACTCCTACGGTTTTCGCAAATTCCACGGCCTCATGGGCATTGTGAGAACGCATCCGCTGGGGCAGGGCAACGATGGGGGGATCCATTCCTTGCGCCGCATAAGCCAGGGCAAGGCGGCGAGGAGTTTTGGGTCGGAGGCTGTCCTGTTCCCCTTTCGGCGGGTTTGGGGCCGGCCAATCTAACTCGTCGGGATAGAGCTCATAACCGACCCACTCGATTTCAACGTGAAACTGCCGCCGAAGTTGCTCGGCCTGAAAAAATCCGATCCAGCACCAAGGACAAATAAAGTCGTGTGCAACTTGGATCGTGCGGGGCATTGCCGCATTTTGGCAGAGACCTTAGGCTAGGTGCTCCATAACCGCCGGTAATGGTCGAACAGCATTTTGTCGAGGTGCGAGCACATGGCCCAAGCAGAAGTTATGAATGCGATAATTTTTTGCACGGATATCTCACAAATAATATAAATTAGGCGGCTTTCTTGCGTGGCCGCGGTATTGGTTCGCTCATCGCCTGACCCAGACTCTCTTCAAGGGCCTCAGGTAGAGCAACGGCGATTAGCTCTTCCGCGGTTCTCGCGTCGTCAGGGAACATTGCAAATCCTACCCTAGTCTGAATAGGCCCGTTCGGCGCATGCCGTCCCGTAAGCCAGGTGTCGACCTTGGCGGTTAAGCGTTGTTGGATCACGTTGACTGTCGAGCCGGTTGCGGGAAGGACAATTCCAAAGCCGGTAGGACCGAAACGGCACACGACATCCAGCCTACGTACCGCGGACTTCAGAAAATCGGCTACATCGGCGAGGAAATCTCTCACGCTTGCTTCTCCGTAAAAGCTCAGCAGGGATTGCATACCGGTGAAATCCAGCAGGACCAAGGAGAGGGCCCCCTCGTGGCTGGAAGCTCGATGAACTTCCTCGGTAAGCCGGTTTCGGAAATAATCTTCATTATATGCGCCCGTCGTAGGATCGATGACGTCATTTTCGAGCGCGGACGCGTGTCGCTTCAGATTTCGATCCAGCTCATCTTCGTTAGCCAAAATGCGGCGGAGTTTGGCAAGCGACTGGCGGAGGATATGGGAAACATAATTGCACGATATCCCCAGCTTGTGGGCGATCTCGGTCTGATTCATCGAATCGAAGTGGAAGTGGACGAGAACTTGGCGTTCCAAGTCACGTAATTGCTTGATCGCTTCCTCGAGAACGACTCGATCTTCCACGCTTATCTGCTCGGGACTGTAATCGGCGGCGTCGATATTGTCCACTTCGGCGCCATCGTCGTCTCCTTGGGGAGTAGCGTCGAGGGAGCCGAGCTTGAGCATCTCTTGAGTTTGATAAACTTCGCGGACCGCTGCTTCGCTAACCCCAAGCTCCTCCGATATTTCAAGCTCGGTAGGAACCCGCGCCAATTGCCCCTGCAGCAAGCCAGCCGCCTTGTGGACGCGAAATCTCAGCTCCTGCAACCACGCGGGATGGCGAATGGTCTGGGATCGGTCGCGCAAATAATGCTTGATTTCCCCGGCCACGAGGTGAGTGGCGTATGTATTGAAGCGCACTCCCGCTTCGGGATCGAACTTGCTGAGCGCATTGAGCAAGCCAATAAACCCGACTTGTACCAAGTCTTCGTGCGGCTCTAGGCCGGCGAAGCGTCGAGCGATGCGTTCGACAAGGCTCGCGAACTGCACCATGATCATGTCCTTTAGGTCTGGTCGCGGATTTTGTAAGTACCGCGTTACCAATCCCTCAGAATCGTGGAAATCCGTCAGTGGTTCCGACATTCATCACTCCGTTGAATCATCTGCGCCGAAATTCCTTTTCGGCGATTAGGCTAGGGACCTTCTTGGCCCCCTCCTTGTTGGTTGAAAAAAGGGTAACTGGGCGTTAATTCACGCTGCTCACCAGCTTGAAGATGGGAGTCATGATCGATATTGCGATGAATCCGACGACGACGCCCATGAAAATGATCAGCATGGGTTCGATCATTGAGGTCAGACCCTTCACGGTCGACTCGACTTCGCTGTCATAAAAATCGCCAATTTTGACGAGCATTTCGGAGAGCTTTCCGGTTTCTTCGCCGATGTCGATCATTTGAATGACCATCGAAGGGAATAGACCGCTCGCCGCTAAGGGTTGCGAAAGTCTGTTTCCTTCTCGAATGCTGGTTCGGGTAGCATCGATCGCACTGCTCAGAACGACATTGCCCAGGGTTTCGCCGACGATCTCGAGGCTCCGCATCATGGGGACGCCGCTGTTAATAAGCGTTCCAAAAGTTCGAGTAAAACGAGCCACGCTCATTTTTAATGAGAGCTCCCCCACGACGGGCAATTTAAGCTTCATGAAGTCGAGTTGATACCGCCCTTTTGGCGTCTTTCCCCACATTTTCAGGCCCATAAAGCTGCCAAACGCCATCAGGAGAACGACCCACCAAAACTTTTGCATAAAGTCGCCCATGCCGAACAGCGCTGACGTCATCGCGGGCATTTCTACGTTCATACCGGTAAAAATTTCTTTAAACTTCGGCAATACGAAGCTGAACAAGACAAAGAGCATGATAGTGGAGAAAATGAGAACGAGAACGGGATACATCATCGCGCCCTTGATCTTGCCGCGAATCTCCGACTCGTATTCGAGAAATCCCGAGAGCCGATCGAGAATGATATCGAGAATTCCCCCGACCTCGGCTGCCCGAATCATGTTGATGTAGAGTTTGTTGAAAACCGAAGGATGCTTGATCATCGCTTCGTTGAGGGTGAGCCCGCCCTTGACGTCGAGCGAAACTGCCTCGAGCGCCGTCTTTAGGGCGGCGTCTTTAGTCTGGTTGGAGAGAATGTCTAGGCACCGCAGGATCGGAATGCCAGCGTTAATCATTGTCGCGAACTGCCTAGAAAATACAACCAAAGATTTCGGCTTGAGTTTTTTCTTACCTAAGGAACCGGTTCTTCCCTTGCGGGTTTGCTTGATTTCAAGACAATGTAGCGACTGATCGCGCAATTTTGCGAGGACCAGAGTCTCGTTGTCGGCTTCCATAACCGCTTTGACGGTCCTTCCGGAAGTATCGAGGGCAGTGTACGCGAAAATCGGCATCCTTTCACCTAAGCTCAGAGACGTTCCCATCGGGCCGCCAACCTAAATTGTCGGAAGCCCTTGGGGTGTTACTCTACGGGCTGCGGACAAGTTTTTCAGGAAACCGAAGGATCAAAAAACCAGGCTTCCCGATCGAGACCGGGGAGCCTGGTATTAGTTCCGCTCTAAGCCAGAACTATGGATCTATTTACTGGATCGTCCAGCTCACCTGATCGGTGTAGCTCCTCCAAGTAGCGGTGAATACGGGGCCATCGGCACGGATCAAAAGTCGTGCATCCAGCGTGTTATTCGTACCCACGTAGTTCGATGGTCCAGAAATATTAACCGTTCGAACTATATCCGTTGTTGAAGCAGTGACTGTATCGACCAGATCGTACGTGCCTGCTATATAGTTGTATTCCGACATGCGTTGAGTAAGACCGTTGATGGAAACATGGTTTTCCATTTGAAGGCTCATGCTCGTCGGTACTCCCACCGGCGACGTGCCGTAGAAGTCGATCGTAATCGGCGACTCGGTCCTAAGCGCCGTGACTCCGTTATGCACAACCAGGTAGCTGTCATCGCTGACAAGAAGGTCGGCAACCGTTCCCGAGTCGTAAACGCCTCGGAACACGCCGTAGCTCGTCGGGTAGACCGTCGTCGGCCCCCCTGCATGAACTGCTCGATCACAGTTGATACGGCCATTGTGAATCCCGTAGCGTCCCACGTTATCGGTGGTTGATTCGATGAAGTTTCGAATGTCGGCCACCGGCGTGTTTGTGCCGTTTTTCGCCCAAAGCAAACCTGCTTCGCCAGCGACGTGAGGGCACGCCATCGAAGTGCCACTTAGGTAAGTGTATGTATTCGTTGGCCAGGTGCTATAAACGTTGCCGCCGGGAGCGGCTACGTCGACCCAATCGCCGTAGTTGCTGAAACTCGAACGAAAGTCGTTGGAGTCGACCGAGGCAACGGCAATGGAGTTGGTGTAGTAGGCTGGCCAAAAGGCGGAGGTGCTTCCGTTATTTCCAGCTGCACAGACTACGATGTCGCCGTTGTTCCAGGCTGCATTGACCGCGTCTTGTAGGGACTGAGGAGCACCGGTTCCGCCGAGACTCATGCTCAAGACCTTCGCACCATTTTGCCAGGCAAAGTTAACGCCTTGAGCAACTGCCGTCCAAGTTCCGCTACCGCCTGAGTTCAACACTTTAACAGGCATGATCGAACAGTTGAAGCTAACACCGGCGATTCCAAGGCCATTATTCGTGACCGCGGCGGCAATGCCGGAGCAGTGGGTGCCGTGGCCGTTATCGTCGACGGGATTGGTGTTGTTGGCCACAAAATTGTATCCGGCGACAAATTTGGCGGCCAAATCCGGGTGAGTCAGTTGAGCGCCGGTGTCGATGATCGCAATGACTACGCCAGCCGAACCTTGCGTAACATCCCATGCGCCGGGGCAATGGATAAGCTGCGGGCCAAACTGGACGTTGTTCAGATAGTACGGATCATTGGGAGTAAATGCGGCGTGACAGATACCATTGGCTTCTGCATAGCGCACGTTTGAAAGGGAGTTGTAATAGTCGATCGCGGATCGCTCCGACATATTATTTGGGATGCTAACAAGCGTCCAGTCATGGTTCAAGCTCTCTTCTACGACGGTGGCGCCGATATGCCGGTTGGCTGAATTCTTTTGAGCTAGAGATGAATTTCCGAAGCTTACGATCACCTGATGGGGAACGTACTCTTCGGGCATCTGATAGGATGCATGGGCGATCGCCGCTCCAACGAGGAGTGACAAAGAAAATAGGGACTTCACGGTTGACCTCTCAAGTTTTCAGATAGCCCAACGGCACCACCGGGTAAGGCGACAGTGCGTTGGTGAGTCGCAGCGGGATCAAACCCCGCGTCTCCCCATATTGTATAGCACTTCGCGCGAATTAGCAAGTGTCTGGTAAGAGGTTATTGTAAGGCAATAGGAAAATGCCCGACTGCCGGGGAGATACAATTAATCTTGGACGGAAGCCTACGTGATCGACGAATCATTCAAACATGAGCTCAGTTGGGAAGAAAAAGCCCAGATCAACCCCCTTTGGGCGATCATGTCGATCGAAGATTTCAGCGAAAAAGGGGCCGACCCATCCAAATGGTCTACTGAAGATCTCGAGGGATTTTTTGCCAAAGGAAAGCTATTTTATGAGGCCTTTATCCATCCTGTGGTCGCTCGGCTGAAGCTCTTACCAGGCCAGGCTCGCCTGGTCGAATACGGGTGTGGCGGAGGCAGGATCTTGAGAGAAGTTTCGCATCGCGGCTTTTCCTGTGGAGGCATCGACATATCACCGTCGATGGTCGCCTTGTGCCGAAGCATGGTGCCTGAAGCAGACCCTGTTTGCACGCTCGACGGGGAGGGTCGCTCGAGCCACTCGAGCGAAAGCGCCGATGTGGTGTACTCCTACGCTGTAATTCAACACATCCAGAAGCTAAGCCAGGTGGAGGCGGCATTCAAAGAAATGTGCCGAATCCTGAAACCGGATGGCATCTTGCGCATCCAATTCTATTCCCATGTCTCGCTTCATAAAAGGCCGGGCTTGCCAAAGTGGTCGAT
>JBBREX010000002.1:0-43968 GCA_038225245.1 Fimbriimonadales bacterium | reverse complement strand
ACAGGGACAACAACTGGACCGGGCAAAGAGCAGATGCTTCGACGATCAGCTTGACCGCGATCCACAATCCTGCCGAGATGACTTTATTTACTGACTCGACCGCTCCCGATTGGTGGCTTTTGAAATTTGCCAGCAGCATTGATCCCAATCAAACCTTCGCGTACTACGTGAGGAATTTCTATCCGGAATATGGGGAACAGACTTTCGGGCCGTTGGGACGCCACTTGATGAAGCGGAGGCGATACATCGGTTATCTGGAAGACATGGGACAAGTGGTGGTGACGTTTTCGGACGGCCATTCCAAAGTCCTAGATTTTCTTCAATACCTCAAAACCCGCCGAATTTCGGATAACACTGAAGTGTTTCAATACTTATGGCCAAACGCCGACTAACCATGAAAAAGAAAGCAATTATCAGCTTGGCTATCGTTGGTCTCGGATTACTGGGAGGATGCAATAGCGCGCCTCCAAAGCCCGATCCGAGTGATCCAAATCTGAAGATCAACGCAAGCAAGAACGATCCGCAGCTCGGCTATTCAGGCAATCCGGAAGGCAAAAAGCCAGACTCCAAGTAAGGCAGCTTGCTGGTAAGCTGACGAATCCGAGCGCGGCTGTAGCTCAGTGGATAGAGCGTCTCCCTCCGGAGGAGAAAGTCGGGGGTTCGAGTCCCTTCAGCCGCGCCATTTGGGCGACGAATCTATTCCAAAGCGCGTTGAATTTGCCGTGGCGGCCCTTTTCCTTAATATTTATGCCGCATGGACAAGCTTGCGAGAGCAGCGTCAGCGTGCTGCGCTGAGCGCTCTTGGCATAACCGTCGGCTCGGTCGCGATCGTCCTGTTGATAAGCATCGCGAAGGGGGTTCAAGCGGACATTACCAATCAAGTTAATGATTTGGGCGTTAACTTACTTGTAGTCCTGCCATTTCGCGTCGCCGATAACTCCATGTTCTCGCCAAACGCGGCGGGCATGAGCTACCTCAACGACGATGACGTCAGGCGCGTGCGGGCCGTGGCAGGGGTGCGAAGGGCGGCTCCCCTTGTCTTTGCGGGAGGGGGAGTTCGTTACCGAGGCAAAGCCAGTCCAAGCACATTCATAATCGCCGCCGATCCAGATTGGTTCAAAGTTAGGCCTGTAGAGTTGTCGTCTGGCCATACGTTTACGCACGAAGAGGAGGATACTCAGGTTTGCGTCATCGGCTCGGTGGCTCGCGATAATCTTTTTGGAACTGAATCTCCGGTGGGTAGAACTGTTACCATTAATTCGCGCAAATATCGGGTGGTTGGGGTGACCAGAGATAAAAAAGCTGACGATAGTTTGTTCTCTATGGGTGGATTCGAAAACATCGCTTACATCCCTTTCAAACAATTCAGGCAACAGACTGGAAACGCACAAATTCACCGAATAATGGTGCAGACCGCTCCCGATGTAGAGCCTAAACAACTCGTTTCTGCGGTGGATCGCGCGCTAGGCGAGCGGCTTGATCGCCAGTTATATTCGGTGTTGACTCAAAAGGATTTGTTAAAGCTTGTATACAAACTTATGAGTATTTTAACCTGGCTGCTGACGGGCTTGACTTCTATCGCACTTTTTGTCGGTGGAATCGGGATTATGGCCGTGATGCTCATGTCGGTTAATGAGAGAGCTAAGGAGATCGGGATCCGAAAGACGGTCGGAGCACGGACATTGAATGTTTTTCAACAATTCTTAGCAGAGGCGGTCATGCTCGGAGCGATTGGCAGTCTGATTGGTCTAGCCATCAGCGGATTGGTTTGCTATTTTCTTTTCAGCTTTACGCCGATAAAGCCGATGATAACCTGGCCAACGGTGGTTTTGTCTTTCCTCACATGCGTCGGTGTAGGTGGAATATTTGGCCTAATCCCCGCCCTGAGCGCCGCTCGAAAAGATCCAGTCGAGGCATTGCGCCGCGAGTGAAATACTAGTACGTGCCGTGAAAGCTACAGTTTGCCGCGGTGCCCACGTTTCCGACGGTGTAGGTCCCCCCATTAGGGCACTCCGGAAAAAGAGCCCCTTTTAAGTAGGTGGGCCAAAGATCGCTTGGTTGAACGACAGCGCCGTTATCCAATCGATTCTCCATCGCGAATTGCTCTTTCGCGTCGTTGATATGTCTAAGATTACCGAAGCATGCTTGTTTTCGAGAGTGCTCTCGTGAGCTCAGCCAGTTGGGCACGGCAATAGAAAGCAGGATCCCGATAATGAGGATCACGATCATGATCTCGACAAGGGTAAAGGCTTTGCGATGCATAGAAACCCTACGAGGGTACATTCCATATTTGTTGGAGGTTCATGCAATCCAGGTTAGGGAGACACGCATTAATCCCCCACTTTTTACAGCTCGCTGGTCAGCTTGTCTGCTAGCTCCTGCACGCTCATAGCGCCCAAATCGCCGGCCTCCCGGCTTCTAACTCCGACCGTGCCTGCTTCCAAATCTCGGTCACCTACGATGAGCATATAGGGAATTTTCTGCTTTTGATTCTCCCGGATCTTTTTTCCAAGAGTTTCCCGCCGGGCGTCGATATGAACGCGGATAGGCGAACTACAGTGGCCGCTTATTGGCGCAAATTCTGCACTTTCGGTTATCTCGATATCCGGGGTCTTGAATCCTTGCAGGAACTGGGCGATTGCTTCGCCATAGGCTACATGCCGGTCGGCTATCGGTAAAATGGCGACCTGTATTGGGGCAAGCCAAAGGGGGAAAGCGCCTGCATATTGCTCCGTAAGCAGCCCGATCATTCTCTCCAACGAGCCAAATGGCGCGCGATGAATCATGATGGGCCGGTGGGGCTTCCCATCTTCCCCAACATATTCAAGGTCGAAGCGCTCTGGCAGGTTGTAGTCCACCTGAACGGTACCCATCTGCCAGTCTCGACCCAGAGCATCCTTTATGATGAGATCCAGCTTAGGTCCATAAAATGCGGCGTCTCCGGGGGACAATTCATACTCGAGGCCCATTCGCCGGCATGCCTCTTCGATGGCCCGAGTCGCGAGCTGCCAGTTGTCGTCGTGCCCGACATATTTCGTACCCTGCGGATCTTTCGTACCGAGCCGGGCTCGAAAATCTTTAAGGCCAAGCTTCTCGAGAACAGTCTGCATTAGCTCCACGACGCCGACGAATTCATCGAGCAACTGATCTTCGCGGACGAAAAGGTGGGCATCGTCCTGGGTGAAGCCTCGCGCTCGAAGAATTCCCATGACTTCGCCGCTTTGTTCGTAGCGATGGACGGTGCCGAATTCCGCTAGACGAACCGGCAAGTCTCGGTACGATCTCATCTGAGAAGCATATATTTCGATATGAAATGGGCAATTCATGGGCTTGAGAATGGTGGTTTCCTTTTCCTCGTCCTCCATGAAGGGAAACATCTTGTCCCTGAATGTCAGAATGTGCCCCGACTTTTCGTAAAGTTTCACCGAGGCGATTTGGGGCGTAACGACAGGCTGATAGCCCCGCTTCACCTGTTCGCTTCGCAAGAACTCGGTCATCGTTTCTCGCAATACGGCGCCTTTTGGCAGCCACAAGGCGAGACCGGGACCCACTCGAGGCGAAAACATAAAGAGCCCAAGTTCACGGCCAAGGAGTCGATGGTCTCTCTTCTTGGCTTCCTCCAGCATGTGCAGATGCTGTTCGAGCGCTTCCTTTGTTTCGAAAGCGGTGCCATATATGCGAGTAAGTTGCTTATTGCGAACATCCCCCCGCCAGTAAGCTCCGGCCAAAGACATTAGCTTGAAATGCTTTATTTCTCCCGTGGAATCGACGTGCGGCCCCCGGCAGAGATCGATAAAGCGATGAAGGCGGCTATTCTTGGACGACTGCTGGTCGTAGAAACTTATCTCCTCTCCAGGGGGCACGGCGTCAAGCAATTCGAGCTTGTAAAGGGCAGTTTCTGGCCCTTGGCCGAGTGTGCATTCCTCCAACACGATTCTGCGGGCGTCCTCTCTGTCTTTCGCCGCTTGCCGCACGATCGGCTGATCGAGAGCGGCGAGCTCGCGCATCCTCAGCTCGATGACCTCAAGGTCTTCCTCTTTCAGGGGTTCAGGGGGATCGACGTCATAGTAAAAACCATTCTCGATCGGTGGACCGATGCTGAGCTTGATGCCGGGATAAAGCTCGGTAAGCGCCTGAGCCATAAGATGAGCGGCCGAATGACGCAACCGGTAAAGATAACTTTGCTCGTAGTTTGTAGTGGACATAGAACCCCTCCCTGACCAAGGGAATGTTTTGTAAGGAAGAACTATACCCGGTCGCGATTTTGGGATTCCAAATGTCGGACCATCTTGCGAACTTCTTGTGCTCGCGAGGCTGGGCAGACCAAGATCGCTTTTTCGGTAGCGACGACAACCATATCCTCGGCGCCAAGCACTGATATAAGTTGGTTGGAACTATCATTCACGACTAGGCAGTTCTTGGAATCGAGGACCGCCGCATCGCCAATCTGCAAGTTGCCTTCATGATCGACGGGTAGCGCTCGACGGAGAGAATCCCACGACCCCAGGTCGTCCCATGAAAAGCTGGATTCTGTCATAGAGACATTTCTTGCCCTTTCCATTAGCGCAAAATCGATGGAAATATCCGGCAACGCTTCAAATTCAACGCGAGCCTGATCCGATTGGCCCTTGGCAAGCGCTTCCGCGATCGACTTAACCCCATTCGCGAGAGCAGGCGCCGCGTGACTCAACTCCTCCAAAAATGATCCAATTGTCCAAATGAACATGCCGCTGTTCCAATAATATCGACCATCCTGTAAGTACTCATTGGCTCTTATCGCACTTGGCTTTTCATGAAAGCTTTGGGCATAAAAGCAGGCAATGTCTGCGGTAATATTTCTTAACGTATCGACCTCGATATACCCATAGCCGGTCTCGGGCCGCGTCGGCTTTATTCCGATTGTTCCGAGGGCGCCAGACGATTCGGCGACCTCGAAGGCTGCTTGCAAGGTCTGCTGAAAGTCCTCGGCCGGTTGGATAATGTGATCGGAGGCAAGAACGGCAATAGAACCTTGCGCGGCCGACTCGGGAGCCCGGGCCAAAATATTCGCGGTTGCCCAACTAAGTGCTCCAGAGGTGTTCCTTTTGCAGGGTTCGGCCAGGATTTGCTCTCGAGGGAATTCGGGTATATCGCGAGCAATTGGGCCGACCAAATCTACCGAGGTAGCGATATAGATTCGACTGAGGGGGACGACGAGTTGTGCTCGATCCAATGCCAAACCAAGCAAAGACCTTTTTGGATCAGCGATGCGCAGCAATTGCTTGGGTCGCCCGGGACTTGAGAGGGGCCAAAAGCGCTCCCCATGTCCGCCGGCCATGATCACCGCATAGCGATCGAAAGGTTCGGGCATCAAAAGGCTAGGCCTTCTTGCGCTTAAATGTTGCCGTCATTCCCTTGCCTTGACCTTCGTCGGGCGTAAAGGTAAATTCGTCGTCCGATTTCCAATCAAATTTTCCGGACTGTGGTTTCTTTTGCGCGTTGAAGGATTGCTCGGCCATCGCTTTCAATTGATCAGGCAAGCCGTCGACTTTCATTGTATCGGGGGTGATCGTCAGCGTCTTGCCGTCTGTTTCGTATTTTCCATTAATCGTGAGGCTCATCTTATCGAACGGCGGTTTGCCTCCGGAGGCCTTGAAGTTGACGGTAACCCCTTTGTCGTCTTCAAACGTCATCGTTTGATTGGCTTTCATGCCATTCACGTCGGACGTTGTCTCCCAAGAGCCTACGATAGTTCGCTTATTGCAGGCGGCGAGAATCAGGCAAATAAAGATGAGCGAGACGGAACGCAGTGCATGCATGGCGTCAGTCTAACACAACCTTGAAGCCCCCCCCAGGCAGGATGGCCCGAAAAAGCTCAAATGGCTCTTGAGCATGTGCAATGTTGGCCTAGCCGTTGATCCGAAGCGATCATAATTCAGCTTATCCGTGGCTCAAGTCGCTCTGCTCGTTGCTTCTTATTTATTAGGCGCAATCCCATTCGGGGTATACGTGGCCCGATCCTACGGAGTGGACCTTTTTTCCATCGGAAGCAAGAGCACAGGGGCGACGAACGTGGGTCGCAGCTGTGGCCCTCGCGCGGGAATCTTAGTATTCGTGCTCGATGTCTTGAAAGGGCTGTTACCAGCAGTGGCCGGTTGGGTGGCCTTCAATAGCCGAGAGTTCGGTTTTTCATGCGGAATGGTGGCGATGCTCGGGCATTCTCTTTCTCCCTTTCTCGGCTTTCGCGGCGGCAAAGGAATCAGCACGGGTCTTGGCGCAGTCCTCGGCTCGGCACCGATGCTTGCCGCTTCTTGTCTCGGCGTGTTTGCGGTTCCATTCTTATTAACCGGAATCGTCAGCCTTTCGAGCTTGAGCGCGGCGCTCAGCCTTGTTACTCTCGGATGGCTCTATCACGAACCGAAGACCTTGGAGATCTCTTACATCGTGCTCGCTATGTTCATCTTTGTCCGTCATTGGCCGAATATTTTGCGCTTGATCAGTGGAACCGAGCCTAAGTTCCGATTTGGCAGCCACGACGGGAAAGCGAATGAGCCCAAAGGCACTCAAGAAGGGGAAGAGATTGAAGACGCGGAGCCTAAGCCCGGGGAGAGCAAATCATGTTCGCCGAACGCGTAGCCTCGAATCCTCTCGGGTTTATGAGCGGGTGCCTGGTTTGGATACCAGTGTCGATCTGGGTGCTCTCTATGGTTTGGTGGACCATTCAAGGCGATGTGGAAACCGGCTTCGGCTTGCTGAGCATTGGGGTGGGAATTACTCTCGGCGTGCTTACGGTAGCGCCCCCAGTTCCATCGCTATCGCCTCTTCTGTTCTTGCTCGTTGTCCTGACCGTCATCATGTTTCCCTTCGTTCGGGCTCAGTTGACCAAGCATGCGCTCGCCCAAATCGATATCGAAGAGGTGGAAAGCGCATATTCCCAGTTGCAACAGCGGCCCGACAATCTGGGGGCGGCTATGAAATTAGCTCGAGTGTTGCACACCCGCGGCATGGTAGGACCCGCGATTGCGGTGGCCGAAAACGCTCTTAGCGGGGCCAATCCGGGCCTATTTCGGGAAGAGCTGAGGATGGTTTCGGTGTGGAAGAACCATCTTCGCTCATCCGATCCTATACAACCATTGCCTTGCCTGCGGTGCGGAAACGAGAACGCCCCGGGGACCTGTTTTTGCGCGTCATGTGGTGCGCCCTACTTGCTCGATCACGCGAAGGGCAAATGGGTTGGTTCGGGCACGGCCACTCGCCTTATCGCGTCATGGCTGGCCGCCGTATTGATCCTGGCGGGAATTCCCATGACTGCGGCGGCCCTTCCGCCTTTGCCAAGCGTCTTACTGATCGTGGCCGAGATAACGCTGGGGGTTTTTGTGCTAGTGCGGGCGTTTATCGTGGATCACAAAGTCCTCGTATGAAACGGCTGGACCGCTATATCGTCCGCGAAATGATGGTGCCTTTCCTCATTGGCACGGTCGCCGTAGTCCTCATGTTCCAGGCCAACATTCTGATTGCCCAGGGGAAGGAGGTTAGGCTGAATGATGTTCCGCTTTCTGCTATTTTTCAGATGGTTTTGTTTCGGACGCCCCAGTTCTTGAGCATGACGCTGCCGGTGGGGGTCGCTCTCGCTTCTTCCTTGGCCATTTCGCGCCTGTCCAGGGAAAGCGAACTTACCGCGATGCGCAGCGCGGGAGTCTCGATCCTGCGGGTGGTGATTCCGGTGGCGGCTTTCGGGGCCGCTGTCGCATTCTTGAATTACTATCTGGTGGACCGAGTGATGCCGAAGAGCGAGGCCCATGCAAACCGGCTTTGGCAAGAGGTGATCGTCAAAGCGGCCGCTCCGACATTCAAGTCGAATGTCATGATCAGCCTTTCCAATTACTCCGTTAGCGTGGGCTCAATTCAGCGGGGCGTCGGTTCGCAGATTCTCCTCGATCGAATCATGCTGATCGAAAGGCCTCGACCCGATGAGACGATCATTACCGAGTCGAGAAAGGGTAGTTATACCGACGGAGTGTGGGTGCTTAAGGAGCCTTATGTACGGGTCATCAAGGGCGACACGCTGATAGATGCCCGCGCCAAAGCGGATCTAGTCATCAACGAGCCCATTCGAGTTCAGGACTTCTTTAGCCCCCCTCAGCCAACCGAGATGACCTCAGAATCTTTGCGCAAAGCGATCGCCGAAGGCCGCCACCAAAAGATCGATACAACCAATCTGGAGCTCGCCTATCAGATCAAGTTCAGCGTGCCCGCGGCATGCCTCGTGTTTGCCTTTACCGGTCCTGTGTTTGCCGTGTGGCTTGCCCGCAGCGGTCCCTTCGTTGGGGTGCTTCTGAGCATTTTTATGGTTTTAATCTACTACAATGCTTTCGTCATTTCAACCGAAGTGCTTGGCCGGAACGGACTCTTGAGTCCGGTGGCGGCAGCATGGCTCCCTAATGTGTTGTTCCTTGTCCTGGGGCTTGTTGCCCTTCGTCGTGCCGAATGACGATTCGCCGCATTTTGTTCGTGGTGATTGGACTTTTCCTAGCGCCCAACGTTCTCGGCCAGACGTCGGGCCTGGCATCTGCGCTCGGAGTCATCGCAGATTCATTGCGGCGCGAAGGCAAAATTGATCCCCTGGACCAGCGAAAGCCGACCGAGCCTTTAGGCTTCCCTCAAGTTGGAGATCAAAGGCCAATGCCGTCCCCCGATCCCAATATCTCCGACGCCTTTAACCTTCACTCGGCGGGCCGCACGACAGGAACGGGAGATGAGTTCTCCGCGGTACGCAACGTCAAATTGAGCTTTCGAGGCTACGATGTTTCGGCGGACCGTATTGATGGCAACCGTCGCACGGAAATCTTTACCCTAACTGGAAATGCGCTACTCGTGGGCAAGGATGCGGTAGTGCGTGGCAACCGGATCGCGGTGAATTTCAAAGATCGTTCGTTCCGGTTTCTCGATGGCAATGCGCGGCTGGGGCCTTCGTTCGTACAAGGCCGATTATTGAGCGATCTGTTCATTCGAGGTGAGGAAGGCGGGGGAACCGAGCAGGAATCGAATTATGAGAATGCTTTGGTGACCACTTGTGATCGAGATGATCCGCACTATGCGTTTTTGGCTCGCAAGGCGAATATCAAGCCGGGTCGTCGAGCCGTTTTGAGAGATGTAAGAGTACAAATCCTCGGGCGGACGGTTCTTCGGATTCCATATTTGGTGATTCCGCTAAGAAGATATTCGGAGCGCTATGTGCCCGAATTCGGACATAGCCCAGATGAGGGTTACTATGTGAAGAGCCGGTTTGGCACCCCTTTACACGGAGATGATTTCTTCGATACGCGGGTCGATTATTTCACCAAACTCGGCGTCGGCATCGGGGGCGACTACAACTACTTTGGTCGTCGTTTGGAAGGGCGTGCTCAAGCGTACACACTGAGCGGGGGGCCTCGGACCTTTTCATCCAGCTGGCAACATCGCCAAGATCTGCTCAAAGGGAACTTTTCATTCGACGGTAGTTATCAGCGCAACAATTATCTCACCTCGCCATCTAGCGCCCAGCTGCTCCTTCGCTCTGGATTCGCCTTGCCGTGGCGGGGTGGCACCAGCAGGTTAAGCTATCTTCGAAGTGGCAGCGAATCAGGCGGTTTTAGTTCGGTGCAAGAGGTTGTCGGGCTCGCCGATCAAAGGCAGATCACGAGTACGTTAACGACTTCGCTTGACATGAGCCTCAACCGAAATCGGACGGCATCCGATACCTCTGAAAGTGTGGAGCGCAAGCAGCTCGACGTTAAATTCCGAGGCAGCCAGGACTTTCACAAGCTAAGTGCCGATCTGGAGTATCAAAGAAGCATTCCGATCGGCGCTATCGATAATTTTTTCAGCCCTACCGACCGCACGCCCCTCTTTACCCTTCGATCGGATTCCCGTCGATTGCTTGGACAACGGTCGGGTGGACGACTGCCGTTCCAGACCCAGTTCTCCGTTGGCCAATTTTTAGATGGCAGCTCCCAAAAGGCGGTTACACGCTCCAACTTTGAATTCAACACTCAGACGACGCAACGGTCGGGCAATGCCACCGTAGATTGGTCGAATCGCTTCCGACAGGGCGTCTATAGTGACAATACCGCTCAATACTTGCTCAATACGGATTTGGGATACGGCTATCGGCTCGGCAAGGATACGGCGCTAAGACTTCGATATAGCTACTTGCGACCCTATGGATACTCGCCCCTGAATATCGATCGAACCGGCAAGACCAACTTATTTACCGCCGATCTCAGCGTTCGTCCTCTTCGTAGCCTGTTGCTAAGCGCCCAAACCGCGTACGATATTTTGCGTTTGGACGAGCGACAAACGCCCTGGCAAACTATCGGTATTCGCTCCGAATGGCGGCCGACATCCGTATTCCAATTGCGAGCGCAGTCAAATTACGACACCTTTCAGCAAGCTTGGAGCAATGTTCGGCTAGACCTCGGTTGGCAGGTTGCCGACGGGTTTCTAAGCGCCGGATCGCGGTACGACGGCCTCCGCCACACCTGGGGAAATGTGAACTTATTTGCCGATGGACTGAAATGGGGAAGGCTTCGCACGAGCGTCCTCTTTGCCTACAACGGTTATAACAAGCAATTCGAAGCTCAGCATTTTTCATTTATTTACGATATGCACTGCACGGAAGCCATCTTGCAGATCATCAATAATCCGGTCGGGTTTCGATCGGGAACTGAAATCGCATTTTTTATTCGGATAAAAGCGCTTCCCTTCGATACACCGTTCGGCGTGGGCCGACGTGGAAACGCGGTGGGATCGGGAACCGGCTTCGGATTCTAAGCTACGAGGAAGCGCTCGTGTAATGGGTAAGGGCAAAACGCCAAAACCCTCGGGCGATCAAGAAAGAGGCCATCGCCCAAACGATGCCCAAGGCCAAACTTGTTGCATCGAATCCTTTGGCCAGTTGGCGGGCGGGAACGGTTGCAATGAATGCCAGAGGAACCGCGTAGGTCAGCGCCCGTTGAATTCCAGCACCATAGATATCGAGCGGATAGCGGGCGATCTGCATGACGGTTTCTCCCAAAACCCAAAGGTTGTCAACCCGCACCAACCAAATCCCGAGCGTCATGAGGACCAGGTTGAAAGCGTAAAAAAGAACGGTTGAAGCCACCGTGAGAGTTGCGTAAGCCAGCCATTGAGCCGCTGTCGGATGAAGTCCGGCGGTTGCGGTTCCGACCAGAACCAGGGCGCCACCAGCGAGGAAAGTTCCGATTTGGTCGAAGTTGAACTTGCGAATGGAAATCCAGAATTGAGTATCGATTGGCTTGGTAATGATGAAGTCGAGCGTTCCCATGCGTACGTGTTGGGGAATTTCCTGAAGAGAAAAGAAGAGCGCCATGGCCACCGAGTTCATCAAAAAACAGGTCGCGGCAAGTACAAACGCTTCACCCCGAGACCAACCGGCGATCGAATTCGTGTTCCGATATACGACCAGGATAATCAGGACGAAGAACCCAATCCAGACGCAGTTTTGTAGAATCTTGGCAAAGAAATTGGCACGGAACTCCATTTCCCGGGTGAGCGAGCTTAGGAAAAAAGTCTTATAAATTCTCCAATATCGCAGCACGTCGAGACATTACCCAACTCCCTTGTGAAAGGCAGTTCGCGCGTATACTCCGCCCGATGGTCGGCCTGCTCCTTACCTTCGCATTTTCTGTTTGCGCTATGTTCGCAGTTCGAGTGGCCGCTTGGCGATGGCTGGACGCGTTGGATCCTGCCGAACGCTATGGTGTAGCGGGGCTGATAGGGCTTGCCATTGCTGGCTATTGCGGACTCCTCGGGATAATTCGCGGCTCGCTTCCGAATCTGGTCGTAGTGCCGGTTTTGATCGTCCTTTTAACCCTTGTGATCGCTTACTCGAAAAATAGGATTCGTACTGCGGAGGCCATTGTCGAGCTGAGATTCAAGGCGCCCGAGTTTAAATGGAAGCTTGTTTTGGCGAGTTGCCTGCTGTTATCGCTCGTGCCGTTGGTGGCTGCCCTAGCCCCTCCCGACATGATGGACTGGGACTCATTGGCCTATCATTTCGCCGCCCCGAAGCTGTGGCTACATCGCGGCGAAATTACATTTATCCCATTTATACACCAAAGTAATTTCCCGTTTCTCATCGAAAACTTATACCTATGGGGGCTGAGCTGGGGTGGAGAGTCAGGGGCTAAAGGTTTTACGCTGGTCGGATTCGGGTTTGGAATGCTGGCCGTGTTTGGTATTGCTCGGCGCTGGTATGGCACGTCCGCCGCTTGGTGGTCGCTGCTTGCGTTCTGTAGCGTGCCCGTTTTACTCTGGGAAAGCGGAACGGGTTACGTCGATGCCGTTCATGGACTTTTCGCAGCTTTCGGGACCTGCTATTGCGCGGAATTGGCCTACCAACGATTGTCGGTGGGGGCCCGTTCGATCACACTGCCATTAGCGGTTGCCATGCTTGCGGGAGCCATTTCAAGCAAGTACACGGGGCTTCAGACGCTTACCGCGTGTGTACTTCTTCTCTTGGGTTTCGGCCTCGTCGGCCGAAGCGACCGTTGGAGGGCCATTAGATCAACTTTGATTCTCGCCGTGTCGGCCCTGATCATCGCAAGCCCATGGTACATTCGCAACATGATCAATACAGGAAACCCGGTCTATCCTTTTCTGTATGAGCATCTTGGTGGTAGAGGCTGGGACCAATGGCGAGCCGATATCTATCGAGAAGAACAACAAACCTTCGGGGTGGGTAAGACGCCACGAGGCCGCGATGCCAGGGCCTTGCCGCACGCCGTTTTTGGCCTTGCCTACCAACCGGGCCGGTACATAAATCCGCTTCAAGAGCAAGGGGGAGGAGTTCCTATGGGGGCCCTGGGTCTAGTGGTCCTGGTATCCGGGGTAGCTTGGCTCGCTCGCGGCAGGCCCGGGACGAGAGAAGGATTCTTGCTGGGGGCAATTGTTATAGGATTGGTCTTTTGGTTTTTTCTCAGCCAGCAGAGCCGCTACTTAACGGGATCATCGATCATTCTTGCTGTGTTATTTGGGCAAGCGGTAGTTGGAAAGCGAATGGGATTATTGCTGGCAGCACTCTGTGTATCCCAAGCGATTTATTCATTTTGGCTACTAAAAACTAATCAACTCGATGATCAGTTGCCCGTCGTGTTGGGAAGGGAGAGTCGTGATGAGTACTTAACCAAACGAGTGCCTTTTTTCGGCGCGAGCATGGCACTGAACGAATCATGTAAGGACGGCAAAGTCGCTTTGTATGATGAAGTTTTCGGATATTTTCTGGATGTCCCGTATTTCTGGGCAAATCCGGGTCACAGCACCTTTATCCCTTACGAATCGCTTGTCGATGGGCTCGACTATGCAGCGTGGATGAAGTCGCATGGATTTACTCACGCTTACGTAAACCTGGCTTACCAAACCCCCGAAAGTCGGGCGTTGTGGATCGGAGAGACGCCGTTTCGACTTGAAGCGTGGAGTCGGTCGAATCCAGACCTTAGCGTGAAATGGATCGGGCTGCTCTTGGATGCCGAACAAAAAGGCCTAATCGTCCGAATTCAGGCCTTTCGTCGATCGATCCTTTTCAAGATTCAATAAATGCGAGCATCGCCTTCCATCTCCCGTTCGTCCGTAGCTTGGCTGTCTGGAGGTGCCTATGCCGACTCAAGAAGAGAAAACGTTTGCCATGCTTGCGTGGGTGTTGAGCATTCCGCTCAGGATTGTCGGTCCGCTCATTTTCATCATCATCGCGAAGGATAAGCCCTTCGTTTTCTCCCATGCCATCCAATGCTTGATGTTCGACATCATTGTCTCCGTCGCGCTGGCTGTTTTCTTTACCGTAACCTGTGGGGTGGGATTGATTCTGCTTCCGTTCTTAATTCTGGCTGACCTCATCATCGTCGTTCTCGCCGTGCTGAACGCCAATAATGGATTGACCTATGAGCCACCTGTAACCGGTCCGCCGGTTAAGAAATGGTTTAACCTCATCTGAGGTTGCCATTGAGGTTAACTACGACCGGGCGGATGTATTTCGATGGCCGATCAGTCAGGAACTGAATTTGAGAAACGGCGGGGGCCAAGTTCGGTGGAAATTCGCAGCGGATTTGCGCAAGTACACGTCCAAGACCTTCCGGAGCCTATCGCCTCGAGCCGGGTCGATGTTTTGCGCGAGGTAGCGAAAGCGGGCGTAAGCATCGACTTCCTCAAGTTTACGCAAGGCGGTCTTTCCTTTGTGGTTCCGGAGTCTTTTGCGTCAAAGATTCGGTCTACCCTAGACCCGAAAAGCGGAGCCTTAAGCGTTCAACCAGGCAGGAGTATCGTGTATGTTCATGCCGTAAACATGCGCGACGAGGAAGGTTTGAATGCTCAAATAATTGCGCGGGCGATTACGGCAGGAGCCAGGATCGATCATCTGAGCGATATGCACGATCGAGCGCTATTGGTTGTAAACGCGGATGATGCGGAGAGCCTGGCCGCCACGTTGAGGCGGGATCTTATGGGCGCTTCATGAAGATCAAGGTCATGAAGTTCGGTGGCACCAGCGTAGCTACCCCGGAGGCTCGGCTGCAATCAGCAATTCGCGTGACTCAAGCGAAAGAGCAAGGATTCGCTCCGGTGGTTGTGGTGAGCGCTATCGGCCGACGAGGGCAGCCTTACGCAACCGACACATTGATTCAGATTCTGAAAGAGATCGATCCAACCGTCGTGCCCGACGCTCGCGAACTCGATCTCATGATGGCTTGTGGCGAAATCTTTTCGTCAGTGATCTTCTCGCACACTCTCAAAACCCTCGGCCACCCAGCCCAATCATTTCGAGGTGGGCAAGCAGGAATCCGAACTGACGGGGTGTACGGAAACGCGCGTATCGTGGGCATTATTCCAACCGGGGTAATTCGGAGCTTGGAGCAAGGTTTTATTCCCGTCGTCTGCGGTTTTCAAGGAGTTTATGTATCAGGTGATGGGCTGCCGGGCGGGGAATTGACTACGCTTGGCCGTGGTGGTTCTGATACAACCGGAGCCGCGTTGGGGGCTGCCCTTGGGGCGGAAAGCGTAGAGATTTACACCGACGTGGATGGAGTGAAGACGGCGGACCCGGACTTTGTCAAGCAGGCTCCCACGCTACGAAAGGTGACCTACGACGAAGTGGCGGAAATTGCTCACTTGGGGGCGAAAGTCCTGCATCCCCGGGCCGCTGAGATCGCTATGAAGTACCATATTCCCTTATGGGTCAAGAATACTTTTAGCGACGATGAGGGCACTGAGATCGTAACACGCGAGAGATTTCCTGGGCGGCGGGTCACCGGGGTCACCCACACCGGGAAACTCGTATATATCCAATTCGATCTTAAGGAAGCGGCGGAGGAGCACAGGATTGAAATCGAGTCTCGAATTTTCGAGATGATGGCCCGCTATGGTTTCAATTTGTTTATGATGAACTTGTCGCCGTCGGGCCTGGGTTTTGCCGTACCCAGAAGTCAAGTACCAAATGCCGAGGACTTATTGGATGGGTTAGTCATGCCGACGCCCGACCAATCGGCGACTTACCTATTCCAAATGGGGGCGAAACCCTCGCGCGAAGCGGAAACGCAGGCGGCGCTTCTCGCCCCCATAAGAAACGTGCGCACCATCCGCCTCGATCTCACCGAAAACTGCACGATGGTATCGCTCATCGGGCACGAGTATCTTCAGCAACCGGGGGTCTTCCTAAGCGTCCTGGAGACACTTCTGGATGCTCAGATTGCCGTCTTGCAAACGAGCGATAGCGACTTCTCGCTCAGTTGCCTCGTTCCGGAATCTGAAACCGAGCGGGCCGTTCGTTTGCTTCACGAGCGTTTTGGACTGGCGGAAATCTCCTAGGGCCGCGTGCCCGGCTTCGCAACAGGAATCGCCGCCAGCCAGTCGGGAACGGCGTCCGGAGGATAACTGCTTGCTTCTACGCGATGAGCGGCAATGAGCGGACATCCGAAATCGTGAGGGGCCTCGCTTCGATCGATCAAAACCCCGATTCCTGCCACCTGGGATTCGTTGTCCTGGACCAATTCGATTACTTCGAAGATCGACTTACCGGTCGTAAGCACGTCATCCACTACGATCACCTTCGAGCCGCGTTTCAAGGTCGCGTCCCTCCTGAGAATTTTTCTGCCTTGCTCGCTTTCTACGTACAAGGCGGGTAACCGCATTTGCCGGGCCAGCTCGTAGGCGACGATGATACCGCCGGTGGTGGGACCGGCGACGAGGCCCGCCCCAAAATCCGAGAACGCCTCGGCAATTCTCTTGCAAAGAATGGAAAGCACATCAGGCTTCTCGAGCAGGCGAAATTTCTCGACGTAGGTATCGCTATGCCGCCCGCTTGATAGCAAGAAGTGGCCCTTGAGCACAGCTCCGGACTCTGACAGAAGATCCTCTACGTCGATGTTCGAGCCGTTCATTCGACCACGCTGAAAGGAGTTAAATCCCGCACTATCTCGTTGTTCTCATCCAGCAACACCATCTGAGGCAAAATCGGCTGATCGGATAGGGTGAAGGCGGCGATGATCACGCGATCGCCCGCGCTGAAGTAGTGGGCAGCGCCTCCGTTCATGCCGATCACTCCCTGTGGACCCGCGAAGCAGTAGGTCTGCAATCTTGCTTTGTGGTCGACCGCCCAAACGTGAACAAGTTCTCCGTCTTGAAGACCCACTCTCCGCATGAGATCGCCGCAAATTTCGATACTCCCTACGTAATTTGGGTTTGCGTACGTGATCCGGGCATGGTGCAGTTTAGCTTTGAGGAGTTCGCTCAGTTGCATGGGCGGGTTTGGACTTTGCGGCACCTCGGAGCGCCGAGCGGCGGTAGAAGGTGGCCACGATGCCACCAAGGGTCATGATACCAGCGCCAAGCCACACCAGAATCGTCATCGGCTTATAGAAAAGCTCTACCGGATAGCGAGGGCTGGCATATTGAAACTGGAGATATGCGGTCTTATCGGCGGCGTCCATGCTGACCAGTGAAATGAAGTATTGGTCATCGACTCGGGCTGGTGTGTAGTCAAGATTGCCTTTCGCGATCGCTAGGCTAGGACGGGCATGGGCTTCGCCTTTGGCGCTCTTAAGAGTCACGTCGGCGAAGAACTTTGTGCCCGCCATTCCCGCCTCCCCCTTTCGCACCATCTTGTTGTACGTGATTAAGATTCCATCGAATATCTGCTGCTGGCCGACCTTGAATGGAATGGGATCGGTCGCCTCGAACAGCAAAGCCCCAAGGGTGAAATACACATCATAAAAGGGGTGCCGATGGATGGAGGGCCAAACCATCGGGCTCGGCGGCTTGTTGTCTTCTTGGGGAATGTAATACAGACTAGGCTCAACTTGGAAGCGTTCCCCATTACCCTCCATGTCGAATAGCACGTGATTATTGCGATCAAGATAATCCTTCGTCCTTCCCTTGTATGAAATGGCGTAGCCGAGAGCGAAAGATGGCTGGTCTTGGCGGACGTAGAACTGCTGCTTCTTTTGGAAGCCTCGAGAGATGATCAAGCCGGCGAGGGTCACGATCACCCCAACATGCATAATAAGACCGCCGATGGAGGCTCTCGATCGCCTGGCCACGTCGATGACTCGCCACCCATTAGCGAGGAACCCAAACAAGCTGATTCCGATCAAGAAAGCCATCCATGGTAGTAAAGGCACCTTGAGGCCAAACGGAAAATCGACGGTGTCCGCGATGTCAATGCCGACACCATGCTCCGGATTCTTAATCCAAAGCATGATCAGCCCCAACCCGCCGAGGGTGAGCCAGAAGATGGTCGAAAGCCGGATAGCTAGCGCCCTTGCCGACATTCCGCGCCATCCGAGGTAGGGGCCGATGCCCATTAACACGACGATGGGAATAAAGAACCACACCACGACTTTGTGATAGAGCGCCTCGTCGACCACCTTAGTTTGCCGTCCTAGCAAAGTCATGAACAGGGGGACGCTCATGCCGAATGCGGTGGCCAATCCGAGACCGACGGAAAGCCAAACCGCCAAGCCATAGAACGCGTGCTTGTGAAATAGGCCCTCCGAAGGCGAATCCTCGACCGGCACCTTCGCCATCCGTTTGGCTTGGCGAAGTCGCATTATCCACAGCGATAAGAATGAAACAATTCCTACGCTAAGCATGCCAATCAGCAGCCGCAGAGCCGAGCGGTCCATTTGCGCGAAACTATGGACACTGGTGTCGGCAAGAAAGCCTGAACGGGTGAGAAAGGTTCCGTACACGAAGGCAATCAGCGTGCTGCCAGCAAGAAGAACGTTCCCGAAATGCCACTTGCCCTTAGCGAGCTGGACGAAGAGTCCGTGAATAAGGGCAACGCACAAGAGCCAAGGAACGAAGCTCGCGTTTTCGACCGGATCCCAAGCCCAAAAGCCGCCCCAGCCGAGCGTCTCGTAAGCCCAGAATCCTCCCATGCAAAGTCCCAGCCCGAGCAAAGCGAGGGAAGTTATGGCCCAGGGCCGGATCATCTTCGCCCAGGCGTCGAGCTGGCTTTCGGCCAAAGCGCTGAGCGCCCAACAGTAGATCACGGTCAATGATCCAAAGCCGAGGAAAATGGTGGGTGGATGGATGGTGATCCAGTAGTTCAGCAGAGAGGGCGTCATGCCGCGGCCGTCGGGGGGCAGAATGGGCCGCCCCGCAAGCAGGTTGAGGTGAAACGGCGACTCGTAGGCCAAGATCCCCGCCAGCGAACCTAGGAATACCGCGTAGGCGACGGAAAACCAGCGGCGATATTGTCCCGTTCGTCGGGCGGCCAACAGGGCGAAAATCGAAGAGCCGGTTGCCCATAAAAGAAAGCTGCCCTCTTGCCCGGACCAGACGGCGGCCACCTTGTAGCGCAGCTCGGTCAGCTTGTCGCTATGGGAAAAGATGTAGCTGAATTCGAATTGATCGGTGACAAACAGGGTGAGCAAACAGCCGAAAGCGCCCAGAAGCCCGAGAGCGCCGAGAGTCAGGCAAACCGCCCCCAGCCGACCGAGAAGGGCATTCTTGAAAGAAATTGCCCAAGCCAGCGCCGAGCACGAGAACATGAGGAGAGACCCGAAGATCAAGCAACGCCCCAGTGTGCCGATAGCGATCGCCCAAGCGGGGGCATTGGGCCAGGCGAGCGGATCGAGTTCGTGCACTAGGCCTTTCCAACGGCCGGGAGCCTGGATTTTTCAGCCGACTCATATTTGGAAGGACATTTGATGAGTAGGCGATTCGCCACAAACCGGCCCTTCTCCATGCCGCCGATAGCCACGACTTTCGTCGCTTCGCCCATGTTTGCCGGGGCGGTCCCGCTGTAGACGATCCGCATAACCTCACCTCGAGCGTCGCGAATATCGAATCGCACCTCGGCCGTCTGGGCATCGTTAAACATCGTGCCGGCGATGATATCGCCCGCGAGGTGGAGGTTATCTCCCGCCAGGGCCTTCGCTTCGGCGACGGTCACGTATGGGCTGGAGTTGCCGAGAAAGGCGACCACCATGGCCGAGAGGCCGACGAGGGTGAGAATAAGGGCGATGAGGGTTCCGCGCTTGTTCATCTGGTTAGATTGTATCAGGTTGCTCATTTCTACGCGCGGCGCGCCGTCGGCATCCTGCCCACCTGACCGACGGAGCGGTAGTACGCTCCAAATGGGAAATTCTGCGGGGGCGAACCGAAGGCGCTCGAGCATGAAACGAGAATTGGGACCACGAAATGGATTCCTTGCCTGCCGCTTCCAAGTCCTGGGGAGGTCTAAGGCTTCCGCCGGGCTAAACTGAGAGCCGCATGATGGCTCAGAAGGAAATATTGGGCAGCAAGTGGGATGTCGGGCGGGCCTGCGCGCAGGATCCAGTCGATTTGCTGGTCTATCGCTCCAACCTCCTCGGTTCGGATGAGCGCATTACAAATTTTGGGGGTGGAAACACGAGCGCGAAGATCGTTTTGCCCGATCCCCTGACCAGCGAGCCGGTGAAGGTTTTGTGGGTCAAGGGCTCAGGCGGTGATTTGGGCACTATGAAGCGCTCAGGCTTGGCGAGCCTCTATCTGGACCGGGTCCTCGCCCTTGAAAGAATCGCGGCGGAGAGGGGCATCACGGAGGACGAGATCGTTCCGCTCTATTCGCATTGCACCTTCGGGCTCAATCCCACCACTTGCAGCATCGACACTCCGCTCCATGCTTTCGTACCCTACGACAACGTGGACCACATGCATCCGGATGCCGTGATTGCGATCGCCGCTTCGGATTCGGCAGAGGCCCTGACACAAGACATTTTCGGCGGGGAAGTCGGATTTTTGCCTTGGAAGCGCCCCGGTTTCGAGCTTGGTCTGATGCTTCGCGGGCTGCTGGTTGGCAATCCCAAGCTAAAAGGGGCGGTCATGGGCTCTCATGGACTGATTTCATGGGCCGACGATTCGCAGATGTGCTACGAGCGCACCCTGGACCTGATCAACCGGGCGGCAGAGGCGATTGGCAAGAAGCCATTCGCCCTTGCATTTGGAAATGAGGTGCGTGCGCGGGTCGTCCCGGACGCGGATCAGCGCCTAGGCACGCTCTTGCCCGAGCTTCGCGGCAAAGTCGAGTTCGAAGGCCGGGGTTTGATCGCTCACGTCGATCGTTCTGGCCCAGTGCTGGACTTTTTGGCGAGCGAGAAGATGCTCCCCCTCTCTCGCCTGGGAACAAGCTGTCCGGATCACTTCTTGCGAACGAAAATCGCCCCTATGGTCCTCGAAGGCGATTTGGACGCCTCCCTCGAAGGCTTTCGCAAGAGCTACGCCGCCTATTACGATCGCTGCAAGCGCCCAGACTCACCGGCGATGCGAAATCCAAACCCAAGCGTCGTCCTCATCCCAAGCGTGGGCATGGTTACGTTTGGCAAGACAAAGCAGGAAGCGATCGTTACTTCGGAGTTTTATCGGCGGGCCATCGAGGTGATGCGAGGGGCTGAATCGCTAAGCCGCTATACTGCGCTGCCCGAGCAGGAGGCGTTCGATATCGAGTACTGGCTGCTTGAGGAGGCGAAGCTGCGCCGCATGCCTCCCGAGAAGGAGTTCAGCCGCAAGGTCGCTTTCATCACTGGGGGCGCGCAAGGTATCGGCTTCGCCACCGCCACCAGGCTCGCCGCGGTCGGCGCCTGCGTGGCCGTGGTCGATATCAATGAAACCCAACTCGCCCAAAGCGTGGAGCAGCTTGGAGCAGCCGCTGGATCAAAGGTCAACGTGCTGCCTCTGCTTGGCGACGTGACGAATACGACATCGCTCGAGAGTGCGATGGAACGGACGATCTTGGAATTTGGCGGGATCGACATCGGTGTGATTTGTGCGGGCAATGCGCGGCGGGGGACGGTGGCGGATACGTCCGACGACGACTACGAATTTCAGAGCAGCTTGCTCATGAAAGCTTACTTCACAACTATGCGCTCTCTGTCCCAACTGATGATTCGGCAAGGGACGGGAGGTGCCATGGTCGTCGTCGCCTCAAAAAATGGGGTTGCGGTGGGCTCGAATGCGGCAGTGTACTCGGCCGCCAAGGCCTTCGAACTTCACCTCATGCGCACCGCGGCAAGCGATTTGGCAAAGCATAAGATTCGCTGCAACGCAGTGAATCCAGACGCGGTTTTACAGGGCTCAGGAATTTGGAACGACCAGTGGCGAGCGCAAACGGCGGCGTCTCTGGGAATCAAGCCAGCCGAGCTGGAAGAGCACTACCGCAAGAGGGCACTGCTCGGAGTCACGGTAAGCGCGTCCGACGTTGCAGAAGCGATTGCCTGGCTCGCATCCGATAAGCGCAGCAGCAGAACGACGGGATGCACGATTCCTATCGATGGCGGCGTTCGAGAAGGCTTCCTGCGCTGATGACTCGCCATGGCGCCATCGCGGTCGATTTGGGAGCATCTTCGATACGCTTCGCAAAGGGCTGGATCAAAGACGACAAGATTCAGTATGAGGTGCTCGCCCAGCATCCGAACCAACCTACTGAACAAGATGGATTGCTTACATGGGACATCGACCGGCTGCTGGCCTTTACGCGCGAAGCGGTGCAAGCGGCAGGAGAGATGTTTGACGAAGCGACGGTGGGCATCGACAGCTGGGGCGTAGATCACGGCTTCGTCAACAAGAATGGCCTGGTCCAGCCCGTCGTTTGCTATCGAGACCGATCTCACGAATCGGTCTTTGAATGCATGGGATCTCTGAGGGCTCGACTATACGAGCTAACGGGTATTCAGCATCAGCCCTTTAACACGTTCTACCAGCTGATCGCTCGAAGGCTGGAAAAGCCAGAGTTGGCCCATACCTCCCAGTGGCTGATCCTGCCGGACTTGCTTGCCTACCTGCTTACGGGTGAATCAAACTACGAATCAACTCAATGCTCGACGACGCAATTGACGGGCTTGGATGGGTCTTGGTGCGCCGAAGCGTTCGACCTGGCAGGCTGGCCGGTTCCAAGTCTGCAACCTTCGATGCCGGGACGACTGATAGAAGTGGGGCCTCACGTTCAGCTCGCTTATGTGGGCAGCCACGACACGGCATCGGCGGTATTTGGGCTTGGCAGTTTGGATCCTGATCAGGCTTTTCTAAACGTGGGAACTTGGTCCCTTCTGGGTTGCATGCTCGATAAACCTTTGGTAACCTCGGATGCGGAGGAAGCCGGTTTCACAAACGAGCGAGCGGTCGATGGCAAAGTGCGATTTCTTGCCAATATTCCGGGATTCTATGTCATAAGCCGTCTGCGCGAAGAGCTTTGCGTGCATCAATCGGTCGCCGATTGGATCGGGCAAGCGGGCGATTGGCCTGAAAGCGTAAATCTTCTCGATCCAATTTTTTTCAACCCGCCTTCAATGATGGAAGCATTTGCGGACAAGCTTAGCGTCTTGCCTTCGAGCTCGCAGGAATGGATATCCGTGATCGTCCAGAGCTTGTGCGCTACCACATCCAGTCAATGCAAAAAACTGGAATCGGTTACGGGACGCAAGTTTCAAAGCTTAAGAGTCTCAGGTGGAGGCTCGGCGAGCCCAGAATTTTGTCGAGCGCTGGCTAAAAGAACTAGGAAGAAGGTCATCGTGGGGCCCGCCGAAGCAACTTTGATGGGAAATTTAGCTTTTCAATTTGCAGCGTCCGGCGCCGTCCTCAATCTATGCGTCGCCACAGACCTCATCAGAAATTCCGTCGATCTCAATACGTATGAACCTAGCGCCGAGGATGGACTTGGATAACGCTAGGGTACAGCTCATGCTCACATGTCTGTGCGACGCATTTTATGGCGAGGTTGCTATTGCGACCGTCGAGGTCTTGGAAAAGTCGGGATGCGAGGTGGTTTTTCCTTCTGGCCAGACATGTTGCGGGCAGCCACCGTTCAATGCCGGAGATCAAGACAGCGCGGCCGTAATGGCTGAGCATATGCTTGCCCAATTTTCCATCGACATCCCGCTGGTAGCGCCCAGCACGTCCTGTGCGGCAATGATTCGACATGGGTATGGCACGCTGGCAGTGGGCGGTTGGCGGCCGGCGGTTGAGAATCTCCCCGAATGTTATGAGCTTTGTGAGTTCCTAGTGACGAAGCTTGGCATCCAGACCTGGGAGGGCGTTATTCCCCCTCGAACAGCCGTGTTTCATTCCGCTTGTCATGCGCGGATTTTGGATTCGGCCAGTTATCCTCCGCAACTCCTATCCGGAATTGAAGGACTGACCCTACTCGAAATAGAAGAATCGGAGCAGTGCTGCGGTTTCGGGGGCGCATTTTCGATCTCCCATCACTCGGTCAGCCGAGACATCGGTCTTCAAAAGCTGTCATGCGCAATTGAAACCGGAGCCGACACGTTGATCAGCAGCGATATGGGTTGTCTCATGCACCTGGACGGCTTAATCAAGAAAAATCGGCTCCCCTTACGGACGGTGCATGTGGCTCAAATTTTGGCGGAGTCGATTGCGTGAGCGAGCCCGCTGTAGAGCAATTTGCCCAGGATCTGGGCTCGCCCGTCAAAGGAGCGATTCACAAGGCGTCCGCCTTAAAAATATCTTCCCGCAAGAAAGCACTAAAAGAATTTCTGGAAGATTCGGAGGCCGCTCGAGAATATGCGGCGAATGTAAAGGCCTACGTTCTCGACAACTTAAAAGAGCTGCTCGTTCAGTTCGAAACCAAATGTATCGAGAGTGGTATTCAGGTTCATTGGGCGAAGGATGCTGGTGCCGCTAACGCCGTCATCACCGATCTATGCCAACGCTATAGCCCCGGCGTTGCCGTCGTGAAGGCGAAGTCGATGGCGACCGAAGAAATTCATCTCAATGATCATCTAGTCGCTTCTGGGATAGAACCTATTGAGACTGACCTCGGCGAATTCGTGGCTCAGCTCGACCATGACCTTCCCAGCCACATCGTCACTCCCATCATTCACAAGAGCCGAGACGACGTGGCGAAAATCTTCGCCCGAGAAGGACTTGGCCCCTATACGACCGATCCGGAAGAGCTCGCCTTGCAAGCTCGCACGCGCTTGCGAGAGGTTTTCAAGTCGGCAAGGGTCGGGATTAGCGGTGTCAATTTCGGAGTTGTCGAGAGCGGCCGGCTTGTCTTAGTCGAAAACGAAGGCAATAATCGCCTAAGCACGACTGCGCCGGAAGTGCACGTCGCCCTAATGGGTATCGAGAAGATTTTGCCTCGAGATTCCGATTTGCCCATGTTTCTTAGGCTCCTCGCTGGATCGTCGACGGGCCAGCAACTAACGGTCTACACACATTTCATCCGCGGTCCGAGGAGGCCGGACGAACGCGATGGGCCCAACGAGGTCCATCTCATCTTGCTCGACAATGGCCGCTCGAAAGTGTTGAACGGCCCATATCGAGATATCCTGCGCTGTATCAGGTGCGGCGCATGTCTAAATGTATGTCCGGTCTATCGGCAAGCATCGGGCCACGCTTACAAGCACGTGTATTCAGGACCGCTGGGGGCCGTTCTAGCTCCCGCTTTAGAGGGCATCGACCAACACAAAGATCTGCCCTTCGCGTCCTCGTTGTGCGGCGCATGCGAGGAGGTATGCCCGGTGAAAATCCCTATTCCCGATCTATTGCTGTCCCTGCGCCACGAAGCGCAACGGGCACGGCTGGCGAAAAATTTAGCGCCATGGAAAATGTTTGCCTTTGGCAGCGGATCGGCCTTCCGATGGAGTGTCGGTTTGACGTTATTACCGCTTGCCAGGCACTTGCCGCACCCTGCGTTGCGAGGATGGACCGTCGAGCGGGAACTTCCCAGCAAAATCGGCCGAGACTTTCGAGGATGGTGGCAT
The DNA here is from genome assembly GCA_038225245.1 of Fimbriimonadales bacterium. Classification (GTDB taxonomy): domain Bacteria; phylum Armatimonadota; class Fimbriimonadia; order Fimbriimonadales; family Fimbriimonadaceae; genus JBBREX01. The sequence goes on along the minus strand of JBBREX010000002.1, from coordinate 18,736 downwards.
GACAGATCGTGAAATGATCCTTGCTGCCTTGCCCGATGCCTCACCATCCTCGATCGTTCCTCCAGGCTCGTCAACCGTTCTTCGGCCGATTCTATCCCTGGAAACCTTGTTTCGCGACCGGTTTCTCTTCCAGGGCGGACAATTCATCGAGAAAGGGGACATCACTGCAATAGGCCGGTCGGCTTACGTCGACGAAGATGCTTGGACGATTTGTCTGGGCTTAGGGCTCGAAAGGAGCGGCGATCCCTGGGAAGCGGCGGCTGGCATTACCCTTGCCTCCTGCGCGGTCGCCGAAACGGGCAGCATATTGGAATTGAGCGGTCCTGAAAGGTCGCGATTAGCCAGCCTATGTCCTCCGATTCATGTGGTCATCATTCCGAGGGATCGAATCGTGGCTACCCTCGACGAGGCTTTGACTCATCTGGCAGATCGTTCAGCCGTTCTCATCACCGGTCCCAGCCGTACCGCCGATATCGAAGGCGTTATGGTGCGTGGTGTGCATGGGCCGGGCAAGCTTTATGCGTGCTTGACTTAGCCCATGTCCCTTGAAAGCGTGGTATGGCAAAATGAACCAAGCGAGCGATGTAATGGGTCTGTATGCGCTGAACATCGAATTCTTGGGGAAGCCTAATGGTCAAGCAGCTTGATTTCACGATAGTTCCGGCCCGAGAGCGGCAGGAGGTATTCAGCGAGGTTGTACGACGGGGAATGGACTCGACCCCAAAAGCGTTGCCACCTCGATTCTTCTATGATCAGAGAGGTTCCGAGCTCTTTGAGACGATTACTGAGCTACCTGAGTACTACCTCACGCGAAGTGAGCAAGCAATCTTGGAAACCTACGCCGACGAATTTATCCGGCGGGTAGGAGGCAATTTGGAAATTGTCGAGTTCGGCAGCGGGAGTTCGGCGAAAACGAGAATTCTCATCGAAGCCGCGCTTGCCGCTTACGGAGCGCTCACGTATGTTCCCATCGACATCTCTGCCGATTATCTTCGAACTTCCGCTGAGCACCTGATCGAACGATATCCTTCGCTTGCCGTCCACGCCATATCCGGAGAATATTCCGACGTTCTTCACGCTTTAGCCCCATCAAGCAAGAAGCGTTTGTTCCTATTCCTGGGCAGCAACATTGGCAATTTCGATCACCCTGAAGCTTGCCAGTTCCTCAGTCTTGTTCGATCTCGAATGGGGGCCTCAGACCGACTGCTGGTCGGGTTCGATCTGGTCAAAGACCCGAGTATCATCGAAGCCGCTTATAATGACTCGCAGGGAATAACCGCCCAATTCAATAAGAATTTGTTGTTACGGATCAATCGGGAGCTGGGAGGGCGCTTCAAGCTGGAATCGTTTGAACATCGCGCGCCCTATAATTCCGCCTTAAACCGGATTGAAATGCAGCTGATCGCCCTTGCCGATCTCGATGTCCGCGTGGAGGACTTGAAAACAAACGTCGAGTTTCGAAAGGGTGAAGCGGTTCACACCGAGATCAGTCAAAAGTACACGAAGTCCATGTTTGAAAGCGTGGCCAAGCAGGGCGCCCTCGAGGTAGAAGGCATTTGGCAGGATGAACGCAGCTACTTCGCGGTGGCGCTCTTAAAGGCGAGGTTCGCTTGGACGTAAACGCAATCGCCAACCGCGATGCACTCGTCCGCAGGCTGGAAGAAGTTCGTCGGCGAACGCTTTGGCTGCTCGGCCACGTTTCCGATGAATATCTTAAGGTAAGGGTCCACAATTTTTACAGCCCCATCGGCTGGCACTTCGGGCATGTTGGACGAACGGAAGAATATTGGATTTGCCGTGGCCTAGGCGTGCCGCCTCTGGATGATCGGCTCAGCTTTCTCTTCGCAGACTTGCCCGACAATCCCAAAGATAACCGCGTGAATTTGCCCTCCCGAGAGCAAATTATTGAGTATCTGGAAAGAACACGGGCGTTTTCACTCTCCGCGATCGAGCGAGACGAGCCCGATAACGATATCCTGCGAGATCACTACGCATTCCACTTTGCGATTCAGCACGAATGCCAGCACCAGGAAACGATCGTTGAAATGCTTCAGCTCATCACCAAGGACTGCCAACAGCCAACTGCCAACCGCCAACCGCCAACCGATCTTCTATCGCCGCTTCAACCTCGAGATCCGTTTACGGAGCAAGTTGAGATTTCCGGCGGTGCATTTTGCATGGGATCGGACGATCCAAATGCTTATGACAACGAAAAGCCTGCCCACACGATGAAAATCGCTCCGTTTCAGATGGATCGAACTCCCGTTACCGCCGGCCAATGGCGGGCCTTTATGCTGGAAGACGGATATGCAAGACCGGAACTTTGGACTCCGGAAGGCTGGACATGGCGCACCGAACAAAACGTCCACATGCCCGAGTATTGGATCAGGGAAGATGATCGATTCGGTTTTTGTTCGCCAATTGGGGTCAGACCGATCAATCCAGATGAGCCCGCTAGCTGCCTGTCTTGGTTTGAAGCGGACGCCTACGCTCGATGGCTCGGTAAGCGGATGCCGACGGAAGCCGAGTGGGAATTCGGCGCTTCAACTTCTCCTCCACCAATCCCCCACGGATCCTCACGAACCTACCCATGGGGCGATGCGAAGCCCGGTCGGAGTCATGCTTCGTTCAGCCTGAATGGGTGGTCGCCAGACCCAGTGGGGATGCATCCCGATGGAGCAAGCGGTTGGGGCTTGCTGGACATGGCGGGCGGGGTGTGGGAATGGACGAATTCCAAATTCTCTCCTTATCCCGGGTTCCAAGCGTATCCTTACGAGGGTTATTCTAAAGACCATATGGACGGTCGGCATTACGTGTGTCGAGGAGGCTCGTGGGCATCCTCGGCCGAAGTCTTGCGATGCTCCTTTCGCAATTGGTACGTGCCTACCTACCGCCAAGGTTTTCTCGGATTGCGATGCGCGCGATGATCGAGCTTATCGATGCAGGCAAGCGCTTTGGCGATACTTGGGCCCTGCATCCAACCGATCTAGGAATCGAGCAGGGTCAAACCACCGTATTAATCGGCCCAAGCGGCTGCGGGAAATCCACCATCCTCAGGCTCATCATGGGATTAGTTCAGCCCACGCAGGGAAGGATCCTATTCGAAGGAACCGAAGTTAACGGCGAAAACGTCATCGCGGTGCGGCGTCGCATTGGCTATGTCGTGCAAGATGGAGGGCTTTTTCCTCATCTCACCGCGCGACAAAATATCGTGCTCATGGCTCAACATCTTAGGCGGCCCAATGCCGAGATCGATGTCCGCCTGGAAGAGATTCGCACCCTCACGCGATTTCCTTCAGAGGCTCTAGATCGCTACCCGTTGGAGCTAAGTGGAGGCCAAAAGCAACGGGTGAGCTTGATGCGCGCCCTCATGCTTCAACCGGAGGCTCTACTGCTGGATGAGCCTCTTGGGGCGCTCGATCCAATGGTTCGCGCTGATCTGCAAGGAGAGCTGAGAGATATCTTCCGGACCTTGGGCCAAACGGTGCTCATGGTTACTCACGATATGGGGGAGGCAGCGTTCTTGGGAGACGTCATCATCCTGCTTCGCGAAGGCAAGATCGTCCAATCTGGTTCACTTGCCGACTTTCAGAGCAACCCATCGGAGCCATTCGTGACCTCATTCCTCAATGCCCAACGGAGCTTGGTCGCTTTATGAAGAAGCGATGGAGCCTGATCCTTTCGATACTATCGATGCTGGCCACGGTGGCCAGCGGCCAAACGATTACGGTCGGGTCGAAGAAGTTTACGGAATCTTTCGTGCTCGGAGAGATCGCGAAGGGCCTTCTCGATAAGACTGGCATATCGGCAACGCATAAGCAGGGCATGGGCGCCACGATCATCCTCTGGCAGGCCCTCAAGCAAGGATCGATCGATGTTTATCCCGAATACACCGGCACCATCGGCGAAGAAATTCTAAAGTCGAAGGCCAAGCTCTCGGAATCTCAAATGAGGGCCGAACTGGCTAAATCAGGCATCGGAATGAGCCCGCAACTCGGTTTCAACAACACCTATGCCCTGGTCATGAAGCGGCAAAGGTCGCAGCAATTGCATATCACGAAGATCAGCGATTTGCGTGCTCACCCCGAGCTCGTTTGTGGTCCGACGATCGAGTTCTTAGGGCGCAAAGATGGATGGAAACCTCTGGCCGAGCGGTACGGGCTGGCACTTTCAAACGTCAAGGGCATCGAGCATATGCTCGGTTACCAGGCGCTGGAATCTGGCAGCATCGATCTAAAGGATGCTTACTCGACGGATGCGGCAATCGCCGAAAAAGGCTTGGTGGTGCTGGAGGACGATCTCGGTTTCTTTCCCCAATACAAGGCTGTGTATTTGTTCCGGCTGGAAGTACCAAGAAAAGCGGTTGAGCAGCTTGATTCGCTTGCCGGCAAGATCGACGAAAACCGAATGATCGCTCTGAATGCGGAGGCCGAGCGCACGAAGGATTATGCCGCCGCCGCCAATAGCTTCTTGCGAAGCCTAGGCCAGAAAATGAAGTCCCCAGCTGAGCGCAGCGTACTGCTTGAAATGCTCGGCTATACCGCACAGCACCTTGAACTCGTCGGCATATCGCTCTTCATAGCGATTCTTGTAGGCGTACCTTTGGGCATTTGGGCTGCCAAGCCGGGTTGGGTGGGAAGCGTTATTCTCAGTTTGACCGGCCTCGTTCAAACCATCCCGTCGCTCGCCCTTTTTGCAATTCTGGTTCCGTTCATGGGAACCGAGCCTCGAACCGCTATTCTCGCCCTATTCCTGTACAGCTTGTTGCCCATCGTGCGGAATACTGCGGCCGGTCTGTCCAATATCGCTCCCTCCCTTAAGGAGTCGGCTCGAGCCATCGGCCTTGAGCCTCGGGCAAGGCTGCTGAAGGTCGAGCTTCCCCTCGCATCTCCGACCATGCTCGCCGGCATCAAAACCAGTGCGATTATCAACGTGGGAACCGCGACCATCGCCGCCTTTATCGGAGCAGGGGGCCTGGGTCAACCTATCCAAACTGGGCTCGCTTTGTCAGACAACGCCTTAATTCTTCGTGGAGGGATCGCCGCCGCAATTCTTGCTTTGCTCGTGCAGGGGTTGTTCGAGTTGGTGGAGCGATTCGCCGTCCCCAAGGGCCTCCGGCTCTAAGCACACCACCGCTCGCGTGCGCCCTTGGCCAAGCTGAAACCCGGCAACCGCCAACAGCCAACCGCAAACCGCCATCCGTCAGCTCTTACTGGCTAAAATCAAGCATGCCCAAGGCTTCGATTTCTATCGTCGAGCCGGTGACTTCCCTCAAGCGCATTCCGATCCTAGAGTGCTGCGAACCACTCGTCGATTATTTGAAGCTGTGTCCTGAGCTCGTTCATCTGCCACATCCTCGCTATGCGTACCATCGGGAGACCCTGCTCCGAAGATCCGTGGCGGAAAAGCTTTGCCGGGCTGCTCGGTCCCTTCCGCGAGGCCTGAGGCTGGGCATCATTGAAGGGTGGCGATCTCCTTACATTCAACGACGTATGTACCTTGCGACGTGGAAGTGGTACAAAGAGAACAATTCAGAGTGGAGCGAGACTAAGCTCCGCCGACGGGTCAATAGCCTTACTGCTCCGATGCACCCCCAAGTACCGCCCCCTCATACCACCGGTGCTGCGATCGATCTGGCTCTGACCGATGAAAGTGGCCGCCAAATGGATCACATTAGTCCCTTTGAGCGTTTCGATAGCCGGGCGTTTAGACTCGAAGCCCCAAACTTGAGTGAGCCCGCCACGAACACCCGAAGAATCCTCAAACAAGCTCTGGAATCTCAGGGCATCACCAACTATCCGAACGAATATTGGCATTGGAGCTATGGAGATCAGGGCTGGGCTTATCGAGGAGGGCACTCCCATGCAATTTATGATGCGGTATCGCCGCACGGCTGGGAGCCCGCGCCCGAGGACCGGGCCGACACTCCTCTCGAAGTCGCTCTCGGAGACTAGATTTAACGTAGGGTCGGCGTCCCTCCGATCCTCCGACCTTTCGGATGAGATTGGTCGGCAGGATGCCGACCCTACGCCGGGATTTATGCCGAATTTCGTGTAACGCCGGCAGCTTTGCGTGGGGCCAAGCTTCTGCAAACTCCGAAACTAAGCTGTGGCATTGCGTAAACGCCGGAACTTGGGAACGACCTTGGTCGAGCTGATGATCGCCGTCGTCTTCATTTCGATCGTGGTCACGGCGCTTACCGGCACCCTGCTTTCGAACTCGAAGAATGCCGATCGGGCGCTTTATCGAGCGATTGCCTTAGGACTCGCCAAGGAAGCAATCGAGAATCAGCGCTGCACCGCTCGTTTCGGGAGCATGGCCACGGTCGTAAATCAGATTACCAATCGATCCGATATGGGTGTGCCGGTTACTTTTTCCACGAAGCTCAATGTTACAGAGCCAACAAATGGATTGGCCAAGCTTTTTGCCGTTAATGCCAAGGTCACCTGGACGTCTCCTTCAGGAACCGCCGATAAGCTAGAACTTGAACTATGGGTGCGCGATGAAGACCAATAAACGAAGCGGATTCACCCTCGTCGAAATGGTGCTCGCATCCGTCATCACCGCCATTATCATGGGTGCCCTGACCGCCATCTACGCGAACATGGCCTCCACCACGGCTCGATCTTTGGCCAAAGCAAACGTTCTCCTGCAAACCGAAACCCTTTTGGAAGACATGGAAGTCGTGGCTTCCCAGGCGAGTGTGATTCAAGTCGTCGCCTTCGGAGGCCGCACCGCCATGAAATGCACCATGCCTCTCAACGGCGCCGACACCAACAACGACGGCGTCCTCGATACCTTTACCCCGGACTCCGTGAGCCGGAGGCAGATTCCAAAATATAACCGAGGGCTTCGAATTTGGTACTACCAAGCCGATGCTACCGGAGATCCCAATGTGGACGGAACCGTCATGTGGAAAGCTACTCGCCCTGATGATAGCAATCCCACCACAAGTGACGTGCTTTCCAGCTGGACGAGCTACTACGGGGGCGCGAACCGATGGCCGCTGATCGATACCGTTACGTTCAGCATCGAGCCCGATCTGAAGTCGGTCCGAATGATCGTTCGCGGCTCGAGCCTTACTCGCGCCGAGCAAGCAGCAGGCGCCGCCGCCGTCGCTGATCGGGACACCGTGGTCATCAGCTTGCAGAGAAAGGTGATGTGGAGGAACTGGTGGAAATAAGACGACCTACAGCCAACAATGCCATTCTGAGGCTCAGCGAAGGACGAACACCGCCAACGGCAAACCGCCAACCGCCAACCCGTAAAGGCAGCGCCCTCGTATTCGCCTTGATTTTGGTGGTCGCGATTACCTCCGTCCTTCTTGCAACACAGGAAGTCTCGATGGCAGCGGTACGGGGTCAGCGAAATCTCGAATCCTCTCTTCGAGCAAGATACATCAAAGAATCGTGCGTGGCCTATTATATGTCGAAGTTCAAAGCGGGCACGCTTAGCCTTCCTACTGCCGACACGGTTACGGTTAATGGCACCGTTTGCACCGCGTCCACGAGCGATCCAGGAAACCGGCAGATGCAGCTCGACCTCTCCTTCACATCCGATCAGAAATCTTATTCGCAACGCCTCTTCGGCGGTCAACGGATCGATTCATCGCCTTGGTTTTACTCGCTGTTCGTTGGAAGCAACATGGTGCTTACGTCGAATTTGACCACCGGCGCGGCAGGAGTGAATGGCGACGTCTATATTCAGAATGCGGTTCTAGCAGGCGGTATCACAAGACTTACCGCGAACGGGGACGTGGAGAGCCCCACGGCGATCAGCGCCGCGCGATACACGGTAAGTGGAACAACCTGGCCGAGCGCTCCGGCGATTCCCGCCCTAAGCGCATCGCATACGGACTATAATAACGCTCCCGATGTAACCTTTAACAGTAACGTCACTCTGAGCGGATACACCTTCGGCGGTGGTTATCCGCTTATCTATTGCAACAAAGACCTCACCCTAAATAACGGCTTGAATCCGATCGTTTTTCGAGGAAAGGGAGTCATCTTCGTAAAGAAAGATGCTCACATTCAGGGCAATGTCCAACTTTTCGACGCAAATAGCAAAGTGGCGATTATCGTCCAAGGTGATCTCAGCTTCGAATCAGGTTCGAGCTACAACGGATTTTTCTTTACCAATGGGAACGCTACAGTTTGGGCGGGAGGGGCCAAGGCGATCAATTCTGGGTCGCTCGTGTGCAACCGCCTATTCGTGCTCTCCACATTCAGCATCCAACACGACACGTATTTTTGGGACACTCCTTCCGAGGCAGTGAACTTCAAACTTCCCGGCTTTTGGCCCTGATACAAGTACTTAAGTTTGGACCCGATTCCGCCGAAATGAAAAAGGGCGAGTATGAAGGTACGAACAGAAACCAGGCGTGCGGCAGAAGCGATTGGAATTCAGCTTCGCTGGGCTGTCATCGCGGCGGGCGCCTTACTCATGGTCGACCACTTGTCGGCAATGGTTTCGGTGGCGGTCGTTTCGGTCTGGGTGATCTCCAATCTGGTTGCCCACAAGCTTTGTCGCGAAGACTCTCTATTCGAACGCCGCGGCCGACCGCTCATGGAGGCAATCCGCCTAATCGATGGCCTGGCGATCTCCGGGGCCAGCTTCTTCAAGCCGTTCGCTTACGCCAACATGTGGTTGTTGGGAATCCCCATTTTGATTGGGGAGGGCCTCGTTACGAGAGACCGCAACCGCGTTTTTCGGCAAGCTGCACTCATTTTTATCGTTCAAGCAGCCGGCCATTTGTTGTTACGCTTGCCGCTTGTCGGCCTTCTCCTGCCCGCCGGGGTGCTCGCTCTTGGCTCGGTGGTTGCCATCGTGCTTGCCGGATACAAGACCCGCGAAGAAATGCTCGCGAACCGCGATCAGCGTCTAGCTACCGTGCTTCAATGCGGTGGCGCCCTTGCCGCTAGCACCGATCTCAAAGCGACGATTTTCCACACGCTCAAGGCCGCCGTGATCGACACCGGCGCGACGTGCGGCTATGTGATGCTCGTGGGCGAAGACGATAAAACGATGCTTTGGGCGGAATCCGCTTACGGCGTGGACGGTGAGTTTAGCTTCCCCGAGCGTATCGAGATTGGGCGGGGCATGTCCGGTTACGTGGCCAAAATGGGGCAGCCCATTTCTATTTCCGATTCCGGCGATGAGAAGCAGGATTACGACGGGGTTACCGCCGGAGTAAGAGCCGCCGCCAGCGTTCCCCTCATCACCAGGACGCACAAGGGCGCGGGACAAGCCACCAACGAAGAAGTGCTCGGTGTCATGACTTTCCTGAGCATGAACAAAGGCGACGTATACGATTCGGAGGACCTCGAGCTCCTACGGACGCTTGGCTCGCTTCTTGCCGTGGCCGTGTCCAATGCGCGCATGGAGCAGCGCCAGCGCACAACCTTTTTAAGAACTCTGCAGAGCTTGGCCACCGCTCTTGAAGCTCGCGACGAATATACGAAAGGTCACTCGCAGCGAGTTTGCGACGTGTCCATGATGATCGGCGAACAGCTCGGTTTCGGACAAGAAGCCCTGGAAGAGCTCCGTGTTGGAACCATTTTGCACGACATTGGAAAGATTGGTGTTCCCGACGAAATCTTGAACAAACGGGGAAGACTCACCGATGAAGAATTCGTGGTCATGAAGTCTCATCCGGTTAAGGGCTATGAGATTTGCCGCCCTCTAATGCTCTCCGATGGAGTCCTCATGATCATCCGAAATCATCACGAGAAGCTGGATGGTAGTGGCTACCCTGATGGGCTTCGTGGTGGCGAACTGCCCTTATCCTTACGGATCGTGTGTGTGGCCGACGCATTCGACGCCATGAGCTCGCGCCGACCCTATAGAAACGTCATGGAGATCCAGGCCGTTCAAGCTGAATTGGCCAAGGGCGCGGGAATTCAATTCGATCCCGTCGTGGTCGAGGCTCTTAAGGAGCTACTGACCACCGAACGGATGTATGAGCTGTATAAGCAGTATTGGGCATCTCGGGAGCTTGAGGCCGCTTGATGCAGAGCTTTGGTGCTACCAGGATTGCCGCCGAGCAACCGGCGCTAGGCATCGACATCGGGAGCCAAGTGGTGAAATACATTCTGGCCGACCAAGTGGCGGATCGTATCGACATCCTCGCCGCGGGATCGTTTGGCCTGGACGAAGGAATCGTCCAAGGCGGAGTGGTGAAAGAGCCGAAAATTTTCGGCAAGATATTGTCCTCCCAATTGGCGAGCCACCGAATCGCGTCTGCTTCCGTGGTTCTTTCCATCCCCAGCAATCTAGCCACCCTCCGATGGGTGAATTTACCGCCATTACCGCCCGACGAGCTGAGACTGGCCGCACGGTTCAAAGTCAAACGTCACCTCCCTTTCCCCGTTGAAGAAGCGTACGTCGAAGCCTCCCCCCCCGTGCAAGAGGAGGGCGAGACGGGCGGACAGTCCCTCGTCATCGCCGTTAGACGGGAAGTCATAGACAGCCGAGCCGAAGCTATCGAGCAAGCAGGCCTCACTCCCATCGCCGCAGAGCTCGAGGCCCAAGCCATCCTCAGGGTCGTCGAAAGACGACTCAGCGAGCAAAGCGCCCTTTGGAGAGACGCAAGCCTCACCATTATCGACGTCGGCGCCACCAATACCCACATGTACGTCGTCCAAAACCAATGCCTCCAGTTCATCAGGGGCGTTAAGTTCGGAGCCGACCCCATTGCCCGCGCCGTCGCCGCCGCCCTCGATGTTCCACTCGACCAGGCGGAGGCTCTCATGGGACTGCATGATACCGCCCTCTCCCCCGAAGGGGTCCTTCGCATGACGTATCAAGACGCCATCGTCATCGTCAACGTCGAAAACGAACTCGAAAAACTTACCCGCGAGTTCCTCCGACTCCTCCGCTACTTCCGGTCCCTCCATCCCGAACGTAGCTACGCAGGAATTCTCGATCATATCCTCGTCTGCGGAGGACTGGCCGGGCTCCAAGGCTTCGATAAGTATCTTGAAAATTCACTCCGCCTTAGAGTCGAAAGATGTCGCCCTTTTGCCGGTATCTTGGGCAATTTTAGCAAAGAAACCTTTACCAATATCGCCAATCGGCAAGAGGCCTTTACCGTCGTCATGGGACTAGCCCTATGCGGCCTCAAGGGCAAAGACCAAACCAAAGGGAGGATTAGCTTTGAACGACGCGAGTTCGCATGGGCACGCACCGCCTAGAACTAAAACCATCAATGTCGAAGCCAACCTCCTCGGAGAAAGACTCCGGGAGCGAGATAAGCTGCGACAAGCCCTCCAGAGAAAAGCCCTCCTCACCCTTGCCGTCACCGGAGCCGCCGCCGCCACCCTGCCAACTCTGCTCGGCTATATGAGCCAGGCAAGCGACAAAGCGAACCAAACCCAACGCCTCGAATCTAACCTCCAAACCCAGCTCAGCAGCCTTCGATCCAAAGGCGATAAGGCCCAGCCCCGCATCGCCGATCAGGAAATGATGGAAAAGGTCAAGACCAACGCCGATATAATCGTCGGCCAAGCGACGCTCGTCATGAACTGCGCTTCTCCCCAAATCGCATTCGCCGACCTCAAGACGGAAGTCCTCGGAGGCGAGCTGCGTATCTCCTGCCGAGCCGACGCCGAAAGCTTTAGCGTGGCCCAGCGATTTGTCAGCGGAGCCGGGCAAGGTCCAAAAGTTATCGACGCCATCCTCGCCTCCACAAAACGCAGCGATGTCATCGCCAAAGGAGGCATCGCCATCGAATTCGTCAAGAGGGTCAAGGTCGAATTATGACTAGCTTATCCTCCACCATCCTCCATCGATCCTCCACAGTTCCTCTACCGTCCCTCCTACAACAATGATCCCTAAGACCGCCAATCTGATAACTCCGAAAACGTCGAGAATCCTCGACCGCTCGCTCGTCGGCTCCCTTGCCGCATTCCTCCTCCTGTGCGCCTATTGGGGAGGAGCGGGGTTCATTAAGAATCGACATGCGACGGACCATCAGGTCCAAATCACCAACACTCAATCTCAAATTAACGATGTTCGTAAAATGCTGGTCCAAGTGGCCCAACTCCCAATCACGATTCGACGCTCACCTATCGGACTCAAAGCCGTTGCCGATTTTCAAGCCGCCGCCGAAGAGGCTGCTAACAAGCGCGACTGCGTGGTCACGGAGTTTCAAGCCGCCTCCACACCGAGCCCCTTTCTCTCCCGCTTTGAAAAGACCCCGAAGCCAAACGACTGGTCACAGCTCGATGTCCGAATGAACCTGATCGGACGCACCCACGATATCATCGCCACCCTCCGGGCCGTCAAAGACTTCGGTATCCCTTTCGAGTTCGGCTCGATCGATCTCACCCGCAAAAACGTTGGCTCAAATGGTCTGGCCACCATCGACGCCAAGCTCGAAATCCGAGTCCTCATGAAAGCTGCCATTCCAGGGGTTCAACCATGAAGTTTTGCTACGTGATTCTAGGGAACGAACCATCTCCTCTCCCCCGCCAACCGCCAACCGCCAACCGCCAACCCCATCGCCCCGGAGGCCACGTTTGAACCTTGGCGACACCAAGCAAGCAATTTCTCTAGGCGCGGTCGCGGTCGCTGCTCTCGGCTTTGTCGGCTACCAGTTCTTAGGCCGTGGCGCCGCAGTCGCGCCCGCCCTCCCAACCGCCCACCGCCCACCCCCCACCGCCAACCCCGTGCCGACGTCGCTTTATGTGGATCCTTTCTCGCACCCCGCTCTCGCATTCAAATCAACTGAAACAGAGCCACCCACTCCCGGAACCCGGCAACCGCCAACAGCCAACCGCAAACCGCCATCCGTCAACTCATATTCAACGGCCGAGCGCGGCGACTCGTCGACGCCCTCGATTGAACCCTTGCCACCCATGCTTCCAGGTTCCTTGACTAAAAATCAATCCGAAACCAGCCAACAATCCAAACCGAAGGCTCCCCGTAAAATTATGGTCGCCGCTATCATCAAAGCTAAAGTAACCGTCGCCTATATCGAAGTAGACGGCGGACAAGCGCGACCCTACCACGTGGGTGAGTGTCCTCTCGGCCTGGGCCGTATAACCGCCATAACCGATGCCGCCGTGGTCTTGGTGGATAAGAAAGGGAAGCGAACGCTAACCGTCGGCAAAGAACTTGAATTATGATGCTGAAAAAAGTCCTCGCGTGCGTTGCTGGCCTGGTCGGCTTGTCCTATTCGCCGGTCTTCGCTGGAGGCTCATGCCTGGCTCAAAATGCCGCCGCTGGACTGATCGCCTTGCGCAGTCATTCTGAGGGACGAAGGATCTCGCGCCACAAACAGTCAACAGCGCCAACCGCCAACCGCCAACTGCCAACCCCTGTTTTCGCGCAAAGTAGAAATAAACTGGTCTTCTCGACCGCGTCCGACGGACTGCGGGCCCCATTGCGATCCGCCTCCCTGCGAAGTCCGTCTGAGGAACGAAGAATCTCATCCTTCACCGTTCCTCCATCGTCTGCCCACCGTTCCTCCATCGTCCCTCCTCCTTCTTGGTCCAAAAGTCATTCTGAGCCTGCGAAGAATCTCTCCCCCATATCCAACGCTCCGAGCCTAGTGAACAACGTGGCGGTCAGCCGTGTTCTTGCTCAAAGCACGAATAATCTCGCCTTCTCCACCGCGTCCGACAACCTGCGCGACTTACTTCGATCCACCAACCGTAGCGCAAGCATCCTGCTCGCCAATCCTGGTCTGGGCATTCTGCCCGTGAGGCCCGCGGCTGATCATGGCGTGGGCGTCCTGCCCACTCCCCTTGCCAGTAATTCGCTACGGGTGGGCAGTTCGGTTTCTACCTTGAAGTTGAGCGATCCGGCGCCATCACCCCCAACCCCCGAGGAATTGCTATGTTCACTTAACGTAGCGGATTTCGAGCTCGCCAAGGTTCTTCAGGCATTGAGCGATCAGACAAAAACGAACGTGATGTTGTTATCTGACGCTGGGTCCAAAATTACCGTCCACTTGACGAATGTTCGCTTAATCGATATGATTCGCCACATTTGCGCGATCGAGGGGCTCAGCTACTTAAAAGTCCAAAATACATACGTCATCGCTTCCGCTGAGAAACTTAAGTCCGGATATCCTAAGGAGTGGCGTGAAGTTAATCCCGAAGTAATTGCCATTCCTCAAGAACAGCCGGTGCTCATTACTCGGACCTATACCTGCAGCTACGTCGACAGCGCTCAAATAGCGGACCTTCTTAAGAAAATGTTCGAGAGCGAGAAGCTGGTTGTCCTGGCTGGGCCAGCTCAGAAAAACCCGAACTTGGCATCTCAAGATGCATCTCAAACCACGGGCACCACTGCTAACGTGATGCAGAAAGATCAGTCGGAAACGAAGGTAAGCAAAGTTCTGATCCTACGCGGAACGGCGATTGCAGTTCAAGGAGCACTTGAGATGGCTCGACAGATGGATGTCGCCCGGCCCCAGGTATCTATCGCCGTCTCGATTTACGATATTTCAAATGATGCAGCGAAAGAACTAGGACTATCTTGGAACTTTGGTGACGTTTCGATTACCGAGACTAACCCAAGAGGAGTTAATTTAGGCTCATTCAACCGAGCGCCCCAATCCTTTACGGCCGCCATTTCCGCTCTCGAAAAAATCAACAAGGCTAAGCTCATGGCTTCTCCTAATATCTCCGTGCTCGATAACGAGCGTGGCTTCGTCTTAATCGGCGAAAGAATCAACTATCCAGTCTTGGTCGGGTATTCATCAAATAATTCACCCATTTTCGATAAGCAAACTGAGCGAGTTGGAATCTATCTACAAGTCGCGGCTTCTATTAGCGAGGAGAACAAGATTACCCTCAGTCTTTATCCGCAAGTTTCTACGATTACCGGATTCTTAAATGTTAACGGAGCAAGCTATCCTCAGGTCTCGACGAGGGAAGCTCAAACGACACTCCGCGTCAATACCGGCGAAACGATTGTGATGGCCGGTCTATTTAAGGATGAAGAGATCAAGCAGATTGAGAGAGTCCCGATCCTCAGCCAGATTCCGTTCCTCGGCGAGCTCTTCAAACGCCGAAAAAATAGCAAAACGTCGTCTCAGGTAATCATCAGCATTACCCCTAAAGTCATTCAAGCAAAGGGCAAATGAACCTCGATAAGTCCATAGGCGAAATCTTCATCGAGGAAGGCCATATCACGCGCGAGGAACTCATGGAGATCCTCGGAAGCCGGGATGACACCCGTGAGCGTATCGGCGATCTTCTCGTCCGGTTGAAAATTATCTCGGAAAAGCAAAAGCTGAAGTGCGTGGGCCTCCAAATGGGCGTGCCATTCGTCGATCTTGCCAAAATGGAAATCGATACGGAAGCTTCACGCATCATTCCCCACGCGGCCGCCATGCGCCTGCAGTCCATTCCCATCGAGAAGACCGAAGTTGCCGCTAGTGTTGCAATGGTGAATCCTCTCGATCTTTCCGCGATCGACGAGCTTAACGCGATCACAGGGCTCGATATCGATCCGCTCCTTGCCACCGAAGAAGACATCCGCGATGCCGTTTTCCGATCCTTCGGGGCCTACGACGACCTCGGCGAAATCGTCGGCGAGGCCGTCCGTGGAGTAGATCCGGACCTTCTTAAGGTGACCACGACCGAGGAGGAAGAGGATCAAGTCAACGTCGTCGAACTTAAGGAAGTCGTCGAAGGGGCGCCCGTCATCAAGCTCGCCAATGCCCTCATGACGAGAGCGATTTCTATGAGGGCAAGCGATATCCACATCGAGCCGCAGCAAAGAAAAGTTCGCGTACGGTTTCGTATAGACGGACTCCTTCAAGAGGTCATGATCATTCCGAAAGACCTCCAACATCCTTTGATTTCGCGCATCAAGATTATCGCCAACCTCGACATCGCCGAGCGAAGAATGCCTCAAGACGGGCGTTGCACAATGGTCTCTCCCCAGGGTGAATACGACTTTCGTGTTTCAACCTATCCCAGCGTCTTTGGAGAGAACCTCGTCATCAGACTTCTCGACAAGCATGCCGCGATGATCGACATGAACAAACTTGGCATGTCCGAAGGAGCCATGACCCATCTGCTGCCAAGAGTCGAGGAACCGCAGGGGATGCTGCTCGTCACTGGGCCTACGGGCAGCGGAAAAACTACAACTCTTTATGCCGCGGTTCATCTACTAAACGCCGTCCATCGCAACATTATCACGATCGAAGACCCCGTAGAGTATCAGCTCGATGGCATCATTCAGGCGAACGTGAACCCGAGAGCAGGCGTTACCTTCTCGACCGGACTCCGCTCTATTCTTAGGCAAGACCCAGACGTGATACTCGTCGGCGAGATCAGGGATGGAGAAACCGCCAGCATCGCCGTGGAAGCGGCTCTTACCGGACATCTGGTCTTAACAAGCCTCCACTCCAACGATAGCACGGCGGCCATCACGCGCCTCATGGATATGGGCATCGAACCATTCCTTCTTGGCTCTAGCCTAACCTGCTGCATCGCTCAGAGGCTCATCCGGGTTAACTGTCCAAAATGCCTGGAATCGTATAAGCCCGAGCCCCAAGCCCTATTGAAACTCTCCCTTCCAGCCGAACATGACTATAAGCGAGGGCGAGGTTGCGAATATTGCGCAAAAACAGGATTCCGAGGCAGAAACGGAGTCTACGAAGTCCTCGATGTTTCACTCGAAATACGCCGTATGATCTTGTCTGGCAAAATGGCGTCCGAAATTAGGGAAGTTGCGGAGAAAAATGGGATGACAACTCTCCGAAACGACGCCCGTAGAAAAGTCCTCGAAGGTCTAACATCGGTCGAAGAAGTCGTAAGAGTCACCGTCGAAGGACACTAAAGGGCGCGAACCCGAGAATTCTCCCCACATGCCAAGTTTTAAATATAAAGGCTACGATTCGACCGGCGCTAAGGTTGATGGCGAAATCTCTGGAGCCTCTCTCGATGAAGTCGAGCGGAGGGTCGCGTCACAAGAAATTACGATCATCTCGATTCTTCCCGGTAGGGTCGGCGCAACGTCATCGGGCAGCACGCAAAATTCTCCGAAGCCAAAGTCAAAAGGCAAATCGAAAATAACCGACAACGATGTCGCCGGTATTCTGCGAGACCTTTCCATCATGGCTGAAACCGGGGTTCCCTTCGTCGAAGCCCTCGATGCAGTCAGCGCCAGCGCCAGAACTCCCGCGATCCAGGCCGGCCTGAAGCACCTAAGAAACGAAATCATCTCGGGAAAAGGATTGGCAGGCGGAATGAAGGCCTCCGGCCTCTTTCCCTCGCTAGTGTGCGATATGGTCAAAGTGGCTGAAGATGGCGGCCGTCTAGATAGGGCTCTTGCCAGCGGAGCTACCTATATGGAACGGTCTGCCGCCCTTCGTAAGAAGGTCATGAACGCAATGCTATATCCATGCGTTCTTTCTGTCATCGCATTCCTCGCGGTTAGCGTCCTAGTCCTCTTTGTACTGCCGAAATTTGAAACTATATTCTCAAAAATGGGAGCTAACGTCCCTGTAACGACTCGGCTGATGCTTCAATCCTCCGAATATGTGCGATCCCATCCGGGGATGACCCTCGGCATATTCGTCGCCGGCGCGATCGCTTTGAAGCTCATTCTTAAATCCCCTACCAGCCGGCGCGCGCTGGGATTTCTTATCATGCGCTTTCCAGGAATAGGCGATCTTCTCAAGAAGCTCGCTCTCTCCCGCGCATTCCAATCTATCGCTACCCTTCTCAGCAGCAATGTCTCGCTGATGGCCGCGCTAGAGCATGGAGCGAAGGTTTCCGCCAATTCGTTAATCAATGAAGCTCTCATGAAGGCTCGTTCGAGGGTTGAGCACGGAGTTTCGCTGTCCGAATCTTTGGCCGAAACCAAGGCATTTCCTTCCATGTTGGTCCAGATGGTGTCGGTAGGGGAGCGTACAGGTCGCTTAGCTCCGCTCATGCTGACCACGGCCTCTCATATGGAAGAGGATGTCGATAACCGTCTGAAGGCTTTGGTTTCCATCGTTGAACCTGTGATGATCGTTGTTATGGGTTCAATCGTGGGGCTCATCACCGTGTCCATCATCATGCCGATATATTCTGTCGTCGAGAATATAAAGTAGCGCTATTCTTTCGCCGATAACTAAACCAGAGGTGAGTATGGCAACTTTGAACAAACTCCGTAACATCCGAGCTTTTACCCTTGTTGAGCTCCTGATCGTCATTATTATCATCGCCGTTTTAGCCGCGATCGCCATTCCAAAATTTGCGAACTCTGGAGCTCGCAGTAAGGAATCCGCTCTCAAGGCTGACTTAAAGCTGTACCGTAACGGTGTCGAGCTCTTCAGGAACGACACCGGCGCTTATCCAGCCGTGCTAGCAGATCTCGCGGTGACCGCTGCTCCTGCGAGCGGTCTCAACCCCGATGCCTCCGTGCATGCGATAACGGCAACCGACTGGAAGGGACCTTATGTTGGAACCATCGAGAAGGATCCAGTTTCAGGAAATAACTTCACCTACGACGTGACAAGCCCTAACGTGGGTAAAGTGACCTCTTCCGCTGCAGGCAACGACTCGGCCGGGAACGCGTTCTCCGGATATTGATGCCTGCTTGGCGCATCACCTCGAGAAAAGACCCTCTGTTCATTCAGAGGGTCTTTTTGTTTGAATTTGCTAGGCCCCCCTTCACTTTTTTAGGGTACACTTGGGTTCAAAGAGGGTTGGCAACAGGCACATTTTGACCTGATCGAACGAACGATTGACTCCAACCCCAAAGTCTATAAGGCACGCGAACAAGT
>JBBREX010000001.1:0-60054 GCA_038225245.1 Fimbriimonadales bacterium | reverse complement strand
CGGTGACGATCCCTGTGTTGGCGAACGACCATGATCCCGACGGGGACCCGATCACGCTAGTGGGGGTGACACAACCATCCTCAGGATCGGCGACGGCTAATGCGGACGGCACGGTCACTTATACACCCGCGGCAGGCTTCCACGGCCGCGTCTCTTTCACCTACACGATCAGCGACGGCCGGGGCGGAAGTGACATCGGGAGAGTTGTGGTCAGAGTACACTAAACCTACAAAGGGCAATGACCCTCGGATTGGGAGAAGAAGATTCCAGTCCGAGGGTCATTTGATTCTAACCAAGACTGCATGCAATGAAATTAGTAACTTGTCTCACAGCGCTAGGGGCCTCCATTGCCATAAATGCGCAAGTTCCCAGCTTTGCGCTGAAGAATGGCGACCGCGTAGTTTTCTATGGCGACAGCATTACCGATAATGCCCCTTACACTCAGCTCATCGAAATATTCGTGACCGCTCGCTATCCCAAGCTCGACGTGACCTATATGAACGCGGGCGTCGGCGGCGACCGGGTTACTGGAGGATGGATGGGCTCCATCGACCAACGGATGACGCGGGACCTCTTATCTCGCAAACCAACGGTGGTTACGGTCATGCTTGGCATGAACGACGCCGGCTACCAGCCCTTCGACCCGAAAACTTTCAAAACTTACACGAGCGGATATCAACATATCGTCGATCGGTTGCGTTCGGAGAGCCCGACCGCACAGGTGTGGCTGATTCGTCCTTCGCCGTACGACGATTTCACCCGTGCACCAGGATTTCCCGGAGGTTACAACGGGGTCCTGAAAGCGTATGGGGACTACGTTGCCCAGCTCGCCACGGCAAATCGGTTCGAACTCGTCGACTTGAATACCCCTTTGGCGCGGATGCTCGAGAAAGCAAAAGATAGTGATCCCGGCAGGGCCCAGCAGATCATTGGGGACCGCGTCCATCCTGGAAACGGTGGCCATTTTCTTATGATGAGCGAAATTCTTAAGTCATGGCATGCCTCGCCACTCGTGTCAAAAACGACGATCGACTGGCCGTCGGGAAAGGCAAAGGTCGAAAACGGAAAGCTCAGCCATTGGGCGCCTGGACATTTCGAGCTGGTCGAGCAATCCTTGCCGACGCCTATCGATCGAGCGAACCCCGAGATCGCTTTGGTGTTGAAATCCTCCGACCTCGAAGAAACCCTCAACCAAGAAATGCTCACCGTCACCGGAGTACCGCCTGGAACTTACGACTTGAATATCGACCTGGTGAGCGTGGGTGTTTTCTCCGACCTTGACTTCGCTCGGGGAATCAATTTGGCTCTGCTCGATACGCCCATGAATAAGCAGGCGTGGAAGATTGCCGATGTGACCTGGAAGCTTTGCGCCATACGATATAGCCGCTGGCGAACCTTCGAAGTCCCGTTGGCCGATCTCGTTCCAAAGCCCCTCTCAGATGCACTGCGAGCCATGGAAGACTTGGAAGCGGCCTTGACGAGAGAGCGCCACAACTTGGCACAGCCCGTCTCCCACACTTTCGACCTGGTGAGAAAACCTTCGTAGGTCCTCTGAAAAGGTGCGGCCAAGCTCCCCTTGGGAGCTTAGCCGCATTTGGAAGCGATCTGACCGAGCTAGTCCTTAACGACCTCGTAATACATGGTCGCTCCCTGTGGGCCTTGAACGGTGCAGGTGAACAGCAGATCGCTACCGACGATCGAGGTCTGCATCTCCTGGATTCGATTTCCCGCCATGTCGAGCCGGTAAACGTGAACCCCCGAGAGTCCCATGAGCCGCAAGCGGACGTCGGCGGTCCCGTTCCTCGCGAGGAGCGGCAGATCCCCGAGGTAAGTCATGAGAACCCGATCAGGAGCCTGAAACGTCGTGTTCGAGTTTTGCAGATCGGTCAAATGTGCAACTAAGAAGCGCCTGCTGACTGTGAGAGGCTTATCGTCGAGGCTGGTCGCGTAAACGACCGCTCGATACAACGAGGGAGTCATCGTCAGTTGGCCGGCCACGACGGTCTGGCCTGGTTCCGCGATGACGGCGCAGGTTTTTGGGCTTCGAACGGACATCGTTCCTTGATCTGGATTGCCGACGACTTCGCCAAACCTGGTGCCGAAGTTGCGGGATCGGGCGAATGGGGAAGCGCCGGTGGGGTCTCCGAAGTCAAAGCTGGTGGCGATGGGGGCGGTGAATAGGGCGTCCTTCATGGGGGCATCGAAATCGGGGGCTCCGACGGCGTTGCGATCGACTTTCCAGACGAGTTTGGGGGCAAAGACGGACAGGTGGGCCTTGAGATAGAGGGCGACGATGGCTCGGTCGGAAGCGATTTGCAAGGGATCGGACTGAGCATTGATGTAGTGGATGACGTTGGGGCTGATGATGGCTTGATGGGTATGGGCCCAGGCGTGCCTAAATACTCCATCCCATTGTTGGATGGCGGCGGCGGCTCCCATGATGAGGGCTTCATCGGCTCGGAAGCGGTTGGGGGCCATGACGGCGAACTCTCCGACGATAAAGGGTTTCTTGGCGATACGGCCAAGGGCCCATCGGTTGAGGGTACCTCCTGACATTCTCATCCATGATTCGCCGGCATCGGAGCCCTGGGACGGCTCTCGCCACTGGAGGTTGGTGAAGACGGCATGGTCCCAATAATAATGATTCTCGACGAAATCGAGCTGGCATCGATTGAGGCTGGTGGCGGCTTGGTTCCATCCGCCGGTGCTGTCGGAGACGAGAGCTTTGACTCCGATGGCGTCGAGCTGGGCCTTCATCCACCGGTAGGCGGAGACATTGAGGGATGCTCCGAAGCGTGCTCCGACGTCGTTCTCGGCGCTGAACTCGCCTTGGTTGCCTGCTTGGTGGTAGAGGTCGACGATGGCGGCTTTGATATCGTTGCGGATGTAGTACATGAGGGAGGCGACGCTATTCTCGTTTGTCACGGCGACCCAGGGAATGCGGGGGTCGTTCTTCCATAAGCAGCCTGTGTACGGGTTGTTGGAATTCATGAGATTGCGGGCAAAGCCGAGCCAGTTCAGCCTGGTGGCGTTATTGAACAGGAGTAGCGCCTTGTAGTCTTCTTCGTTGATGGGGCCCGGCCAGACTTCATCGTTCTTGGGGGTTCGGGAGACGTAAAGCTCGACTTTGACGTAAATCCCCACTTGGCCGAGAGCGTAGATGAGATAATTGACTTTGTCGAGCTTGACGGGATCGATCACCGTGGAAGTTCCGGCCCGATTGTCGAGAAGAACCTCGTCGATGATGATGCGGACAGCGTTATATCCGACCGAGGAGAGACGATTGGCCAGCCGATCTGCGACGTCTCGATCGAGGACGCATGCATCACCGGACAGGCATACGCCATAGAACCTGACTGGCTTTGTGGGTTGGGCTTCGAACGCAAATTGCCCATTGGGAGTAACCTTCAACCAACCAAGTGATCCGGCGGTTTGAGGATGAGACGGACGCCAATCGAGGGCTGAGTGGGGCGTGACGTCGGTCGCGAGCTGCAGCGGTATCCAATCTTCGCCTTGGGTGATGACGAGTTGCTGTGATACCTGTAGATCAAGCGCCTGATCCATGCTAAGGGTGAACACCCATTGCTTGGTTTGGCCTTGTTGCCAGTCTTCGAAGCCATTGTTGCCAAGGGCGCACTCGAATTCGGGGAGCCACTGCCGAAGATCGACGAAGGTGGTTCGCGATCTCGCCTGGGTCATCGTGAGGGAAGTGCCTGCCGCGGTGCGAAACGTCGCGCTTGTGCCCGGCGAGTCGTACAGATTGTAATTTCCTAGAAAATCCGGGAGCGGAATGGTTGTGTTGCCGATGGCGGCGCTTCCTCCAACCCATTTCCAAGCTGGAAACTCCAGCGATACTCTGGAGCTGAGCACGTGTACGGTGTTGACTGGGGTGGCCCTTATGGTCACGGTAAGAATGCCGTTTTGTGATTGGACGTCCGTGGTCAGGTCTGCCGAACCAGTGCTCCAGACCGCCTTGGCCGGCTGAGGCAGCGAGACGTTATCGCGGACCGCCTCGATACGTGCAGGCATCCAGCCGTCGGTCTGCATACCAAAGCCGATGGTGGCGATCGAGCGTTCATATTGGTTGATTTGGATCTTGCCGTTGGGTAGCACAAGCGCGGTATATCCATGGGGCGTGGCGCTCGCACCGAGGCTAGTGCTAAGAGTCAGAAACGCGGGGATGAGGTTCCGTAGACGCATAATCAAGTTCTCCAAAACGGTAATTTCCGCATCGGGGTTCGGATTCGAACGGCAGGATTGACGGCTGTCAGGATTGGGGGTTGGTCCTATTGCTTGGCCCGTTGAGCCAGGGAAAGGAGTACTGGGAGGCTCGTTTGCTGCCAAAATCGCAAGTCATACCGCTTCGGTTGGCGGTTGGCGGTTGGCAGTTGGCGGTTGGCGATTAGCGACGTAGAACTACCAAAGCATGGAATTTGCAACGATTAGTCAGGCAATTGAAGAGATGAAGGGGGGCAGGATGCTCGTCGTGGTCGACGATCCGGACCGCGAAAACGAAGGCGATTTGATCATGGCGGGCGAGGCCTGTACCGCGGAAGCAATGAACTTTATGATCAAGCATGGGGGCGGCGTTCCGTTCATCCCGACCACAAGCGAGCGGCTTGCGGAGTTACATATCCCCATGATGACGAAGACCAATACGGCGCGATTGGGCACCGCGATGGGGGAAACGGTGGACGCGCTTAAGGGCACTACGACTGGGGTCTCGGCCCACGACCGAGCCATGACCGTCGCTGTGTTTTGTGACGAAAACGCGCGCCCCAGCGATCTCGGACGGCCAGGGCACATTATTCCATTGCGTGCTGAAAAAGGGGGTGTCCTTCGCCGGGCCGGCCATACGGAGGCCGCCGTCGATCTCTGCCAACTTGCCGGATTTAAACCGGTGGCGGTCGGCTGCGAGATTCTCGACGAGGGTGGCGGCATGATGCGATTGGACAAGCTGGTGCCGTTCGCTGCCGAGCACGGTCTGAAAATCATCACTATCGCTGACCTGATCACCTTCCGGCGCAAGAACGAAAAGCTCGTCGAGCGAGTGGCAGGACCGATCGCTTTTCCGACGACTCACGGTGACTTCCAACTGTATGCCTATGAGCCAAGCGTAGAAGCGCACCCCTACCTCGCCATCGTGAAAGGCGATGTCTGCACGGAGGAACCAGTGCTGGTGCGAATGCACTCAAGCTGCCTAACCGGCGATATCCTTGGCTCACTTCGCTGCGACTGCGGAGATCAGCTTGGCCTTGCCCTCGATCGGATCGAGGAGGAAGGCCGGGGGGTCGTCGTCTATATCGCCCAGGAAGGAAGGGGAATAGGGATCCTCAACAAGCTGCGCGCTTACGAGCTGCAGGATAAGGGAATGGACACCGTGGAAGCGAACCATGCCCTCGGGTTCAAGGCCGATCTCCGCGATTACGGCCTGGGAGCTCAGGTGCTCGCGGACCTCGGATTGCGACGGTTGCGATTGCTCACCAATAATCCGGCAAAAGTAGCCGGTCTGCAGGGTTACGGGCTAGAGATCGTGGAGCATGTACCTTTGATTGCCGCTTCGAGCGTTCACAGCGAGCGGTACTTGCAGACCAAGCGGGACAAGATGGGCCACGAGTTACCGGAGCGGAAGCAATAACTTAGGTTGAATGGGATTTCGCGAATCTAAATCCCTACTGATTCGTGTCTTATGGGCAATCCTTGGCTCGTCTTTTTCGCGTTGCGACCCCCGTCTCGAGAATCGGACTTTGCTAAGTTTCGTGCAACCTCCTCCCATGTTATTAGGCGTCCATCCTCGTTTTTAATAATGGATAACACCTTACTTGTCTTTCGGCCCTTGAGGATCGTACCAACGTTCCTCTCTGTAAGTAGCCAAACCCTTTCCAATCCTAGTCTTTGCGGCTCCGTCCAACGTAATGTAAATCCCGAACAACTCGGCCATTGGGGACCGCAAGGATCCTTTGTTGTTATGATGATGGTCCGAGATTAGAATCGTATTTCCGAGGTGGCTCTTAGATGAAGCTTCCCAAATCGATCGCCTGTCGCCCACGGCATAACCCTCGGAGCGGCCGGCCCAATACCAGTACGCCCAGCCGAAGGGCCAACCCTGATGTATTTCTTCATCCGGTATCCCTTTGCATGGGTAGTCTTTTGGGTCAAGCCGTAAACCTACGTTCTCATATTTAGTAAGGCCTGGCGGCAGGCCCATTTTGTTCATGTCTCCATAAACCTCGAGAGAGCCGGAGTCCACGCGGTAGAGCGTAATCGCCTGGTGCAATTTCCGCAAGTTACTAAAGCAGCCGGCATACTCGGCCTCCGCAGGCGGATGAAAGCCTGGTTTTGCTTCCCGCCTTGCGAGGACGAAGGATAGGAAGGCTCCCACTACCGCGAGGAGGGTGATCCCTACCGCTAGACGTTTGAAATCGAGTTTTGAAATCATGGGCGTATCCTCTTCATAAAGGCCGCCAACGCCTCGTCGCCTTTTTGCATCGAAATAATTCGGTCGCCCGCACTTAATAAGTATCCGCGAGGGATCCGCTGTAATTCAAGATGATTTCCTTGATCCCTTTGGTCAGGTCAGGCGACTTCGTAACAATTCAACAGTACCACGAATTTACGACAAATGAGCATTACTTCGAACAAAAATGGATTGCGCTTACTTTACGATTTATGGCGATCGTGATCAGCCCGAAGATGCCGGTTCACCTGATTCTTCCTGCGTCTGTTCGCCGAGAATATCCCTCGACCCAAAGGGGGGCCGAAGGATATTCTAGAGGAACTAAAGGGCGCCTCGAACGGCGCCCATCTCGTGAGCTAGCGACGAGCTTTGTTGGCTCGTCTTCGAAGGATCAATCCAAAGCCCGCAATCGCCAAGCCGGCAAAGGCGGCAGGTTCAGGAACCGTCCTGAAGCCGGACCCGTCGAGATAACCTTCATGCCCGAAGGAGAGCGAAGAGATCCATCCGTCATGATAGCCAACGTGCAAATCCGCGTATGAGTGGAACCACACACCGATGTGCGATCCATACTCCATACCAGTCCAATCAGCGACTCCGCCTGGACCGGGATAAAGCGGGATGTGGCTGTTGATATCCATCGCATTGATGGAAAATCCCAGCGTGCGAGTGCCATCCGCCTCAACTCGTTTAACCCGATCGTAAATCCAGTTCGTGCTGATCAAAGAGGATTTAATTTTGTCGGGCGGCTGAGTTCCCGAATGATCCGAGCCGTCATACCAAGAGCTTGCCGCGTTCAGACCGTTGTACGCATAGCAAGTCATGTTGGGATCACCCGAGCCGGAGGCGTCGAAATACATGATCGCAAGTTCGCCCTGCGTGCCCTTAGGATCGGGTCCGGGTGAGAGCACCAGGTGGAATCCCTGGGTCTGGATCCCGCCGCCGCCGACTTGGCCGAAATTGGCAAACCAGGTAAGCCTTTTCGTAGCGGTATCGAACGACGTATCGATGCGGTTGAGCTGGCCCGCCCCATTATTAACCGTGCCTCCCGTTCCTGGTAGCCAGGTCCAAGAGAAAAAAGCCGCTTCCGCGGAACGTGGTAAGGCAAAGGAGGCGCAGATGAGTGCGGTGATGCCGGCCTTCCACCCGAAATGAGATTTCATGATAATTACTCCTTGTCAGAAAGCCTGCCCTCTCCAGAGATGCAAGGCATCAATGCGTTCCTCGCTTCGCGCGAAACGCAAGAACAAACATTGACCATCACCTCAAAATGCGTGCCAAACTGGGGTCCATAGGTATGAATGCGTGCATTGAAGCAGAGCTGCGGCCGCTCATCGATCGAGAACGGATTGAAGCTCGGACCAGAGAGCTCGCCCGCGAAATCCGGCAAGATTACGGCGACGAGGTAGAACTACTCCTTGTTGGCGTGCTCAAGGGCTCGTTTATGTTCCTGAGTGATTTGTCCCGCCATCTTGGCCTGAACGTATGCCTTGATTTCGTGCAGGTCAGTAGCTATGGCGAAGAGAAATCGACAAGCGGAGTGGTCCAAATTCGCAAGGATCTAGACATTAACATTGAAGGTAAACACGTCCTTATTGTGGAGGACATCGTGGATACCGGCCTCACCCTGCAACATCTTCGTGAATTGCTAGGCACGCGCCGCCCAAAGTCTTTGCGAGTGGTATCCCTGCTTTCCAAACCTGACGCGAGAAAGCATACTTTGCCGATAGAATACGTAGGTTTTGAGATTCCCAACGAATTTGTGGTAGGATACGGATTGGACTACGCGGAACGCTATCGGAACCTTCCGTACATCGCTATTCTTCTGAACCCTGCTTGATATAGTTGCACTTTACGATGTGCGGGTCCAAAGCCTCATTCCCTAGGTCTTCTTCAAATAACTTCTAAAACTATATGTTTCTTATGCAGGTTGCGACATGACGCACACATTTCGTCCACGAAAGTCTGATGGCGGGCCCGGCCTTCGCCGTCAGCGAGGCAAGATGCGCGAGGGAGGTCTCCCGCGCGTTGATCAACAATCCGATCTCGATCAGCTCCCCGAGGTCGATTACAACGCATTCGACCGAATGACCGCCACCGAATTGGCTAAAGCATGCAAGGCTGCCAAAATACCCCTCGAAGGTTCCCGCTCGGATGCTCTGGAGCAACTCCTCATTCAGACGAACCAGGAGCATGACGCTATTTATGGCAAGGGCATCCTCGAAGTCTTGAACGATGGATGGGGGTTCCTAAGGCGAGACAACTATCAGCCTTCCCCTCAAGACATCTATGTCTCTCAATCCCAAGCTAAAAGGTTTGGCTTGCGCCCCGGCGATATCGTGTTTGGACAAATCCGGCAGCCCAAAGAAGGGGAAAAGTACCGCGGAATGCTTCGTGTGGAAAGCGTGAATGGGATGGGGACGGCTTCTCCCGAAATGCAAGTGCGACGAGAATTCGACCATCTCACTCCACTGTTTCCGGACGAAAAAATAAAAATGGAAACGCAGCCGGATAACATCCCGGCGCGAATTATCGACCTTATTTCCCCGATTGGAAAAGGTCAGCGGGGCTTGATCGTGGCTCCGCCGAAAGCGGGCAAAACGACCATCATCAAGACGATCGCGAATTCGGTAGCGATCAACCACCCCGACGTTTACTTGATGGTTCTTCTGGTCGACGAGCGGCCGGAAGAAGTTACCGATATGAAGCGGTTCGTAAAGGGTCAAGTAATCAGCTCGACTTTCGACGAACCCGCAGAAAACCATATGCGTGTGGCCGATCTTTGCTTAGAGCAGGCAAAACGGCTCGTGGAAGCGGGCCGAGATGTCGTTATTTTGTTGGACTCGATCACGCGCTTTTCGCGTGCTTCGAACCTCACCATCAATCCGTCGGGACGTACTCTCTCGGGAGGTCTCGATCCGGCCGCCCTTTATCGGCCTCGAAGGTTCTTCGGCGCGGCGCGCAACATTGAAGAAGGCGGGTCTCTGACGATCATTGCCACCGCACTTGTGGATACCGGCTCGCGGATGGACGATGCCATTTTCGAGGAATTCAAAGGCACCGGAAATATGGAAATCGTGCTCGACCGAGACCTTGCCGAGCGCCGAATTTGGCCCGCGATCGATGTTAAGCGTTCCTCTACGCGCCACGAAGAAAAGCTATTCGATCGCGATCAACTCGAGGGAGTCGTGCAACTCCACCGATTGCTCGCCAATCAACAGAATTCAGTGGAAGCGACCGATTCGCTTATTAAGCTGCTCAAGCGCACCCCAAACAACAGTCTCTTCCTCGATAGTGTCGTCCAGAAGACGAGAGCTACGGTCTAGGAGCCTCAATCAGCTAGACGGTGCCCGGTCCCGCATGCCGTGACGCCCAGGTGTCCACCCGCCGTTCTGCGTCGTCTCGTGCATAACCATAGCGCTCTTGTAGCTTTCCAATTAGCTGATCTTTTTGGCCACCGATCTTGTCATAGTCGTCGTCAGTCAAATCAGCCCACTCTTCGCGCGCTTTGCCCTTAAGCTGGCCCCATTTTCCTTTAATAACGTCCCAGTTCATGTTGGTTCTCCTTTGGCGTATTGCCATCGATTAGACGGAGTCAAAGCGGGCAATCAGTTCGCCGGTTCTTTTCGATGTTTATGCTGAAGCATTCTGCTCGGCGGCGTCGACGGCATTGCAAAGAAGCGATGCTACCGTCATGGGACCAACTCCCCCCGGAACGGGAGTGAGCCAAGCCGATTTCTCAAAAGCCGACGGGAAATGGACGTCACCCACGTCGCGGTCACGCCCAAGCACTTTGTTATATCCAGCGTCCAGAACGACAGCCCCCTGTTTCAGCCATTCGCCTCGAATCAGCTCAGCCTTTCCGACCGCTGCCACCAAGATATCGGCGGCGCCGCACAACTCTGGGAGATTGACCGAGCGCGAATGAGCGATGGTTACCGTCGCATTGCGTTGGAGGAGCATGAGAGCGGCAGGTTTGCCAAGGATCACGCTCCGGCCGATTACCAAAGCTTGCTTTCCCTCCACCGAAATGGCGTATTCATCAAGAAGCTTGAGCATGCCAAGAGGAGTGGCGCACTGGAAACCGGCTAGGTCAGAAGCCAATCGTCCCAAGGATTGCGGCGTGATGCCATCAACGTCTTTCTCTGAACCAAGAGCCCATAGGGCGGCCCGTTCGTCGAGATGCGGTGGCATAGGGTGTTGGACGAGAACTCCATGAATACTCGAATTTGAGTTGAGCGAGGCGATGAGTTCGAGCAGTTCTTGCTGAGTCGTCTTACCACTGATTTCGTACGATTCGCCCTCGATACCGGCTTGCGCGGCCCATCGCCTCTTCATGCGAACGTACGCTAGACTCGCTGGGTCTTGGGCAGCGACGAGTACGTCGAGCCGAGGGATAACGCCACGCGCCCGCAAGCTTTGAACCCTGGGAACAAGGCTCTCTCGAATCTTTTTGGATATCGCAAGCCCATCGAGGATTTGCGCGCTCATGGTTGGGACCGAATGGTCCAAGGGCCGGCCTTTCTGAGTTCTTCATGCTCCATCGAACCTTCTAAGATCGCTTCGGCCGGCAATTCATCGATCATTTCACTCTCTTCCGAAAGCCCTTCTTGGCCTGGGGCGGAGTTCCAGCTGGCTTTTGGCGAGCGGGGAAGCATACTTCCGAGCACCCCGTTCACAAATTTGCCGCTCTCCGCAGAACCATATCGCTTTGCGATTACCACGGCCTGGCTGATCGATACTTTGGGCGGCATTTCCGGCAGAAAGAAGAGCTCGTAAGCAGCAATCCTCAGAACGAGTTTGTCGATGGTGGCAAGGCGGCCTAGTTTCCAATCCTTGGCAAGCAATGACTCAATCTGGGAGTCGAGGTGGGCCACATTTTGCGTAACCCCTTCCAAAAGTGCGGTCGCGAATTGAGCCGACTCGGGCTCGAGTGGGCTATCGGCAAGCACATTGGCAAGAGCTTCAGAGCAAACCGTGTGAGCGATTTCGACCTCATACAGCGCCTTTAAGGCCGCTTCGCGAGCCTCTCTTCGAGATCCGGGTGCTCGAATTGATGCGATTTCAGACCTCAACGGCGTCCTCTCGCAGGAATCTGGGGACGAATGAAGTGTCCACATTTCCCGATTCAAAATCCTTGTGGTGTACAAGACGCCGCAAGAAGGGGATGTTTGTGGCGATTCCTTGGACTTCAAACTCGTGAAGTGCGGAACGAAGTTTCTTGACTGCTTCCCACCGATCGGACCCCCGCACGATCAACTTTGCGATCATCGGATCGTAAAAAGGTGTGATCGGAATTCCTGCATAAACGTAGGTATCCAGTCGAACTCCCCGCCCGCCCGGTGGATTCCAACGACTGATAACTCCCGTGCTTGGGGCGAAATCTCGATCCGGATCTTGGGCTGTTATTCTTGCCTCGATGGCATGCCCTTCGATTCGGAGATCTCCTTGCCCAAAATTCAATTGCTCCCCGTTGGCAATCCGAATTTGAAGCTGGACCAGATCAATCCCGGTAACTTCTTCAGTGATGGGATGCTCGACCTGAAGGCGGGTGTTCATTTCCAGAAAATAAAAATTGCTTTCGCCATCTAAGAGAAATTCCACGGTTCCCGCATTGGTATAGCCAACCGATCGGGCAATCTGCACTGCCGATTCCCCCATTCTTTCTCGTAGGGCCGAGGTAAGGGTTGAGCAAGGCGCTTCTTCCACGATTTTCTGGTGGCGCAAATTTTGCACCGAGCACTCTCGCTCGCCCAGGTGGACGATGTTGCCATGTTCATCCCCAAAAATCTGAATCTCTACGTGCTTTGGGTGCTCGACGCACTTTTCAACCAGCAGAGCTCCACTTCCGAAGCTGGATTGCGCTTCTGCTTGAGCGGTCTTCCACTGGCGTGAAAGATCGTCGGTCGTATCAACGCGTCGAATACCCCGGCCGCCTCCCCCCGCGACTGCCTTGAGAAGGACTGGATAGCCGATCGAGTCGGCAATCTTCAAGGCTTCCGCGTCGCTTACAACCTCGCCGTCAGAACCCGGAATAACGGGGCATCCGGCCCCGATTGCGGTGCGCTTGGCGAGAGCTTTATCCCCCATGGCCTCGATTGCCGCGACCGATGGACCAATGAACTTGATTCCTTGAAGAGCAAGGGCTTCTGCGAAATTAGCTCGTTCGCTAAAGTATCCGTAGCCGGGGTGCAATGCGTCTGCGCCGGAAATTTCCGCCGCCATTAAGACATTGGCAAGGTTGAGATAGCTGTCCGCGTTGCTCCCTTGACCGATGCAGATAGATTCATCAGCCATCTGCACATGTAGGCTGTCTCCATCGGCTTGAGAATAGACCGCCACCGACGGTATCTCCAACTCTCGACACGCGCGAATGATTCGGCAAGCGATTTCCCCCCGATTAGCGACCAAAATCTTTTCAAACATGACCGGCCCGCCGCTTAATACTTCTCGTGTCCCGGATGTACGCACCGTACCTTACCGGTGGCGGCGTCATATTGATAAGGCTCTCCGCCGATTGGGCATTTGTAGAAGTCGCTTCCAAGTTTCGTGTCTTGTAGGGATTGAGGCTTTCCACCTTCGACCGAATCCGTGTTGATTTCAATGGATTGCCTCAACTGAGAAAGCTGAGCCATGCATTTTTCATCCTTTGCTCGAGCAATCGATTGGCCAACAATAGTTTCGCCGACTTTATCTTTCCTTTGATTCTTGCCTGCAAGCCCAAACCCATTCAGGAAGACCAATGTTAGAACGAGCAATAGAGCAACTGCGATCAAGGTTCCGATGAGGCCCTGGCCGGATATTTTGTGGTTCATAAGTGCCTCTTGATGCGGGCGACCGTCTGGCCGAACTGGACTGGCTGCCCTGCTTCCACGCACATTTCCTTAATGACTCCCGATTGCGAGGAGGTTATGTCGTTAGCAAGACCTAGAGCCATTACGGCGCCAATGACGGAGTCCTCCTCGACTTCGTCTCCGAGAGTGACTGGCGTTGCCGCCGCACGAAAATAGCCAACCGCGGGGGCTCGGACCTCAAAGAATTCCGTTTCGTCCGGCAGTGGGGCTTGTTCGCGAAAATCTGCTCTAACCGAAGGAGAATTGGCGTGGGTAGCTTGGGACAAGTCCGCTTCGAAGTAGTGTTCGCCAAAACGAAGTTTGAGACTCGTAAATCCGTATTCTCGAGCGGTCCGCAGCGCTTGACGGATCGTGTCGCTTTCGAACTCGGCCATGGATTGAGTGTACCGCAGGGTTTTGGGGATTCAAAAAAGAGGAATGCGACGGGAGAGGAGGGAGAGTCGCATTCCTCAAGGGGAACGTTGTGTATGTCTCTTAGCTTCGACTTCTTGCCTCGCGCTTTTAAATTCGCTCGGCTGTCGTCTGCCACATATACAGACACCTTTTAACCAAGAATAATTCCAATATCATGGTATTTTCTCTTGTTATTGTTTGAGCAAGAAAGCCTCACCAAGTTCAATGGAGTTGCCCGTATCGCGAAAAATACCGATTGGATCAGACCGTAGCGCGCCAAATTATCCTTAGCTTCATCGTCCCAACGTTGAAGGAAACCGCGAGCCAATGATCGCGAGAATTTACGCTTGAACAAGATTGCTATCATCACAAGCGGCGGCGACTCCCCGGGCATGAATGCCGCTATCCGAGGGGCTGTGCGAGCGGCTATCGGGAGGGGTGCAAAGGTCACCGGATTTCTGCACGGCTATCGAGGAGTCATCTCAAACGAGACCATGGACCTTGATTCCAAGTCCGTGGGTGGAATCATAACCCACGGCGGGACGATTCTACGCACCGCACGAAGCAAGGAGTTCATGACCCAGGAGGGCCGTCTCCAGGCACTGGACACGCTTCAAGAAAACGAGATCGACGGCCTGGTGGTCGTTGGAGGGGATGGGTCACTTACGGGCGCACGCGCACTGTTCGAGGAATTCGATTTTCCCGTGGTAGGGGTCCCCGGTAGCATCGATAACGATATTTCGGGAACCGATTTTTCGATCGGTTTCGACACCGCCGTGAATACCGCATTGGCGGCCATCGATAAAGTGCGCGATACTGCCTACTCCCACGAGCGGGTATTCGTCATCGAAGTGATGGGCCGGCGCAATGGCTTTATCGCCCTCGAGGTGGCTTTGGCAGGTGGTGCAGAGGCTGCTTTGATCCCCGAAGTTCCCTATTCGATCTTGGAAATATGCGACAACTTGCGAAGCATGAGGCAGAAAGGGAAGCGCAGCAGCATCATCATCGTTGCCGAAGGAGCGGCCAGAGCAAGCGATATCAAGGAATTTATTCAGAAAAACACCGGATTCGAAGCACGCTATCTCGTTCTAGGCCACATGCAGCGTGGGGGAAGTCCTACCGCGTTCGACCGAGTCCTCGCGCTCCGTCTTGGGGCGCTCGCCGCGAATCGGTTGCTCAGCGGATTTAAGGGAGAGATGGTGGGCATCGACGGAGGCAATCTCGTGACCCATCCACTGAGCTACGTGTTGAGCACGGAGAGAACCGTCGATCCGGAAAAGCTCCTTCTCGTCGAGGTCATGGCTCAGTAGACTCGAATGATTCTTACCATAACCCTGAACCCTAGCGTCGATCAAGCACTGTTCGTCGACAAGCTCTTAATGGGGGATACCAACCGGGTGCTTCGAACCGAGACCGACGCGGGCGGAAAGGGGATCAATCTCTCCCGGGTCGCAGTGGAGTTGGGCGCTCGATCGAAAGCCATGGGGTTCTTGGGAGGAGGTCTTGGAGCTTATATACGGGGCGCGCTCGAACTCCAAGGGGTCGTTCATGACTTTATCGAGATCAAAGGAGAAACTCGGATTAATTTCAGCGTCGAAGATGACTCCCATTCTCCCCCCACGACCTTCAATCAACAAGGACCGTCGATTTCTGCAGGCGAATGGGATCGACTTGTGGAACGAGTTCGGCGGCCGGCGCGTCGGTGCCGCTGGGTAGCAATGGGCGGCTCGCTTCCCCCCGAAGCGCCTTCAGACGCGTTTCGGATATTGGGAGACTTGGCCAAGGAGCTTGGATGCCGCGTCGTCCTGGACGCCGACGGAGAGGCTTTACGGCTTGGCCTAGAAGCGAAGCCCGATCTTATCAAGCCAAACACTAAGGAAGCCGAGCGACTGCTGGGTCAGCCTTGCCGCACCGATCAACAATGCTTGGCGGCAACGGTTCGTCTACGTGAAGAATTTTTAGAAGGCAAGAATATCGCGCTCATCAGCCGAGGAGCGGAGGGCGCCGTGATGGCATGTGAAGAAGGGTTATTCATGGGGAAATCTCCCGCGGTTGAAGTAAGAAGCACCATTGGAAGCGGCGACTCACTCATCGGGGGAATGTTAGCTGCTCTCGAACAGGGACAAACCATCGTAGATGCCTTTCGCCAAGGCTTGGCCGCAGGCGCCGCCACCGCGATGACGGATGGGTGCGAAATCGCTCGTGGCCCTCAGGTGAGGCAGCTTCTGTCATCCGTGAAAGTCGAGCGTGTTACGCCTTAAAGAAGCAAGGGGCCTGTGCTACCATAGAGCTAAGTTGGCAGTAGACACCAGCGATTTTCGCAATGGCATGGCAATGTATCTCGATGGCGAGGTGTATACCATTACCGAATTCCAGCATGTGAAGCCCGGGAAGGGCGGAGCATTCGTGCGTACCCGTCTGAAAAGGTTGCGCACCGGCGCAATTCTCGAGAAAACTTTTCGGTCGGGTGAGAAGGTGGAGCCCGCCTTCATTGAAAAGAACAAGATGCAGTTCCTATACCGGCAGGCCGATGAACTAGTACTCATGGATTTGGACACCTATGAGCAGGTCCATGTTCGTGAAGAAGTCCTCGGCTCCCAGGCGAAATATCTCAAAGAGGAAAGTGAGATGTTGGCGTTCGTGGTCGATGGAGAAGCGATTGGGTACGAGTTACCCAACTTTGTCGAATTGGCCGTTGTGGAAACCGATCCGGGCTATAAGGGCGACACCGTGAGCGGAAGCACCAAGACCGCGAAGTTAGAAACAGGAGCCCTTGTCCAGGTTCCTTTCCATATCAAAGAGGGAGAGATCATTAAGGTGGACACCCGCAGCGACGAATATCTCGAACGCGTCAACAAAAAGTAGACCTCATGGTCAAAAATCCAGTACCCAACTACAACGTAGAGGCTCCCGGCGAGAGCAAACTCCTCGATGGAATTGCGCGCTTCACCATGCTCATTTCCGGAGCAGCAACCTTCATTTGCGCAATTTTTCTCTTTTATACATTTTTCGTATTCAACGGAAATACGACTGCGCCCGCAAGCGACGCTCTTGCCAACATCGAAACCTTTAAGAAGCTCCTTATTGCAGGGGCAGCAGTACTGGCAATTTCGACCACCTACCTGTTTTGGGGGGAAGATTCCCTTGGCGTCTTGCAACTCATCGGGGCGGCCCTACTCTTTGCCGCTCCCTATTATCTCCCCGCTATGGCTGGTACCAGTTCCGGCAATGCGAACGTTACCAGCGCTGCCCTCCAAACCCTTCAAATGGGAGGGCTCATCGCGGGCGCGATCTCCATCGTGGGCATTGCGATCGACCTCGTAGGCAAGATTCAGCTTCGGGTCCGCCAAGGTTCGAAAGCCGACCAGCTCAAGTACGGTAAGGGGATCAAGGAAGAACGCGACATTCAAAATGTGTTCATGGGCAAGTGTTGGCAGCTTCCATTTTGCCGCAAGTTTGTCCGCGAAAAATGCCCGATTTATCATTCAAAACGAACTTGCTGGAAGGAGCGAGTTGGATGCATGTGCGAGGAGGAGGTCATCCGAAACGCGATGGAGGGGAAGGTTATTCCTCGCGACATGGTGGCCGCCGCTAAATATATTCCGCGCAATAGCAAGCTCAACCCGGAACAAAAGGCTGAACGTTGCCGGCAGTGCGTTATCTACAACGAGCACCAAAAACACAAATATAAGCTAGCCTTGCCTGTTATCATTGTGGGAATTGGCGGAACCTATTTCTTTGGCCGAGAGCCCCTCAAGAACGCGCTCGGAGGAGTCCTCGAACGCGCCGACACCACCGTTCAAAAACTCACCTATAGCACGGAGCAACCGGTGCTCGACGCGAACGGGCAAAAGCTTGGACCCGACGGAAAACCCCTCGCCGGCGCAGATTTCGACAGCCTTGGAGTGTTCAAGGAAGTCATGCTGGTTTGCCTCATGTTCGTGCTCCTTGCGTACTTGATGAAGCTCGTCGAATATCTCTTCTTCAGGCTGAAAGTTTAGGGATTATGGCGAAAGAGGAGGCGCCTCTTGTTCTAAACGGCTCCCACGGCGAAGGAGGAGGAGCTCTCTTTCGGACCGCCCTCGCAGTTGCCGCTCTAACTTTGCAATCCGTTCGAATCCACTCGATTCGCGGAGCCACCCGGCGCCCTGGGTTGAATTCGGAGGACCTCACTTTCCTGCGCGCTCTGGAGATGTCGTGCTCGGCTCAACTTTCCGGGGATGAGCTCGAGTCGGCAAGCGTCACGTTCCAACCCCACCATCTTCCACGGTCATTGAACCACAAGCTGGACGTGCAAGCCCATGAAAAAGGAATCGTCCCCGGCAACGCTCTCATCGTGCTCGAATCCCTGTTGCCGGTGCTTGCGCGTGCGGGAGCTTATTCCAGGCTCGTCGTATGCGGAGAGACTTATAACCCAAACACACTGACCTTCGACGCGTTCGAGCGATCAACGTTGGCGGCTCATCGGAAGCAAGGACTAGTGGCCTATCCTAACCTCATTAAAGCAGGGTTCGGATATGGCGCAAAGGGTGAGGTCGCTCTTGAGGTGGAGCCCAGCGGGCTGCAGAGCGTTGATTGGTCCAAGCGCGGAGCATTACTCGGCGGGCAAGCTATTATCGTCACCTCAGAGCTGCCGGAGAATGTCGGGGAGCGAGGCGTGGCCGAATCTGAGAGGACCTTCAAATCTATTGGCATTGCCGCTGAGTGCGAAGCGATCGAGGTTCATTCGAGAGAGCCTGGTGCATTCGTCACCCTGATCGTCTCATTCGAAAAGGGCATGGCGAGCTTTCCCGCAATTGGGGCCAGGGGCGTCCGAATCGAGCAAATCGTGCAACGAGCGTTTGAGCCGCTTCAGCCCTGGCTAAGCTCGGACGCTACCGTAGATCCCTATTTAGCCGACCAGCTCATGCTGCCGGCTGCCCTCGCCGAGGGCAAGACCAGCTACAAAACTTCCCTGATTACGCAAAGACTGATAACGACGGCATGGGTCATCAAGCAGTTCTTGCCGATCCACATCACGATCCTCGGCCGGGAAGGCGAGCCGGGAACTATTACAATCGATCGCTGATATGGCTCGTTTCCTAAGGGACTGGATGATCGACTATAACGATGGCCGTGGCCTACGAGCTGTAGCTGTTCCCCACGCTTGGAATCTAGACGTGCCGGTAGTCTGGGAAGGACCGGCTCGATACAGTTGCTCGTTGCAAGTCCCGGGTGATCATTGCTGGCTCGTCTTTCATGGCGTCAGCTATGCCGCCGAAGTACTGATTGAGGGCAGGCCAAGGTGCAATCACCAAGGTCTTTGGGATGCTTTTAGCGTGGACCTGGGGCCGTTTAGTGGCGAGCACATCCAGGTCGAAGTTTTGGTGATCAAGAATGGCGGTTCCAAGTTCCCGGTGAACGCAGTGGCGAGTGGATTCCTGCCTTATGTCTTTCACACGTTTGGGGGAATCTATCGCGAAGTCGAGCTCATTGAATCGAGCGAGAATCCCTTGTGCTCCTCGCCCTCGCTTAGGCCGAAAGCCAAGGTCGAAGGGCGCGAGATTTACTATGACGGAAAGCCCATATACATTCGGGGACTTTTGCATTGGGGATGGTATCCGAACCTAGGACATCCAAATCCTCCGATCTCCAAAATTAGGGACGAGATCGCAGTTGCCAAGCTCTTTAATTTCAATCTGGTGAAGTTTTGCCTGTGGATTCCACCACATGGTTATCTGGAGGAGCTTGAGAAGAATCAAATGCACGCCTGGATCGAGTTGCCTCTGTGGAATCCGGTGTCTGACCCAGGAAAACTTGATGCGATCGGAAAGGAACTAGAGAGAATCGTCCTCCAATATCGCCATCATCAAAATATTCTGCTTTGGACTATTGGCTGCGAGCTATCAGACTCGACTACTCCAGAATTCCGAAAAGGCCTTGTCCAGATGGTGAAAGCCGTAACCGACAGCCCTCTCGTTAAAGACAACTCGGGTGGAGCGGAAATGTATGGGGGCGACCCCAGGGAATATGGTGATTTCGAGGATTTTCATCCTTACTGCGACACGCCCTTCTACCCGGCCGTGCTCGATTCTCTATTGCCGGGTCCTCGCACCGCACGGCCAGCGTTACTGGGCGAATTCAACGACATCGATGTCCATCGCGATCTTGTGCGGTTGGCCAAAGAAAGCCCCTATTGGTCCAGCGCCGATCCAGCCCTGAACGACAAAGGGGTTCGATGGCTGCACGACTTGCCCGACGTTCTGGAAACTTCGCCGTTGGCAAAGGTTGAAAACTCCGTGCGGGCTCAGGCGCTGGCCGACTCTTCGCTCAGCAAGGCTCAGTTTGTTCGCAAATTTGTTCAGGAGGCGGTGCGGTCGCGAGATGCTATCGGCGGATATGTCATTACAGGTTGGCGCGACACACCGATTTCGACGTCCGGTTTTTTTGACGATTGGGATAAGCCTAGATTCGAGCCCGAAGTCGTGCGAGAGTGGAACTCCGCTGAGTGTTTGTTCATCATTCCTCAGCGAGGTCCGCCCTGGGTCAAGGGCGGCAATCGGCCTGGTTGGCGAGACTCCTTCAATTGGTTTGTCGAGCCCATTCTGTGGAGAATCGGCTGTGCTTCGGAGAAAGGAGCTTCTGCCCGCATGGATTGGCACATTACCGACGACTCGGATGTCAAGGTTGCGGAGGGGTTTTCCGAGGTTTGCTCGATTCCGGCGCTCGAGGCATTGGAAACAGGCCAGATTTTTTGGGAGCCTAGATCACCTGGACGATACGTGCTAAATGTACGCTTCGGGGAAAACCACAATCGATGGCGGATATGCATTCACGAAAGGCCGAACTGGGAGACATTCACCAAATGGTCAGTCACGGATAACGAGAAGCTGTTAGGATTGGACCTTTCCGGGACTGGAAATGTAATCACTACGGGCTGGACGAATGAGACCATTGACCAAATCAAAGGGGCCGCCGCCGCCCTCGTTTTTCTCAACCATGAGCACACGCTTGGCATGCCTTTTTGGCGCGAATCAGCGTACGAGTTTCTCGACCATCCCTTTTGGGACCAAATGCAGATGCGGGACGACTGGGAGAGATGGCTTCCGATCAGCCCTGATTGCGTCATAGACCCCGAATGGCTTTCCTCCTTAGGGTTTCCTTTTCAGATCCTGCTCCGAAGGGTCGATATGAGAACCTATGCCGAGCATCCTATTCTCGTTATGATGGAAATTGGCGACTGCCGAGTGTTCCTGACGACGGTGCGGCCCTACGGCGGTCTGGGTTGTCAACCGCCAAGCCTCATGACCAACCCCTCAGGGTGCGCATTCGTTGCTTCGCTGACGCGCTTCGCGGAGCAGGAATAAGAGGGTCCGGGGTCCCGCCTATCAGTGCGTCCGAAGGTATCCTATCGCTTCGTCCCGAGCCGGTAGCTCAGTAGGTAGAGCAACGCCCTTTTAAGGCGTGGGTCCTGGGTTCGAGTCCCAGCCGGCTCACTCCATCTATAAGGACCTTTCGCGGCCATATTGCGACGAATATTGCGAGCAACTCCTGAAGCGCCCTGTAGCTACCACCCCAACCATCGAGCAAATTGTTAACCCTTTCTTAATAATCGATAGGTAATTTCGTCATGAGGAGCTACGCATATGAGAACAATTAAAGAGCGGACAATATCGCGGAGAAGGTGGAATAGCATCGGCGGATTTGTATTGCCGTCGATGGTGGTACTTCTGGGAGGGTGCACTGGGCCGAGCTCATCCGCACCAGGAGCGACCGCATCCACTGCAGGCAAAGAGATCAGCGTGCCAATCACGGGGGCCGGATCGACCTTTGTAATGCCGGCCATGTCGAAATGGACTTACGCCTATTCGCAGGCGAATCCTAACGCTGCAGTCAACTACCAATCGGTCGGCTCTGGAGCAGGCATTGCTCAATATAAAGCTGGAACGGTGGATTTTGGAGCCACGGACGCACCGCTTTCCGACAAAGAGCAAGCTGAAATGCCAATACCTACGCTCCACATACCGGTTACCGCAGGATGCGAGGTTTTGGCGTACAACCTTGCCGGGATTAATAACGGCCTAAAACTTTCTGGCGACGTTATTGCCGACATTTACCTTCATAAGATCTCTTTATGGAACGATCCTCGAATCGCTCAGCAGAACGTCGGCATGAATTTGCCTGCGGCTCCGATCACGGTCACGCATCGCTCTGATGGGTCAGGCACGACCTACGTTTTCACCGATTACCTGTCCTCGATATCCCCTGAATGGAAAGCAGGCCCGGGGTTGGGCAAGAGTGTAAATTGGCCTGTCGGCATAGGCGGGAAAGGCAACGAGGGGGTCGCCGGACTCATTAAGCAAACTCCAGGAGCCATTGGCTACATCGAGTTGGCTTACGCCGTGCAAACGAAGTTAACCTATGGTCCAATCCGCAATAAGAGCGGCAACTATGTCGAGGCCACGATTCCAAGCACCACGGCGGCGGCAGAGGCAGCGGTGAGCCGGATGAAGCAGGATATTCGAGTGTCGATCGTAAATGGGGAAACGAAGGACGCTTACCCGATAGCGGGCTTTACTTACGTTCTCGTGGCCAAAACTCCTAAGGACGCATCGAAGGGAAAAGCGGTAGTTGATTTCATTAAGTGGGTCCTCGGGCCCGGCCAGGAAATGGCCACGCAACTCCAATATGCTCCCCTTCCGAAGGCGGTTCTAGATTTAAACGCCGCTGCCTTGGAGAGTATTTCCTCGAGCACTAAGTCGAAATAACCTAGTCACTCCATCCCAATTTTGATCGATGGATGCGTCAAACCGAATCGCTGTTGCCTCCTCGAAATTCAGCAAGGGGCGTTTGCGGATCCGCATCCAGGGACTCCTTTTTGAATATATTTCCAATGCGTTCGCATTAAGCGTAATTCTCCTCATAGGCTGGATCGGACTGAGATTGTTCCGCGATTCGGCTCTAACCAGATCCCGGTATGGTCTTGGATTTCTTACCCATTCGGTGTGGGACGTGCCTCATGAAGTCTATGGCGCGTCCACATTTATTTTCGGGACCCTGTTAAGTTCGACGCTAGCGCTGATCATTGCTGTGCCGATAAGCGTTGGCGCGGCGCTCTTTCTAACTGAAGTTGCTCCTCGGTGGCTGGCGGGCCCTGTGTCTTTCGTCATCGAGCTTCTTGCCGCCATTCCGAGTATTGTTTACGGCCTTTGGGGTTTCATCGTGCTCTGCCCGCTTCTCCAAGCACACGTGAGCCCATGGCTGGCGGCTCACCTGGGTGCAAATCCACTCTTCGCCGGGCCGCCCGTGCTCACCAATATGCTTGCAGCTGGAATCATTCTCGCCATTATGATCATGCCGATCATCACGTCCGTCTCAAGAGAAGTGATCCAGACCGTCCCGCGGGGAACGCGTGAAGCTTCTTTAGGGCTAGGGGCGACACAGTGGGAAACGCTTAGGAATATCGTTCTTCCCGAAGCACGAAGCGGCATTACGGGCGCGGTGGTTCTCGGTCTTGGACGCGCAATCGGCGAAACGATGGCGGTCGTTATGGTTATTGGCAATACACCGCAGGTCAAAGCATCCCTGCTTCAATCGGGCTACACGCTGCCGGCCTTGCTCGCAAATCAGTTTAACGAGGCATATAACGACAATTTGCAGCGGTCCGCGCTCCTGGAAATTGCCCTCGTTCTATTTATCGTAACTGTGTTGGTTACGGGTATGGCTAGAGCACTCCTTATTCTGACGACGAAGCGTATCACGGCAAGCAGTCACGGAATTCCCTCTCTATTGGAAA
Source organism: Fimbriimonadales bacterium (assembly GCA_038225245.1). Lineage (GTDB taxonomy): Bacteria > Armatimonadota > Fimbriimonadia > Fimbriimonadales > Fimbriimonadaceae > JBBREX01. The sequence continues at coordinate 36,578 of JBBREX010000001.1, read as the reverse complement.
AAGCTCGGGCCGGCCTGGATTTGGCAGGGAGATATGCGTTTCGCGCGGCAATTTTTGGATTCATTGGTCTTCAAGTGGTGAGCGACGTGAAGGCGAAAGGTCCCAGAGCCCTTCTTGGAGGTTTTGAGTTACTCCTTTGCAGCGGAATCGTTCTTGCTTTCCTGCTTCATTACTTAGGGGGCAAGACCACGGAGCGGCGTTTACGCAATGGCCTAAACACCGCTGTACGATGGATCGCCTCGCTCAGCGCCTTTCTGGTGTGTTGCGTTCTTGGGGCGGTGCTGATATACGTGGCCGCCCAGGGAATAAAGGGCCTTTCATTGAACCTTTTTACAGAGTTGCCGAGGCCGCCGGGTGTGCCGGGGGGCGGCTTCAAAAATGCCGTGTTTGGCACTCTTGAACTCATAGCGATCGCCGGCGCAATCGGAATTCCCTTGGGCCTCATGGCTGGTGTGTTTGTGGCCGAATTTGGAAACAGCTGGATAGGGGGTCTTGTTCGCTTCGCCGCCGACGTTCTAAACGGAATTCCATCGGTCGTGATCGGTCTTTTTGCTTACGCAGCGTTCGTACTACCTTTCGGGCACTTTTCTGCTTGGGCTGGTGGGGCCGCTTTAGCAGTTATGATGGTGCCAACCATCGCTCGCACCACGGAAGAGATGCTTCGCCTCGTTCCGATCGCCTACCGCGAAGCAGCTTCAGGGCTTGGCGCGACTAAGGTACAGACGATCTTGACGCTGATCATTCCTGCGGCGAAAAGCGGAATTTTAGCTGGAGTCATGTTAGCTATTGCCCGCGTCGCAGGCGAAACTGCGCCTCTTCTCTTTACCGCGTTTGGCAACGACCAACTCAATGTGAATCCAAGTCAACCTGTGTCTTCCCTCACCATGAAGATCTACCAATATGCGATCACGCCCTACGATGATTGGGTCCGCCAGGCTTGGGCAGGGGCATTCGTCCTCTTGCTCATCATTCTCATATTCAACTTGTTCGCACGTTATGCTATCGGGAAGACAAAATTGGCTCGATAAAGATAGATCCATTTGCAGGCTTCCTGAGGTTACGCAAGTAACAGGAATACTATTGATCGAAGCATTCGAGTACGGCGAATGCGGCGGCATGCGTTCGCTCGTGTGTAATGCTCAGGTGCAATTGATACTTTCCAATTTCGTCAGTAGGCGCCAGAATCTTTGGTTGGGGTGCGCCTGATTCTCCGCTTGTAATCTCGATGTCTTGCCAGCGCAGAACTTGGGGCCAACACTTAACGATGGCTTCCTTGGCCGCCCATCGACCTGCCATCTTCGCCGGAGACATAGTTTCTACCTTTTCCCGCGAGCTGAGGATCCGTTCCGCGAAACGCGGGTTAGCCATCGCTCGACGAATTCGTTCGATTTCCACGAGGTCGATTCCGATCGAGATGATCACCTTGTTAGGACTCTCCTTGTTCGACTTGAACCTGAGCTGTAACGGTCTTTCCGTGCACCAGCGCGGAGAGGTTCGCTAATCCTGCACTGACTCCATGCAATGTCCCACCCTGATCGACCCAAGCAGTGCCCTTGCTCGACCAAAAGACCTCGGCATTGGGCACGGTACGCCCATTCGTACCGACCACCGAGTAGTCCGCGCTGCCGGCAATTTGGTTGGGGCCATGAATCGCCATTTCCTCGGTCGATATCACGTCTGGCTGTCCGAATACCAGCAAGGCGTTGCTGATGGGCCGTTCCACACCCTCACTTGGACGGTTTAGCGAGGTTCCTAAAAGATCGAAAGTCGTGCTCCCGCCTCCGTCTAGATTGATCGCGTCAATGCATCCTAAGCGCTTCATAACTTGGGCCATTTCGGCAAGCGTTGCCCCGTCGCTGATCGTTTGTCTGCCGTCGACGACGACGAGCCAGAGGTCACCTGTTGAATTCCGCCCAATCGCGGTTCGAGGATGTCTTTTCTGAGCAAAAGAAGCTTTGAAACCCTCCTCTTGCCAATCGACCTTAGGTATTCCCTTGCTCAGCAACCAAGGGCCTCCTCCGATTGCTTCGTTAATGGTCGCCCAATTGAATCCGCTTGTCGACATGTTGATTGAAAGAGCATCGCCTTGATGCAATTTCATCAAGCGAGTTGCCGCCTTACCTCGGGCGGAGAGAATGGCAAACCCTTCGGGCACACTGACGGACTCCTGGTCGGACAAGAAATGTGCCAGCGTAGCTGAGACGCTCGACATTGGTGTAAATCTGCCTCCGCCAATTCTACAAAGTGCGTGGACGCAAGGCGATTTTGCCAGAGCGAGCCCTGCTGCTACCGTGTTTAGAACGAGCGATTCCGGACCACATTCTTCGTCGATGCCATTGACCTTCAGTTCGGTATCTTGAAAACGAACGGCTGCTTGCCACTCGAGGGTGCCGAAGGAGGAGGCTGCGCCGGGCCCCCAGCCGAAGGCGGCTCGGCTTGGAAACGGGCGGCTCAGAAGTTCTCCCGCCCGAATCATGATCCCAAGGGGATCACCCGTGAAAGGAAAGAAATCTCCATTGATTGCCGCCAAGGCGCCCGTTCGTTTAACCAGCGAAGACAAGGTTTCACGCCCTTTGGTTTCGTCTGCTTCGTAAACTTTCAGCTTGGCTAGTTCTGGCCGCAAGGAAAGCTGAGTCGACAGGAGGTTGATCCGAAAGGCATGGGTTATTCTCGGCACGCTCGGCTCGAATTCCATGACGTACGCGAGCCCGGGCGTCACGAGCTTCTCCCAACGCTGTATGATCGGCGCATCCTGCGCGGTTAAGAGAAAAAACAAGGAACTCGCTAGCATGATGGGAAAGCCATTTCTTAGAAGGACTCGAGATAACTAAGGGTACCGGTTTCTGCGTCCAATCGGGCGCGCAATCCTAACGCCAGAGTTAGCATCTGCCTCAGGTGGCCAAACGGGTAGTTCACGATGACAGGCACCGAAAGCGAGCCGAGCCGATCCGCGACGATTTCGCGCCATTGCCTGCCCCCAATCGAACTGTCTTCCCGATCGTCGGTTCCCGTCATCTCGCCCACTACGACTCCGGCTACGCTGTCGAAGCAACCGGCCAACCTTAAATGGGTGAGCATGGCGTCCACTCTGTGCGGGTTCTCGTCCACGTCCTCGATCAATAAAATGCGCCCTTCGCAGTCGAGCGTGTCGGGGGTTGCTAAGCTATCGGTTAGTAAGCAAAGGCATCCACCCACGACCTCTCCTTCGGCCACACCAGGCACCAAAGTATGCCCGGTGGGAGCTCCAGGCGGGCGATCGAATGAACCCGCCAAAGCGGACCGAAAACTCTCATGCACCCATGGCTCGCGGTCCAGCACGAAGGATATCGCCATGGGTCCATGTACGGACGCCATGCCTCTTCGCAGGAGAGCGAGGTGGATGGACGTCACGTCGCTAAAGCCGATCAGCATCTTGCCGGTTTCGGCCATGCGGTCTACGTCTAAATGAGGAATGAGGCGCGCGCATCCGTAACCGCCCCTCGCGCACCAGACAGCTTGGGTCTCCGGATCGTCAAATGCGACTTGAAGATCGCTGGCACGTTCCTCGTCGGTTCCCGCGAGATAATGCTCCTGGCAAAACAAATGGGATCCGAGCTTCGATTTGAATCCGGCCTGCGTAAGCAAGTCGAGCCCGGGCTGGATCTTTTCACGAGTGATTGGGGAAGCGGGCGCGACGATCGAAATCGTATCCCCTTCTCGAAGCCCCCGCGGCTTTTGCACTTGCTCTAGTTTCCGGGGGCGATGATTACGCGGCGATTTGGCTCTTCACCCTCGCTATAGGTGGTGACGCCGTCGTATGACGACAACGCTTTATGCACGATTCTTCGCTCGAACGCCGGCAAGGCATCGAGAACCGCTTCTTCGGAACGCTCTTTCACCTGATCGGCGATCTGAGTTGCCAAGTGGGTTAAAGCTTCCTCGCGCCGATCCCGATAGTGGTTGCCGTCCAAGGTTGCCCTGACGCCGCTCTCGATTTTTCGCGACGCGATGACATTCAGCAAGTACTGGAATGCGTTCAGGACTTCGCCATGCTTTCCGATCAGGTAGGCGACGTCCACTCCATCGAGCTCCAAACTGACATATCGTCCTGAGATAGTGGTCGATTTTACAACGACATCCAAGTCGGCTAGATCGAGAATTTCACTTACGATTTTCGCGAGTTGCTCGGCATCCTTTTCCGATGCAACAACTTCCGACAAGCTAGCGGTTGGCTCCTCGCTTTCGGAGTCATCCTCGGCACTGCTTTTGGCCGAGACCTGAACGACCGCGGACTCCTCCGAGGAAGCCGGGCCGTTGGATTCGACCCGAGGGGGCTTCTTGCCGAAAAGACCTTTCGAACTGCTCTTGACTTCCGGCTTTTCACGAACTGGTTGCTTGCTCGACTCGCTAACGGTTGATTTCCTTCCCTTGCTCGCTGCCGGCGTCGGTTCCGATGCCATCGGCGAGGCTCCCAGGCTGCTTGCAGGCTCGGGCGTCGCGGGCTTGATAATGGCCCGAATTCGAACCGAGCTTTTGCCAAACAAGCCTTTCGATTCTTCCAGGACGGATACTTCGATCTGGCTCGCCTCCACGCCCAGCTTTGCTGCCGCCTGTCCTGTAGCTTCAGCGATTGTGCGACCCGTCAACTCAATTGATTCCATTGTTGATTCCATACAGTTTTACTTTCGTTTCTTCGGTTTTGGCTTTTGCACCTTGGGAGCGCCCGTGTTCTTAAACATCGTACCGTTCATCGCGCCATTCGTTATTCCATTCTTTGGGAGGACGGAGCCGTGAGGCCCGTTGACCTTTTGCAAAGGCTGAAGCGGCATCCGATAGGCACGCAGCGATTGAATTGTGCTGAAAATATTTGTAAACGTCCAATAGAGAACAAACGCTGAGGGCACGATGAAGAGCGGCGTAAACATGGTCGCGGTAAAGATCACCGACATTCCAATTCCCATCAACCGTTGCTGACGAGCGTTGCTCGGATCGGTAATCGGGCTAAGCAAGGTCGAGACGACCATCGAGGAAGCGTAGAGCACTAGCAAGATGTAATCGCGCTCGCCCAAGTTTGGAGCAGTGAAGCCCGTGCTCTTGGCCACGGCCGGGCTAATCCAGAGGAAGGTTCCCTTTTGAAACTCAAACTTATAGTGCAGCATGCACTGGTAGATGATGAGAAACAGCGGCATCTGCAGCATGGCAGGCAAGCATCCCGCCGCCGGATTGATTCCATATTCCTTATAAAGCTCCATCTGCTTCTGACTAAGCTCGGTCCCTTCATACTTCTGCTTGAGCTCCGCCACAAGGGGGCCCAGTTGCGACATCTGACGCGACCACATGAGCTGGCGTTGAGCCAAAGGCCATACGATCGCTCTCACGATAATCGCTAAAATGAGTGCGGCAAACGCATAACTAAAGGAAGGAATCGCGCCCGTCAGTCGAACAAGCGTATCGATGATCGCATAGCCGGGGATTATTCCAAGGATCAAGTCCGTCTTGTTGCGGGCGCTAATCTCATCGATGACCTTGCCATAAAGCGAATTGCCGCTGACGGCACTGGGAAATGCGGGGTCCGGAATAAGATCGATGGGTTGATTCCATTCGGGCTTATCCCGCCATTGCCCGGCCCGGTTGTGGAGATTCATGTAGGCCGCATTCAGCTTTTGCAGTGCTTTCGGATTATCACCTTTGTCACTGAGAATCAAAGCGGATTTGTAAAACGTATCCGACACCACCAACGAGCCTCTCAACACCTGGGCGTCCATTTGAGCTTGGGAAGCCTTGGCGGAGGCCCCTTCATCGCGTATCTTATGCTCATACACCGTATTGAGTTGAGCGGCGCTAGCTTCCTTGACTTCTTTGTTGAGCTTCAAAAGGTCGGCATAGACCTGGGTAGCTGTCCGAGGATCCGGCGCGGAAGGCTTTTGGCTATTGGTAATCACTTGAAACAGCATGAATACCGCTGCCGCCAGCAGCAGCGTCTGCATGAAGTTTTGTTTGGGAGGAGCGGGCTTACTCATATTCTGCTAGGGAACCGGGTCATATCCGCCTGGACGAAAAGGGTGGCATCGGCAGATACGCTTGAGCCCGAGCCAAGTCCCCCCTACGAGCCCATGCTTCTCGATGGCGAGGCGAGCGTATTCCGAACAGCTTGGCGTGTAACGGCACGTCGCCGGCATCCATTTCGTGCCGCGCTGGTAACACCTTATCAAGAACACTCCAACTCGTTTTCCCACCTTAGTTTGAGCTCATCGATCAAATGTCCGAGTTCTTGGCAAAGAGCTTCGCCCTTTTCTACTACGGCGGAAAGACGGATGACGATGATCATATCAAATCGGAGTTCTTTAGTCAGGCCGATGTGCCTAGCAAATTCCTTATAACGTCGTTTTTGGCGATTTCGCCGGGCATGACAACCGATCGAGCGAGCAGTCGCAAATCCGATTTTTCCGTTTCCCGGTAAGGCGTAGATGCGGCAGTAGTTTCCGGCTGTCCGCTTACCCTCTCGGTAGATTCGGTCAAATCGTTGTTTGGCGGGTCCCTTTATCGCGCCGCAAGGCGGTGTCGGCCCTTCAATCGCCGCCGCTTCAAAACATTCCGCCCATCGTTGTCACGCATGCGAACCCGAAATCCGTGGGTCGTGAACTTATGGCGGTTATTAGGTTGATACGTTCTTTTCATGCTCGATCTCGTCCAAATCGCTGAACGAATAGAATACCTCAGTTAGAGGCTAAGCCCACCATCCACCACAAGCGTCTGGCCCGTCATATAGCCCGCCGCCTCAGAAACTAAGAATAAGACCACATGAGCCACGTCGGCAGGCGTTCCCAACCGACCCGCGGGAGCGTTTTTCGCAACCATGCCTTTCATCTCTTTCGGCAGCTCTTCCGTCATGTCCGTCTCGATAAACCCTGGGGCCACCGCGTTGCAAGTGATTCCCCTCGACCCAAGTTCTTTGGCAGTGGATTTTGTGAGGCCGAGGAGACCCGCTTTGCTGGCCGCGTAGTTTGCCTGTCCGGCCGCCCCGCTTAGGCCAATGATGCTGGCCATATTCACGATTCGGCCATATCGAGCCTTGATCATCGGCCGAATCACTGCTTTCGTGCATAAATAAGCGCCTTTGAGGTTAACCCCAATCACCCTGTCCCAGTCATCATCCTTCATTCGCATCAACAATGCGTCTCGCGCGATGCCCGCGTTGTTGATGAGGATCGAAGGCGCGCCTAGCTCGTCGCTGATTCGGTCAAAAACCCCCTCTACCGCCTGCCAATCGGACACGTCGCAAGCGAACCCTTGGGATAGCCCATTACCGATTAAAGTCACCGCGTTATCGGCGTTCAACTGAGTGGTCGCAATACATGCGACGCGGGCTCCCGCTTGAGCCAGGTGCTTGGCGATCTCAAGCCCGATGCCCCGACTTGCCCCCGTTACGATGGCTACCTTGCCTTCAAGTCCCATTCAAACAGTCCTTGCCAACTGCTCGGCTGCCGCGCGAGCGGTAACCGCGTCCATCACCGCGATGCCTTCCGCTCGAGGATCGATCCGTCTTAATAATCCCGTGAGCACCTCGCCGCTTCCGCACTCCACGAATGTTGAAGTGCCTTCCTCGATCATATTTTGTATAGTCTGACTCCATAGAACAGGGCTCTTGAGCTGCTGTTCAAGAAGCTTGGACCACCCACTCGCTTTTTGAACCGTCTCCGCCGTCACATTGCTATAAACGGGAAAGTGGCCGTCTGCGAAGTGAGCTGCCTCAAGGGCTTGAGCCATTGCGCGGGAAGAGCTTTCCATCAGGGGGCTATGAAATGCTCCGCTCACATTCAGGGGCAAAACCCTTTTCGCTCCGCTCTCGGAAGCCAGCGCGCTTGCCGATTGAACGGCGTCCAGGTCTCCACTGATCACAAGTTGCCCCGGAGAATTGTCGTTCGCGATCACGGCGATCCCTCCCGTCGCTTTCTCGCAAACTGATGTCAGCGTTTCTCGCTCCAAGCCCAACACCGCCGCCATGCCTCCAGGTCTGTCCTTCCCGCTTTCCGCCATCAGCGATCCGCGCTTCTGAACCAGTCGAGCACCATCCTCGAAGCTAATTACTCCTGCCGCCGCCAGCGCCGCATATTCTCCGATGCTATGCCCAGCGGCGGCGCTGGGTCTGGTTACATTCAAAAGCTCTTGCAGCACAGTCCAAGCCGCCAATCCACAAGTGTATAGCGCGATTTGCGCATTTTGAGTGAGGCGAAGAGTCTCTTCATCGCTCTCAAAGCAGAGATCGGAGACGTCGATTCCGGTGGCTCCCCGAACCCGAGAGAATACGTCCCGCGCCGACACAAAATTATCGCATAGGCTCTTTCCCATTCCTACCCGCTGAGAGCCTTGGCCGGGAAATACGATCGCATACATCGAGCTTGTTGTACCCCTGGAAGGTAATCTTTCACCGCATGCCGCCTTCCATCGAAACCTTTCCAAACCCAGCGCCCGGGCGCGATTACGTGATCCAACACATCTTTCCAGAATTCACCAGCGTCTGCCCGAAAACCGGCCAACCTGACTTCGCTACCATCGAGCTCGAATATGTCCCTGAAGGATCTTGTCTGGAGCTTAAGTCTCTAAAGTTATACTATTGCACCTTCCGTGACCAGGGTATTTTCTACGAAGCGGTTACAAACCAGCTTCTCGAGGAGCTTTCCACCGCATGTAATCCTCGATGGATGCGCGTAGTGGGAAAGTTTAACGTGCGTGGCGGAATCAGTTCCGTGATCACCGCTGAAACCGGTCCAAAACCTTGATAATCGGATAACTGCGAATATTCTTACTTTACACGTGCAGGTTTGCCGCGCCGCATCCAATAACAATATCGGTGGGAGAGTGAATCGCCGACATGAGTAGCCAGCGCAAAGAAGAGCCGGAGCCTGTATTACCGGAAGAACGCAATGATTTCCCGGTCAGTCAAAGCCATTTAATTGAAGACTACAAAGACATCGAGCATCTTCTCGGCTCAGCTTGCTACAACGAAAAAATGGCTGTACTATTGTTTAATTACAACGTAACTGCGGTCAAAGCAAAATTCATCTCCGCTTCCAGCGGCAGGGTATTGCTCGAGCCATACGGGATCGACCGCTCCGAACTCCCTCTCATGGCTTCCTGCTGCCTTTACTTCAATACCCTTGACAACGCCTGCTCCTTCCTAAGCTACGTTCGGGATTGCCGGCCAATGGAGAAGGCCAAGGATCGCTTGCTCTTGGAAATCGGTATGCGAGTCCGTGGTAACCATGCAAGCAAGAAATACCTTCCGTATTCCCTTGACGGGAGACAGTGGGGTCGAGGTCAGGGTTGCCGGCAACGATTATGTAGGTTCCCCGCGCGCCCTGAACGTCAGCATGGGAGGTCTTTTAGTGAGTTTCGAATCGGAAAAGCCTCCCATCGCGGAGGGCGATGAGGTATCCGTATCGATGACCTTAGAGGATCTCTCGGTCAAGCTTTCCGCTCAGGTTCGCTGGCGAGTTGGTTCCAAATTTGGGCTGTTTTTCCACAAGTCGGTTAAAAACGGTGAGATTTCCCCACCTTCAGATTTGATGAACGTCGTGCGCAAGATCGAGCGCCAATATCTCCAGCGCATTTCCTCGCTCGAAGAGTAAACCATCTGCGTGGGGTAAAAACTGAGGTAACTTGCACTAGGTGCGCGGGCGTAGCTCAGTGGTAGAGCAGGACCTTCCCAAGGTCAAGGTCGAGAGTTCGAATCTCTTCGCCCGCTTTTAGACTTCAATCCACGAGCGCAGTGGCGCCCGTCTGAATCAGACGCTGAACATGCGGCGTATACTCTCGCAAAATCTGCCTCACCGAATCCTCCACATACAAATTGGATTGCGGGGTAGGCGCCCGGTGAACTCGCGAAGCGAAGTATTCTTCGGCATCCGGCGGATGAGCGTTGTCCAAAGTCTCCAACCAGTTTTCGTCGGCCCCTTCCGGAAGATCGATGACCCAACCGTTAATCGCCAAGAAGCACATTAGCGCAGTCCAGCCGGTGGCCTCGTTGCCACGAGCGAAAGGTCGTAGTTTAAGAAAACCTCGATAGAGGCGTAAAGCCTGCTTCGGCACATCGATGCTCGTGCCATATCCATATTGGTAAGAGGTCGCTTCCTCCAGCCGACCGTAATCGAAGCGGTTTATCTCCTCCGTGACCTCCAAGTTGATCCAGAGCATGTCCTGGACGGTGAGATATCGGATGGGCGCGGCCAAAGGTTGCGGCTCAGTAGTGCCAGTCGACATTAAGAGCCTCTTTCGCGTGCTTTTCGATGAATTCGCGGCGCGGCTCCACCTTTTCGCCCATCAATCGGCTGAACATCATTTCGATTTCCATCTCGAATTCGGGATCGAGCTTGATTTGAAGCAACCGCCGATTCTCCGCGTCCATCGTCGTCTCACCAAGCTCGTCGCCGTTCATTTCGCCCAAGCCTTTGAATCTCGTCACCATCGGATTTTTTTTCTTGGCGTTCTTGAGGATGTCCTCGAGCTGGGCTTGATCGGCTGCATATTTCCGCTCGTTATTACCGATTTTCACCACGAAGAGCGGAGGCTGGGCCAGATATATGTGGCCCTTTTCGATGAGCGGGCGCATGTAGCGGTAGAAAAACGTGAGTAAAAGCGTCCTTATGTGCTCGCCATCCACGTCGGCGTCCGTCATGATGATAATCTTGTTGTAGCGAAGCTTGGTGAGGTCGAAACTGGTTTCCCCGTTTTTATCTTTACCGGAGCCGTTTGTCGATCCTTCCTCGATATCGATTTCGACTTCCTGACGACGACCGACATTGACGTCGATCCCCACGCCTAAGGCAGCGATTAAGGACTTGATTTCCTCGTTGTCGAGAGCCTTGTCGATTCGTGCTCGCTCCACGTTCAAAATCTTTCCTCGAAGGGGTAATACGGCTTGCGTCACTCGATCTCGCGCGGCTTTGGCGGACCCGCCAGCCGAGTCGCCTTCCACCAGGAAGAGCTCGCACTTTTCCGCATCCTTGCTCATGCAGTCGCTCAGTTTTCCTGGCAAACCGTAAGAGTCCATGGCACTGCTGCGCTTGACTGCTTCAGCGGCTTTACGGGCCGCCTCTCGGGCGCGTTGAGCGATCAGCGCCTTATCGAGAATTCGCCTCGCGATGGCAGGGTTTTCATCGAAAAAGGTGGACAGGCCATCGCCCACCAGCGAATTCGCCATGCCTTGAACTTCGGGAGTAACGAGCTTAACCTTGTCTTGAGAGTTGTAGCTCGGATTCTCCAATTTGAGGGCGATGACGGCGGTCAAACCGTCGGCCACATCGTCGGAAGCGAAGTTCTTGTCCTTCTCCTTCAAGAAATTCGCTTTTCGGCCGTATGCGTTGATAACCCTTGTCAAAGCGGTGTTGAAGCCGGAAACATGAGTGCCGCCATCGGGCTGGTGGATGTTGTTGGAGAAAGCGAGCAAAGTTTGGCTGTAGCCGTCGTGATATTGCAGAGCAACTTCCATCTCATAAGATTCTTTGATTCGCTTGAAATAAATGACCTTGTGAATTGTGTCCTTGCTCTCATTGAGATCTTCTACGAGCTGCTGAATTCCTCTCGAAAAATGAAATTCCTCATTGTGCTCCTGATCGTTTTCATCGATGAAATTAAATTTTACGCTCGGGTTGAGGTAGGCGAGTTCCCGAAGACGGGTCTTGATGATATGAAGATCGTATTCTGTCTCCGTCAGGACCTCGGTATCGGCCAGCCATCTGACAAAGGTGCCCGTTCCCTGCGATTTACCCTTGGCTTCAACTTCTGTGACGGGAATTCCACGCTCATATCGCTGGTGATAGACGGTGCCGTTTCGCCGCACTTCCACTTCGCAATAGCTTGATAAAGCATTGGTGCAGCTCACTCCGACGCCGTGCAGCCCACCCGACACTTTGTATCCGCCGCCGCCGAATTTTGCCCCCGCGTGCAACATCGTCATGACGATTTGCAGCGCGGAGATTCCAAACTTCTCGTGAACGTCCACCGGTATGCCGCGCCCATTGTCGCGAACGCTCAACGCATTGTCGCGGTGGAGGGTCACGACGATCTCGTCGCAATAGCCCGCAAGAGCTTCATCAACCGAGTTATCGATGACTTCGCGGAACATCTGGTGCAAGCCCTTTTTGCCGTTGTCCCCCACATACATTCCGGGCCGCTTGCGCACTGCCTCCAAGCCCTCGAGGACTTGGATGCTGTCGGCTGTATAATCGCCTTCTACTTTCGACGCAATGCTTGCGAGCTGGTCGTCTTGAGGATCGATGTTCGGGGAATCGTTGTTCGCCATAGGTCTTCCGAAAGGACGAATGAGAAGTCCTTTCCGAAGCTTAATTGTACCCCACTTAGGTTCAAGAATCTTTGCTACCTAAACGTAGCCCGGATGGGCCGAAAAAAGAAATTCGCTCTTTTTTTCTTGTCTCCGCATCTTCGACGTGGTTTGGCTCGTTCCGAAAAAAGAATGGGAAAAAATGCACAATCAAACACTTTCCGTGATACATTAAAGAAGATGAGGGGTCAGGGAGTTTAAAATGCGACGAACAACGGGCCTTGTCGTATTTGTTGTCCTTACTCTTGCCTGCATGCTCGTGCTGGCAGGTTGTAAAGAAAAAATTGGAGGCGCACCGCTGCTTCCCGAGCGAGTGGAAAAACCGGGTGATGCCGCTTCTCGAGAAAACAAGCCGCTTCTCGGGACACCTCCGACCAAATCTGATCGAAAAAACGCGGGATCGAAGTGACCTCGGTCCCCAGCCCAACCATGGAAGAACAAAAAGCGTACGAACAAGCCGCCGAATGCATAACTCACGGAGTCGAGCTCGGGGACTCAGGATTTATGGAGGATGCCATGCTGGAATTCCAGAAGGGATTGCTTCTCACCCCGGATGACCCCTTTATTTACACCAACATTGGAGTGGCCCTCGTCCGCCTTGGACGCCACGACAGCGGAATCCAGGCTCACAAAATCGCTATCAAGCTTGCGCCCAGTCTTGCCGTCGCCCACTTTAATTTCGGATGCGCATTGCAACAAACCGGCGATCCCATTTCCGCCCTCGATGAGTTCTACGTCGCCCGTAAATTGGATGAAAGCGATCCCGAAATTCAAAGATCGATCGATCAACTCATCCGAGACATAGGCCATACTTTCAGGTTCTATCAAGCTAGCCGTGGCCGCTGACTGCAATTGTCGTTAGGGTTGTGCGCCGTTCCGTCATTCTGAGCTTGCGGAGCATTTCTCTGCTGATCGAGGTAAAAGGGCTGAACGTTAGCGTTTCAGCGAAATCGCCTCACCGCTTATTGGCAAACGCTTCATGATCGAACATCATGTCCCAAGGGTACTGACATCTTCAAAATCCAACGGCGGGACGCATGATAAAAACCATTCCCTAGAGGGACATGCTACGATGGCTTTGAGCCTTGGTCGAGGTCGCGGCCGAGCGCCTTAACCTTCCGGTCCGCCGTCCGAAGATACACGAACAGCCCGCCCCACACGAGCAGGGGGGGCAGGATCAAGGTCACTTTCCAGAGGTCCAACATGAGTTATAAACTCCTTTTCAAGTAGTACGGCTTTCACCTTCGACCGATAAGCGACTATTCCGAACCACAAAATCACAAGCCCGATTAGGATTGGACTGTATCGATAGATGCCCACTAGTTCTCCGTTTGTGATGGTTGTCGAGGGATGAAGCGAGTAGGTCGTCGGCAAACGTGGATACACGAATAACAGGAAAATCGAAGGAAGCAAGGTGGCCATCGCGTAGGCCGAGCAAGCGGATGCGCGCCTGTGCTCGTCCGGCAAGGCCCCGCGGAGCGCGACCGAAGCGCCCATCAGCAACAAGACGAGCAAAAATGAGGTCTGCCGCGGATCCCAGTTCCACCAGGCGTTCCACTGCACCTGGCTGAATAAGATGCCGGTAACCATGGTAAGAGAGGCAAACAGTAAGCCAACTTCGGTCGCCGCCTCCAGCCTCGCATCCCACTCCAATCGCCGTGTCGACAAATAGCGCCAACCAAACCAGCTCATCGCAATGAGGAAGAGGGTGGCCGCGAACGCACACGGTAAATGAAAGAAGAGCATTCTCGCCAAATCGGGCCTCGTCCAGGCTCCAGCCGCATCCGGAACTAGAAAATACAAAACGGTGGAAGCCGTGATTGCCGCCGCGAGCATCAATCGCCTCATTAGCCCCCTCTCCGCCATACCGCGCCTACGAGTGAAGGGCCGGAAGCCACGGAAGCAAGAGCATAACCTCCGAGGCCCGCGACGTTTTGCCAGCCTGCGGCAACAAAACCGTCCCCTAGGGCGGCTCGAAATGCTCCGATCGCCATCGCCAATTGAGGAATCAGAAGAGGCAACGCTAACACGCCTACCACGACCCAACGATTGGGCGATCCAAGAACGAGGGCGCCACACAGGCTGACCGCCGACCCTAGAGCGAGGCACTCCACAACGATTGCTACGATATAAAGATCGAGTTGCTTCACTTCCAGGCCGGTTAAAATTGGAAAAAGTACTCCCAGGAGCGCACCCGTGAGCAGCATGAGCAAAGTCGCAAACAGCATTTTCCCCGTGAATGCCGCGCCCGGATCAGCCAAGGTCCGCAAGAGTTCGAAAGTGCCTTGGTCTTCCTCTGACAAAAATGTCCGAGGTAGCGACACCACCGCTGCAAACAAGAGAGTGAGGCAGAAAAGTCCCGCTCCCAGACTTCCCGAGGGCGTGCGGATCGAACACGCGAAACCCATCGCCACCACCGACAAAAGGCTAAACGTGAACGATACGAAGAGGCCGTTCCGGGCGCGAAGCTCGGTTCGCCATTCTTTGAGAAAAATCGCTAGGATTTCATCCATTCAGTTGAACTTCGTGAGTGGCCAATCTCCGATCGACGTCCTGATGAGTCGCGATGATGGCCACTCCCCGCGCCGCCTGTTCTGACACGATCTCCGAGACCAACTTTTGGCCGGGAGCGTCCATAGAGGCGCTCGGCTCATCAAGGAGCAGGATTGAAGGACTCGTCTGAATCGCCAAAGCAAGCCGCAACCTGGACTTCATCCCCGAGCTAAACGTAGAGCAAGTTTGAATCTCCCGAACGAGTCCCACTTTGGCGAGCAACTCTTCTACTTGCGGGAGCACCTTTCGTAATCGTCCCGCTAGGTCTAAGTGTTCGCGCGCGGTTAGAGCGGGATACAGCGCTTGATCGAGCGAGGAGTAACCCACCTCGGCCCTAAAATCCTGTATCCCCTCGACACGGCCTTCCGAAGGGGCCAAAAGCCCAGCCAGGATGCGTAGTAATGTCGATTTCCCCGCGCCATTGCTACCTAATACGGCAAGAACATCGCCCTTTTCAAGCTCGAAAGATACCCCGCGAAAGATCCAACGAGAGCCAAAACGCTTGCCCACACCTTCAGCGACCAGCATTTGAGAATGACTCAGACCTCCGACCCAAGCAGGACTCCTTGGTCAGGAAAATCCTCGGAGGCGATGTCCCCAAAGATCGGGTTCACGCGGCAAATTTCTTGGAAGACTTCGCCGGCGCTAAATAGCGGCGTTGTGTTCGTCACTCGTAGGTACACCTCCGAAAAAATCCTCCATGCCGGCTTCGAGTTTCCAGCTTCCGGAATTATTTGCTTCATCCGCTGGACACGCCTCTCGACATTCGTGTAAGTCCCGTCTTGTTCGGGGGGAGCGGCCATAGGCAGTACGACACTTGCGAAAGCCATCGCTTCCGATTCTATACATCCCTGATAGACCAGGAAGTCAACGTTCTCTAGCGCGTTTTCCGCAAGGGTCCGGTCAAAATAGTCCGTAAGCGGATCGGCGTTCAAAAGCCAAAGCGCCTGAATAGTCTTTTCTGCGCATGCGCCTATGATCCCATGAGTACCAAAGCCCGGGTCGTTGGGCATTACCACTCCCAATTGCTCTTCAAAGCGGCCGCGGCCCGAGATGTCCGACAGTCCAACATCACCAGGAAGCATGTCGGGAAGAAATCCGAGTTCCCGGGCGCCTTGATCATTGGCTTCAAGTCCATATAGATTGAACTCACCGCCAGATGTCATGGCCAAGCCCGCGAGTGTTTCCAAGATGTCCTGCGCTTGATCCATGTCCAATACCGTTCTGGTGGTAATGATGGCTGGTCCCTCGCCCAGCAATTCAGCCGCATTCCGAACTTTAGACTCCGAGACGCCAGTTTGATCTTCAATCTTTTCTGGCGTAAAGGCTCGCAAAGCGGCACGGGTGGCAGGGGGAACCTTGACCTTACCGCTTTCGACAAGAATATTTAAGAGCACCGAAGCAACGATGTGACCTGTTCCTGGACGGTAGCGCAGAACCTCATGGGCGAAGCTGTCCACATCGGTTGGTCCATTGTGAGCGACAATCACCCGCGCCCCGTTTTTGAACCAAGCTTTGCGCACTCTAAGGAAGATAATCGGCTCGTCGTCCGCTAGGGAAGTACCAAAGACCAAGATTGTCGCCTTGTCTTCCAGGGCGGCAATCGGCGTTTGCACTTGGTTAAGATTCAAAACCCTTTCGAACCCCTGCTGGTATGTCGGCAAATGACGACTCCATCTGGAGTCTATGTTATTGCTCCCGAAACCCACGCGAAAAAGCTTTTGCATCATATACAGAGATTCATTCGAAGCCCGCCCGTTTGCTAATCCCGCAACTTGATTCCCTCCAAGTGCAAAGGCCTTCAAAATGGCATCGTATGCCGTGGCCCAGCTGCATACTTTGAATGAATCCCCCTCACGGATCAGTGGCGTGGTGAGGCGCTTTTCGCTATTGAGCCAGTCGTGGCCAAACTTGCCTCGGTCGCAAGTCCATTCCTCATTGACCGCCTCATTAGTGCGGCCATTGATCCGAACAAAGCGCCCAACTCGATAATCTAACCAAATGTTGCATCCGTTCGAGCAGACCGTGCAGATTGCAGGCTTGGTTTCGAGGTCCCAAGGTCTCGCTCGGAATCGATATTGCGAGGATGTTAGGGCTCCCACGGGGCAGATTTCGATGACGTTGCCGCTGAATTTGCTCTCGTACTCCATAAGTTTGAAGCTACTTGGCTGCATCTCCGCACCCCGAAACCGAAAAGCCAGGTTGCTGTCGCCGCTGATTTCCTCCGTAAAGCGCACGCAACGCCCGCATTGGATGCAGCGCTCGAGATCTAAGGTCACGTACTTGCTCAAAGGATACGCCTTGGGCAGATGGCGTTTGAGTTCAAGGAACCGGCTTGTGCTCGGTCCATAAAACAACGTATTGTTCTGCAAGGGGCATTCGCCACCACGATCGCAAATAGGGCAGTCGAGCGGATGGTTGATCAACAATAATTCAAGCACGCTTCGGCGATCTTGGTGGATCATCTCGCTGTCCGTGTAGATCGCCATTCCGTCACTCGCGGGCAAGGTGCATCCTGCCTGCGGTTTAGGCATCTTCTTGATCGTTCCGTCTGGAGCCTTGAAGCCAACTTCCACCAAGCACATGCGGCACATTCCGACTGGCTTCATGCGCGAGTGGTAACAAAAAATCGGAATTTCTAAGCCGAGGCGCTTGACCGATTCGACGATAAGCTCACCTTTGGGAACGGCGAGTTCGACGTCGTTGATGCTGATTGATACGGTTTCGGTGATCGTGGGTGCTGCTGCCATCGGCTGCCTGATTATATCTTCTGAGCCCGCGAAGAACTCTGCTCTCGTCGCAGGTTTCTGGCCGAGATCCTTCGCTGCGCTCGATGACAGGCCGATCATTCCGACATCGCGCAGTACACTTGGCCGATGCGGTACCGATTGAACCGTCTCCTCGCTGAAGACGGCCGATGTTTCGACGTCGCCATCGATCACGGTTTCTTCAATGAGCGCTCGTTTCTCTCCGGAATCGAGGACGCGCGAAGAGCGATTACCACCGTGGCCGCAGCCATGCCGGATGCCATCCAGCTGCCACCCGGAACCGCCAAGCTCTTGCAACGAATGCCCGGTAAGCAAAAGCCGGCGTTGGTCCTTCGTACCGATATCGCCAATATCTATGGGAAAGATTTACCGGATAGGCTTTTCAGCAAGCTCATCGAGGACCCAGTCCGGCAGGCGGTCGTTCTGGATGCCGCTTGTGTCGTCGTCAATCTCTTGCTCCTGCCGAACCAGCCAGAACTTCACGAGCAATGCATCGAAAACATTGCCCTTCTCCAGCCGCTGGCCCGAGAAGCGGGTATGCCGCTCATGGTCGAGCCGCTCGTCATGCAAGCGAATGAGAGTGCCGGGGGCTATATGGTCGACGGCGACATCGATAAGATCCTCCCTCTAGTTCGTCAAGCCGTCGAGCTCGGCGCCGATATCATCAAGGCCGATCCCTGCGAGGATATCTCCGAATACCATCGAGTGATCGAAGTCGCCTCGGGAGTTCCCGTGCTCGTTCGCGGAGGGGGACGGACATCGGACGCAGAAATTCTCGAACGCACCTTTCGACTCATCGAGCAAGGAGCGAGCGGCATCGTGTACGGCCGCAATGTAATTCAACATCCAGACCCCGCCGGAATGACTCGCGCTCTGATGGCCATCGTCCACGAGGGAGCGACCGCCGAATCTGCGGCGAGGCACATCCATGGCTGACCGAGAGATTCGATTCGGAGTAATCGGATGCGGCCTGATGGGGCGTGAATTTGCGAGTGCGGCCGCCCGGTGGATGCATCTTGAAAATCTAGGCGTTCGCCCCAAAATTGTCGCTGCTTGCGATCCCGACTCCAACGCTCGCCAGTGGTTCGAAAGCAACATTGACCTCGAATTATCGACTCCAAGCCATAACGATTTGGTAGCGCATCCCGGCGTGGAGGCGATCTATTGCGCAGTGCCTCACGATCTTCACGAAAGGATCATGCTGGACATTCTGAAAGCGGGAAAGCATCTCATGGCGGAGAAACCGTTCGGGATCGACCTTGATGCCAACCGGCGGATCATCGAAGAGATCGGCCGTCATCCTGAGTTGCTCGTTCGATGCTCTTCGGAGTTCCCCTTTTACCCGGGCGCCCAACGGATCATCGCCGCCGCTTGCAAAAAGAAATTTGGCCGAATCCTCGAAGTGCGAGCGGGCTTCTGGCATTCGAGCGACGTCGATCCGAAGAAGCCGATGAATTGGAAGCGCCGAAGGGAAACATGCGGCGAATATGGCTGTATGGGTGATCTGGGCTTGCATGTCGTTCATCTTCCTTTTCGCTTAGGATGGCAACCGCTCGATGTTCGAGCGTTTCTCAGCAACATCGTCGAGCAGCGTCCGGGCGGAGGGGGGCAAATGGAAGCGTGCGACACCTGGGACAACGCCCTCCTCGCATGTGAAGCAACCGATGGCATCGACCGGTTCCCAATGCTCATCGAGACCAAGCGCATCGCGCCTGGCGAGATGAATACCTGGTATATCCGCGTGCTCGGCACGGAATTCTCAGCCGAATTCAGCACGAAGCACCCGAAGACCTTGCGCACCATGACTTACGACCTCAACCAAGCTCAAGCCTGGTGCGAGGAAGATCTGGGGTATTCCGGCGCCTACCCCGCCATTACTGGAGGCATTTTCGAATTCGGCTTTCCCGACGCCATCCTGCAGATGTGGGCGGCGTTTTGCGACGAGCTTGCGCACGGCGACCACATGCGGCAACCATTTTGTTGCGCCACGCCGAATGAAACTCTGCTAAGTCACAAGCTCTTCACCGCCGCTCTTAAGTCCGCGCGCGAATCCTCCACGGTAAGGATCGAATCGTGAGCACCCAACGCCCCGATGTGGTTGTTGCCGGGCATTTCTGCATCGATATCGTTCCCACCTTGACCTCACCGCTAGACATCCAGCCAGGCGACTTGGTGGAAGTCGGACCCGCTGCCGTTTCCACCGGAGGAGCCGTCGCCAACGTCGGGCACGCTTTGCGGCAACTCGGCGCGCGGGTGCGTCAAATCGGCAAGGTGGGAGGCGACGCGCTCGGCCGTCTCGCTCGCTCACTGATCACCGATAGCTCTGATTTCATTGTCGCCGACTCGGAGCAGACGTCCTACTCGATTGTGCTGAGTCCACCAGGCCAGGACCGCGCGTTTCTGCACTTCCCAGGCTGCAACGCTACCTTCCGCGCTGACGAAGTCCCCTTGGAAATACTCAAGGGCGCCAAGGTTTTTCACTTTGGCTACCCGCCGTTGATGCGCGCCATTTATGAAGACGGAGGAATTGGTCTGGCTCGCTTGTTCGAGGCCGCCCGCAAGCAAGGAACCGCCGTATCTCTCGATATGAGCCTGCCCGACGCCCATTCCGAAGCAGGCAAGGTCGATTGGCGAGCGTTTCTCGAAGAGGTCTTGCCCCACGTCGATTTTTTCCTTCCCAGCGGCGAAGAACTAGCCTTCAGTCTGAGCTTTGCGAAAAATACGGATTACTCTGCCCTTGCCAGAGAATGCCTGGACATGGGTTGCCGAATCGTCGGCGTAAAGCTTGGGAAGCGTGGCATGATTCTGCTCTCTTCTGAGCGGACTGCCGAAATTCCTTGCTTGAAGCTTGACTCCTCATGGGCGGACCTCGATCTGCGCCACGCTTGCTTTAAAGCGAACGTCATTGGCACCACCGGATCGGGCGACGCCACCATCGCCGGTTTGCTGTTTGGCATACTCCGTAGGGATGACCCTGCAAATGCCCTTGAGCTCGCTTGCGCCGTGGGGGCCACCTGCTGCGAGGCCGCCGATGCCCAGACGGGAGTGGCGGCTTTGAGCGAGATCGAGCGCCGACTCAAGGCTGGATGGCCCAAAAACCCATGAAGCGAAGCCATATCGAGCACTTAAAAGAGGCTGCCACACGGTGCTTCGAAGCACATGGCTGGGCCCTGCCTCCCGAACCCAAATGGGACGTCACCGATTTCGGCCTCGGCGATTGGCGAAGATTCGGGCTCGTGTTGCTCAACTTGGCCGAGGAATCCGAATATTGCGAAAAGCTCATGTATGCCCGTCAGGGAATGGTAACGCCGGCCCACACCCATCGCCTCAAAAAGGAAGACATCATCTGCCGTTGGGGCGAGCTGCGCATTCGCGTCTGGTCAGGCCTACCTTCAAATGCAGGCGATTCTCCGGTCTCCCTCAAACGCAACGGGCTGTCCATCACATTGGCTTCCCGCGCTGAACTGGTGCTGCAACCCGGTGAACGGGTAACCCTGCTGCCCGGCGTCTTTCACGAATTCGAGCCTGCCTCCCCCGAGTGCATCATCGGCGAGGTCTCTACCGCGAACGATGACGTCAATGACAATGTCTTCGTCGATCCGGATGTCGGCCGTTTTCCGCAGGTCGAGGACGAGTGAAACCGCCCGACAAATGATAACAGGGCTCCAATCGGTACGAGATCAACAGCTCGTGCTGCAATCCCGCAGGGAACGATCAAACGAGATGGCACGTCCTAAGGCCACTTATGGAAACTATCCTCATCATAGTTGTGCTCGTCATTCTCTTGGGCGGTGGCGGATTCTACTGGCGCGGTCGCCGTTAGAGGTTTCTCACCCAGGAATCTCGGCCCCCGGTGTCGAAGGAAATAAACGATGGGATTCGACCAATATCACGAGCCGGCGGCAGAACTCTCCGACGAAATGCGCACGTTCGCAAGAATGATCGCCTCTCTCACCGAAGAAGCCGAAGCAATCGGCTGGTACGAACAACGGTTGTCCTTGGAAAAGGATAAAGACGCGATCGCAATCATGAAGAATGCGCAACATGAGGAAATGAAGCACTTCGGAATGGATCTCGAATTCCTGGTGCGAAAGAAGGCAGAGTGGCGCAAGATCCTGCAGGGCATTCTCTTTAAGCCGGGGGAGATCGTTAAGAACGCAGATCGGGCTGAGGAGTCCAGCGGATAGGGATTCGCTCGCGGAAAGGGCATTAGCCGCGGTGGAAAAGGTGTGGAAAACTTAGAAGGCTCCTAGCGATTCAAGGTCAGCCAAGCCAGCCAATGGTGCCACCAGGAGCCAAGGGGAACCCCTCGGGTGAGGGGGCTGTTCCTGATTGTAGGATGGGCGACAACGAGACCCCGGCCGGAAAAATTCCAACCGCCAGGAGTGCGCGCACGCGGTGGATAGGCGTGTTGACTTTGCTGCTGGCAGTGGCCGCCTTTTCCGCAATCATCATCCTTCGTCGGCCGGTGACCTCGACTCCGATGGAGGCGTTCGACGTGTTGGTCGCAGCGCTGAAGTCGGGGGACGAAGCGAGAATCCGCGAGGCGACGACCGGGAAGGGTTTTGAATCGGTGCGCGACGAATCGATCGGGTATGTCGAGCACTACGCCGCGCTCGGCCAGAAGATGACCTCCATGCGCCCTTACATTCTGAAGAACGGCTGGTCGCAGGTGGATTCACAGCAAGCCTCATCCGGCGTGTCCTGGTCGGGCGGGAGCGGCAGGAAAACGAACGAGATTTTGATGGTCAAGACCGCGACCGGTTGGAAGCTGCAGAAGTATCAGACGATATGGGATCGGTAGCCCTACCGACCGCGGGTTATGAGGCTGGCAATTCGTTTTTCTCGACCATCTTGTCGTGTTCCCATATGGCGAGCGCCTCGGAGTCGTCGCGGACATCAAGATCGGACAAGCGGATTTTCTTAGCCACAACTCTATGGTAGAGAAGTGGCGGTTTTGTCAACCAGGTTTGGGATGAATGGGTGAGTGGGTCGGTGACATATGCGGATAGAATCGGCATGACTAAGCGCGAAGAAGGTCGGCAATTTGGAAGACGGTGATCGGGCTTAACCGTCGCACTCGATCCTGTCGACCCGCCGCCGGTCAAGCCTCCGCCGGAAGTGGAGGCTTGAAGAACGGCGGGCGCGCGATCTATAGGAGACCGGTCGCATGAAGGCCGTTTCGAACCGCCTCCACAAGAGGAATGAGGCCCGCGGCAATACTCACCGCTTCCACCGACTTCCACACTGTTCCCAACACGGCTGGTGCGGGATGTGGTCTAGAAAGTTGGGTCTGCATCGTTGCCAAGTCAACTAGGCATTCAAGGCGCTGTTCATCCGTAAGCGTCGCGTCGCCTTGGACTCCCTCCATTAACTTCGCAACATCTCGTGCGAGACCTGTCAAGTTGGCATTAATGACATTTCCTTCACCGAGGGCGACGACACTATTAATAGCGCTGACGTTAACGCCGTGAATTTTCGTCGGGCTCCAGGAATAGACCGAGGCGCCCTCGAAATGCTCTATGCCTTGCGCAGAGAGGCGGTAACGGCGCTGCTCAGCTGATCGCAGTGTCCCTTGGGGTGTCGTAAATGCTCGATTCTGAACGTCCTCCACGACCCAACCGATGTCAATGAGGTAGGGGAGATTTCGAGCAACGTCTTGTTGCTTAAATCCCCCGCGCTCTTTCATTCGCGTGCATATGTCTCTGAACCCGAGCCCGGTTCGTCGCATGCCGCGCGAAGAGCGAAGGTGGCCGTGTAATATTCGAAGAATGGCGTCGCGGGCGCGGTCATCGTGCCCTTCACTTTGAAGTATCTTCATCTTGTTCTCCTTCTCAACTCCCTGTCACCAGCGCTAAGGCCGGTTCGGGGTCTGTTTCAGTGATGAAACAGAACGTGAGAAAAGCATCAGGACGATGAGCGCGTTTATGAAGGCGCGACAAAAACATGACTTCGGCAGAAAACAGCCCGCAGTCAGCACGACCACTCGCTCGCTTTAGACGGACTCAACCTAGCCGCAGCTACCTCTCTAAGGCGCGGAAGATGGGGAAGACCTTAATGCTCTGTGTCGCGGGGCGGGAATGGATCGTTGCCGTAGCTGTCCTTGGATCGAATCGTGCCGTCCGTGCGATGCACGATCAGTTCCGATCCCCGGTTCATAGCGATGCGGCGACCGATCTGAATCGCCTCGGCCTGCGTGCTGGTCAACTTCACGGCCCGCACGGCATTGGCGGATTTGACCTTCCAGCCATCACCTTTAGGGATCACATGCACTGACTTCTTGCTCATTTGTCGTATTCCTCATATTATGTAGACGGATGTACACCGTCAAAGGGTTCAGTCTTCACCAAAAAGACGAAGCTGGGCCTCTAAGGGATGCTCCACCGCAACGGGATCAGATGAATCGGTGAACAGGAACTCACTATCCGGATCATGCATGCGGAATCGTTTCACCGCAAGCTCTTGCGATCTGACGGCGTAGCAATAAACACAGCCGTGGGGACACGTGTCGTAGTCCCCTATGTCCCGGCTCGCCGCGCACTCGCAACCGGGACGGTTCCCCAGAGTCTTAGCGGAGATGGGTCTCCCTCCGACCGCCGCCAACCGTTCCGAGTCGATGCATCGCGAAGCCGGCTGAATGGTGACGATGTCCGGCTGCGAGCAGATCGTCAGCGTCATGCCCCGGATACGCAAATGCACGATGGCGTCGTGTTCGGCTCGCGGAAGGCCTTCCGCGAGCCGAACCCTGAAGACCCAACAACCGACATTTGGTACACCTGCGTCGAGGGACCGGAGGCGGCAATGTATGTCCGCGGCACAGCGTCACTCGTGAACGGCCGCGCAACAATCGAGCTGCCCTCGCACTTCCGTTCGCTGGCCGCCGAGAAAGGGATGACGGTGCAGCTTACGCCCCTGTCTATTCATTCGAAGGGCCTCGCGATCATCCGCAAGGGCTTGGATGGTGTCGAGGTTGGGGAGCTTAGCGATGGAGTCGGCCATTATGATTTCGACTGGGAAGTGAAGGCGGTGCGCAAGCGGTATGAGAATTTGCCAGTGCTTCATCCCTGGAGTGAAGTGATGCCGAACGGGGTTGACGTGCAAAAGGCATGGGAAGAGCGCCTTAAGATATATCGCCACATAAGCCCCGAATCATCCGGGAAGTGACCTACAGAGGGCAATAGGAGATTTGGACGCCACAAACCATGCCGTCCTTCTGACATTCCTTTCGCAGATTTTGTCGAATTTGCCGTACAATTTTGATTACCCCGTCGGGGGATTGGAGGTAATCCATGTTTCGCTTTTCGATTTATGTGGCATCGGTTCTTTTTGCTCTGACCCTGTGCACGTTTGCCGCGATGAGGGCACACGCCGGTGCGGCGCAGGATGTGGTATCGCTCGCCTATGTAAAGCTCCAGGCCACCACGCCCGGCACGCCCCAGACCGGCCACGCGAATATCACCGGCACGCAAATCGCCGGACAGTTTCAAGGCGGAGGCGCCCAGTTGACCGGCCTGGATGCGGCCAACATCAATGTCGGCACCCTTAACATCGCGCGGCTGCCCAACCCGTTTGTGCTCTCGGGCTCAAACCCTCTCGCTGGCACGATTACTGGTGTGAACACCAGCGATACGGGGTTTGGAGTCATCGGAAAAGCCACCTCCGCCACTGGCGTCACATATGGCATTTATGGGCGGAGCGACAGCGAGGATGGGACAGGGGTCCTCGGCTCGGCAACCAAGATGATCGGCATTAACAGCGGTGTGAAGGGCCAGACCAACAGCACGTCCGGCCGCGGCGTCTTCGGCTGGGCCTTCCAGACCACTGGAAACACCTATGGCGGATATTTCCAGAGCGACAGCGACTCCGGCTGCGGAGTCTATGGCTGGGTAACCAGAGGTACCGGAGCCACCATAGGCGTATTCGGACAGAGCGAAAGCAATAGCGGATACGGAGTCATCGGAAAGGCGACTGACGGGACGGGCGCCACCTTTGGCGTTTACGGGCGGAGCGACAGCACTGCCGGGACGGGTGTCTGGGGCTCGGCCACTACCGGCACCGGCGTCACAACGGGCGTTTATGGTCGGAGCAGCAGCACGTCCGGCACCGGCGTCTATGGTTTCGCCCCCGCCGGCACGGGCACCACCTATGGCATGTACGGACAGAGCAACAGCACATCCGGGACAGGCGTTGAGGGCCTCGCTATTGCAAGTAGTGGCACCACGTACGGCGTGGTCGGGCTGAGCAACAGTCAGGACGGTCGCGGCGTCTTCGGCTCGGCCACCTCCGGCACGGGCACCACCTACGGGGTGAAAGGCCAGAGTAGCAGCACGGACGGGCGCGGCGTCTACGGCTTGGCCACTGATACGACCGGCAGCGGCACCTCCTTTGGCGTCTACGGCGAGAGCAACAGCACTACCGGCCACGGCGTCTTACGGCTGGGCCACCGCGGTCTTCGGTGGCGGAAAGGGCGTGTACGGGCGGAGCGACGGCGACCGCGGTACTGGCGTATACGGCTTGGCCACCAACGGCACCGCAACCACCTCCGGCGTGCTCGGCGATAGCTACAGCACGTTCGGAAGTGGCGTCTCCGGCTGGGCCCTCGCAAGCAGCGGCCCCACTATCGGCGTGTTCGGCCGGACCAATAGCGCCGACGTAAACGCCTACGGCGTCTACTCCTATGGCCGAATGGGCGGCAGCGGCACCAAGTCGTTCCGCATCGACCATCCTTTCGACCCGCAGAACAAGTACTTGCTTCATTACTGCTCAGAGGGCCCAGAGCCCCTGAACGTCTATGCCGGTAATGTGACGACCGATCAAAACGGGAAAGCCTGGGTGCACCTGCCCGACTATTTTGGAGAGATCAACAAGGAACCCAAGTACTCGTTGACCGTTATCGACGATTCGGAGGGGCCAGGCTTCGTCCAGGTCAAGATTGCGAAGAAGATTAGGAACAACCGTTTCGAAATCATGACGAGCGCGCCCCGAGTCGAAGTGTCGTGGCGCGTCGAGGCAGTACGCAACGACCGCTGGGTTCAGAAATATGGCGCGCCGGTCGAGCAAGACAAGCCCGATCATGAGTGCGGCACATATCAGCACCCTGAACTCTATGGCGCGCCGAAGGAGTTGGGTACGAATTATCGTTTCGAAAAACACCAACCTAAATGAGCAGGCCCATTGAACTCGTGATATATTGAATTCGAGTCTTGTTTTTTGAAAAGGAGGTCCTCGCATGAGGAAAAGCGTCATTCTGCTTGCTTGCTCGGTGCTGATCGCATCGAGCCTCGTCATCATGTCCCGCCGCGCGCATTCGCAGGGCGTGCAGGCACTGCCGTATGTGCATTTGCAAAGCACAACACCCGGAAATACCGAAAATGGCAACATCAACATCTCGGGCACCGGACTGTTCGGCGCCAAAGTCGGCATAGGCACCACGAACCCATCGAATCGCCTGACAGTGTCCCAGGAAACCGATAGCACCTGCGTCCTGGCGGTCAACTCCGGCCTAACCGCCCCGCAATTCTCGACCTTGCGCCTGAACGACCGTGGCACGCCTTACTGGTCAGTCAGCAAGAACGCCACTAACGATTTCTCCATTCGCGAAGTTGGTTCGTCTTCAGATCGGCTGTACATTGCTCAAGGCGGATTTGTGGGCATCGGGACATCGGCGCCACAACACCTTCTGTCTGTTACCGGTAGCGCAACAGACTACGTGGCCCATGTATTCAATGGAGACACCACCGGAAATAGCTTCCACGCAGTGCTTGGCGGGATAACCAATTATCCTTTCGTATCCACGGGCGCCGTGTTTGCAGAAACCAACGCGCGGTTTGGCATTGGAGTCCTCGCAGCAGCGTCTGGAAACTCCGCTTCGGGGGTTTTTGCCTGGGCTCCTGGCCCAAATTCCACCGCAGTTGATGCACTTTGTGAAGGCGCTGGCGGCAAGGCGGTGTCTGGCTATATCAATTCAGGACAGGGAGTAGGCTACGCGATCTATGGCGAAACGCCGCAATCAACCAATTTTGCCGGCTATTTCAACGGAAAGGTAGCGATCACGGGAACGCTTAGTAAGGGCGGCGGATCGTTCAAGATAGACCACCCGCTCGACCCGGAGAACAAGTATCTCTATCACTCGTTCGTCGAATCGCCTGACATGAAGAACATCTATGACGGCGTGGTGAGGACAGATGCGAGGGGCTATGCCACGATCACGATGCCCGATTGGTTCGAGGCGCTGAATCGCGACTTTCGCTATCAGCTCACGGTGATTGACGACCAGAATACCGACGCCTTCGTGCAAGCGAAGGTGGTCAGACGCATCACCACCAATCAGTTCATGATCCGCACGAGCTCGCCTGGAGTCACTGTATCCTGGCAAGTCACCGGCACCCGACATGACGCTTTCGCCAACGCGCACCGCATTCCAGTCGAGGAAGACAAGCCCGACGACGAACGCGGCTTGTACTTATATCCCAAGGAGCACGGGCAGGTGGTCGAGCGAGGGATTAATTATCAGAGGATGCATAAGCAAGCGGGCTCAACGCCACAAATATCGCCGTCGGGATACTGAATCTGGCGAGGCTCCCCGTGCCTACTTCGGTTTTTCGGCCTCGAGCCGTTCGAGGGCGTTGGCAGCCATTAATGCGGAATTCGCCGATTGGACATCGGAGCCGGGGCTGACGAAGACCAGCTTGCGATGATCGGAGGAAGGCTCCGCGTAAGTCAGCTTCAACAACGCATCGAAGAGAGAGTCGGCCGCGAGGTCTCTGGACACCGCCGCTTGGGTGCCGCTTTCAGCTGCTTTCTTGATCTCCTCGCGGCTTTGAGAGATCGGCTTTCCCCCAACCGTCAGGTAGTCGATTTGAATCCCTTTACCTATGTCCCGCCACACCCCTTCGACCGTCACACCCGACTTGCGCCGCTTATACGTAAACGTCCCATCGTCTTTGAAACGAAACACCGCGGTTACCGGCTGATCGTCGTTTTGCTCTTGAAGCGCTCCCACACCGAGTTGCTTCGCGAAGGTCGAATCCATATGCGAACCCAAAGCCCAATAGCCCGGCACGAAACCGGCTAGCGTGTTGTAAGGCGTCTTGTCTCCAAGTTGAGGCGCTCGTGCTCCCATTCGCACGCTCGGCTCGGCAGGCGCGGTATCGACCTTCACACACCCGAACATCAGAACCGAAGTCCCAATAAGGACCAAGACCCCGTTTACGCAACGCATTGCCCATATTATGGAGCGCGGTTACTTGCCTTTCACGAACGGATTGGGCTTGAGCTCGATCTTTTTGATCGACTGCAAGTACGCGAGCATTTTTTCGGCATGCTCGCCCGCCAATTGGGCGTGAAAGTGCAGGTTGAAGCCGTGCGGCCCGCGCGCATCGATCAGGTGCGGTTGGAGGGTCAGGAACGATTTGACCGCTTCGAGCCGGCCCATCATGGTGGCGCAGAAAATATCGATCCTCGCCCCGCGCTCCAGCAAGAATCCAACGATGTCGTGCCGTCCCATGTGCGAAGCGCCGCCCAGAGCCGACTCCCAGTCGCCCGCCCCCCAATCCATCATGCCATTAAGCAGCGCCGGCTCTTTGTCCAACAGCTTCTTGGTCATTTCGAGGTCGGAGTGGGCGTAGATGACAAAGTCTTGGAGCTGGGTGCGGTTGAGTTGTTGCTTCTTCCAAGATGGCTTGAATTCCGGGGCAGGATAATCCCGCTCGAACGGCGACTCGGATGCCGATGCTGGCTTGCTGGTGACCTGGGCGAAGGCGGACGGGAAGAGAGCGGCGGTCACGCCACCGCCGAGAATGGTGCGGCGAGTGATTTCGTTGGCCATATCCTAAGGACGCAACGGGCCTGAGGGTTGTTACGGGGGCCTGCCTTCGTCAGAACAGCGTCAAGAGGATTATATGCCTCCGTTGCTTGCCATGGAGGGATAAAAAGGTCCTATCAAACATCTAACTCTACTGCCGCTCGGATGATGGCAATACATTCTTCGACTCGCTTTACGATCTCCGCCGGTGATCTGTCGGGAAGCTTAATGAAATGCCGTTCGAGCCACTCACGACCCTGTTCGGTGAAGACTTCGCGGGTTCCAAGTTCTGGCACCGCTTCCAGCACGGTCAACGCTCCTGTGGCCGAAAATCCGGCTACTCCTTTCCCAGCTGATTCCAAGCTCCACTCGGCGGTGCTAGCGCGGCTAGGCAACGCACCTACCAGAGCCCGCTTTGTCCCACTCAGATCTCGATATTGAATTCGGGCAGCGAGGATCATGACCATGCGAGCGTACGCTCCCATGAACTTGGGCCATCGGTTCCGCAGGCAATAAGCTCCCGCCTCGATCCGAGTCCAAAGCGCGGTTGCCACAGCGACTTGGCTGATCTGTGGCAGCGTTTGATCTATCATGATGAATGGTCGTAGACGCCAATCGCATCCGAGCCTCGATCCCTTCCCGTAAAGAAACCGGTAATTCCGACATTTCGAAGCCTCCAGCCCTAGTACTCTCTCCAGTAGACCAGGAAGCTGCTTGCCTACGTCCTCTAGCTTGAATGGCCGTGGAATGTGAAGATTTTCTGCGCTCTCGCCTTCATGCTCTTGTGCCATATTGCCTAGTCTAATACGCTCATACATGTGGCGGGTGGCGGGTGGTGGGTGAGGTGGGTGGCAGGGGAAGCTGTCCAGGTCGTCATTCTGCCGGGTTTCATACTTGCCCTCGCGGCTTCCCCTGATGCCTGCAAATATGAGCCTAACCATGTTCGTTACGCAGAGTACAATCTCAAACCGGTCCATCCCGATTTTCGTATGCCGAGCACGTATTGTGTCACGTCGTGCGGAATCCGTGGAAGACGCCGCCTGGTCTTCAATCAGCCAAGTCTCCCGGAGCGTCATCCACCGGCCACCCATCATTCGCAAATCCAGGCTGCCCGCCGCCTTTTTTGGAAAACTGGTTGACATTTGCCCTTCTCGTGCGCCTAGTTATTGGAAACCCCATTTTCACGTCCGGGGGAGTAACAACGAAAAGTTTGCCCTTAGTAGGAAAGGAATAGGAGGAATTGGAGGAGACGCAGGCTCAGCCGCCCTCCATTTCCTCCAGCGTCTTTGGCCAATCGGCTTTCAGCAGGCGAGAAAGGGCGCGGTCGGCGAGTAAACGGCCCTCGTTCTGGCACGCCGCGCAGTAGTTCGTCTCGTTGCTTTCGTAACGGATGCGCTGGACCGGCTTCCCGCAATCCGGACAGGGTTGGCCAAACTTGCCATGCACCGCGAAATCCTTCCGAAAGGCGGTGATCTCGCCCAGCTTGGGAAACCCGACCCCGAATTGCCAGCGCAACACGTCGGTCCAATGGGTCAGAGATTCGCGAGTCGCTTCGTAAAGCCGCGCGACCTCGTCATCGTTCAGGGTCCGGCTGAGGCGCACCGGCGAGAGGCGGGCGGCGTGAAGGATTTCGTCCGAGTAGGCATTGCCGATTCCGCTGAACCAATGTGGATTGGTGAGGGCGCGCTTCAAGGTGCGGTTTTCCAGGTTCAAGTTCTGCTTGAATTCTTCGAGAGTCATGTTCAAGGGCTCGATGCCGCCGGGGTTTTGCGCCCTAAGGGCATCCTCGCCGCGAACAACGGTGATCGACGCCCGACGCTTGGTCCCCGCCTCCACTAATCCGAGACTGCCGGTCGAAAACCTGAAAGTGGCGAGCCCGAGCTTGCCGCTGAAGCGCTTGTCGGTCGGCTCGTCGCTCCACAGCAGGCGGCCCGCGATCATGAGGTTCAGAACGATATGCAAGTCGTCATCGAGAGACATGACGATCCGCTTCCCAAGACGGCTGACTTCGACCACCGATCGTCCGAAGCAGGCCGCGAGGGGAGGATCGACCGAGCGCAAAGCAAACGGACTGAAGACGATTGCTCGATCGAGCTGAGCGCCTTTGATTCGGGCCTGCAAGGCTTCCACGTAGATGGTGATATCCGGAAGCTCAGGCATCAAAGGTGAGAGTACCGCCGAGGTCGGGTAAACACGGTCATATGCGCCTTGTGTTGCCGTTTCTGGTCGTTCCCCTCGTCGTGATCGTAAGCCGTGCGGTGGAGAGGCCCGCATCGCCTCATCAAGCCACCAAGGAGTGCATCGCGTTCGTGAGCGCGAATCTCGCGAAGGGGAAAGGCAATTATTTTACATATCTGGAATTCTCTACTCAACGGCTGACCGTCAAGACCGGCGACGTGCTCGCATACGACATTTTCCTTAGTCCGAAAAATCCCGTGGCGAAAGGGGGAATCGATGTTTCGTTCGACGACAACGGCGATGCCCTGCGGGATACGGGCGTCACCGATCAGAACGGCATTCGCGCCCATGGCGATGGCTTGCTCAAGGAGGCGGTAGGCAAATGGCTCGCCCGCCGGATTTCCTTGGAGGGCGTGAAAGGTCGCATCGCTAATGGCTGGTCGCTGAATTTCGAAGGGGACGAGCCCGGCGTCTATGCGCAATTCGTGGGCGATATCGCGGTTAACCACATGGATGGTTCGCGGACCGTCATTTACGAGAGCGGGGCGCTCCCAACCAAGAATCTCTTGGCCACGGAGGGCTACACGCGCAAACCGTCCTGCATCACGATCCCGCGATCGCAAGTTTCCTCCGATAAAGCAGAGGAGCTGATCGCGGAGGTGCAAAAAGGGGCGGACAGAATCCGTCAGATCGACGAAGCGCGAAAGGACCTAGCCCTCGCCAAGCAGTTTCTCGAGCGCCATCCGGACCAGCATCTTCAAAGGCACGTTACGGAGGCAACCGCCTTATTGGATCAGGTCGAGCAACGCCAAGCGGCAACCGAAGAGGAGCTTCAAGCAGCAATCCACGCCGCTCATCAGGCGCTCAGTCATACGCACCCTGCCATGACCGCCTATACCGGGCATCTTGTTGGCCACGCTCACATCGATCTGCAATGGCTCTGGGAATGGCAGGAAGGGATCGTCGCCACTCATGACACCTTTAACCAAGCGGTTAGATTTATGCGTGAGTTCCCCGGATTTACATTTAGCCAAAGCAGCTCCTGCCTTTACAAGACGACCGAGCAGCATTACCCAGAGCTCTTTAAGCAAATGCAGGACGAGGTCAAAAAGGGCCATTGGGAGATCGTCGGGGGACGGATTTGTGAGGGAGACACGAACATGATCTCACCCGAATCGCACGCTCGCCATTTCCTCTATGGGCAAAGGTATTTCCGTGAGAAGTTTGGCAAAACGGCAGTTGTCGGCTGGGAGCCCGATACCTTCGGCCATTGCTTGCAGATGCCCCAGATCCTTAAGCTTGGAGGATGCAATTATTACTACTTCTGCCGAGGCGGAAAGGGCAAGCCTCTGTTTTGGTGGAAAGGGCTCGACGGGACTAAGATTCTCACCTTCGACGAGCCAGCCAGCGGCTCTTGGTACAACAGCGATCTTTCTTATAAGCAGTTTCAGGAGATGCTGGATTTCGAGCGCAACACAGGCTCTAAAGACATGCTTTGGGTGTACGGAGTTGGCAACCACGGCGGTGGCCCGACTCGAGAATACATTCAGGAAGCCTTGAAATGGATGAAAGATCCAAGTAAGCCGGTGGTGAAGTTCTCCACCGCGAGTCAGTTCTTCAAGAAGCTCGAGGGCTATGACCTATCGAAGATTCCACAGGTGAGCGAAGAGCTGAATCCCGTATTCGACGGATGCTACACAACTCATTCGGAGATCAAGCAGCTAAATCGCAATGCGGAAGCATGGACCACAAGCGCCGAAGCAGTTGCGGCAGTGGCTTCTCAATTTGGATTTAGGTATCCGAAGGCGTCGTTTCGCAGGAATTGGGAAGACATCTGCTTCAATCATCATCACGACACGCTGCCCGGCTCAGGCATTCACGCCCCTTATGAGAACACGAAGATCATGCTGGGACGCGTCATTGCTGACGACAAGGATATTGCCAACCGTGCCTTGGAGTTGATGTCTTTGCGGGTGACTCCCGAGCGAGGTGGCATCAGCGTCATGGTGTTCAACCCTCTGGGCTGGGCCCGAAGCGGCTGGGTGCAAACCTTAATGGTTCAAAGCGGATGGGATGGGGGCGAGCGGCTCGATCCGGAGCAGTGCGCGGCTTTCGCGCCGGACGGAAAGATGAGCCAGGTCGATGTGCTCGATGGCCCGAGCCATCTGGGCCGATTTTATGCCCCGGACGTCCCGCCGTTCGGTTATAAGGTCTTTCAGATCAAAAACTTCAAGCGGGGCGAGATTGCGGGGGTCGATGAGAGTAAAGATGGCCGCATTCTTGAAAATGGCTTTCTCAGAGTCGAATTCGACACCGCCAAGGGCGTCATTACGAAGGTCACCGATAAGCGCTCTGGCACCAGCATTTTGGGCGAGATGGGGCGATTGGAGAATCATTTCGAGGCAGCCGCGGGTATGAGCGCGTGGGTGATCGGCAAGCTCGTTCACCACGAATCGTGGGTTCCCTCCAGTTTTACCGTCGAGCATCAAGGCAGCACTTCCTCGGTCAAGTTCCGTTACATGGAGGCGTCCCTTGGCTCGAGCATTCCCACCACGGTTGCGCAAACGTTCTCGATCCATCCTTGGTCTACCCAGGTTGAATGCGAGGTCGATTGCGATTGGGAGGTGATTGGCTCCGAAAAGACAGAGAATCCGATGTTACGGGTGGCCTTCGAAACCGATCTAAACGATTCTATCTCAACTCACCAGATTCCCTTCGGAGCGATCGAGCGGCCAACCGATGACAAGGAATATCCCGCTCTCCAGTGGGCAGACCTGAGCAGCCGGGATGGTTCTCACGGGTTATCGGTGCTGAACGATTGCAAGCATGGCCATTCGGCGACCGGCTCGACGATGCGTCTGACCCTCATCCGCTCCAGCTTCAGCCCAGACCCGGTGCCTAATCCCGGCCACCACCACTGGCGGTACTCGGTCTATCCGCATAACGGAGATTGGCGAGCGGCGGAAACGGTTCAGCGAGCGGCCGAGTTCAATCAGCCTTTGCTCTCGGCGACGGTTCCTTTCGATGCGAAAGGAAGCGAGCCGCTACAATGGTCTCCGGTTTCGATTTCCGGCAAGGGACTTGTAGCGACCGTGCTCAAGATGTCGGAGGACGATCGGAGCCTGGTGCTTAGGTTCTTCGAGAGCCAGGGGCAAGCCATTATTGGAGGCGTGACTTGGGCGACGCGGCCTCGCGCCACCGCGTGGGTCAATTTCGTGGAAGACCGGCTCGGTTCGGCGACCCTTACCGGGAACGCGAACGCGGTGTCGATGCACCCATTCGAGATTCGCACTCTCAAGGCGTACTTAGCGTCGAAATCTACGTATCAGCCATGACGCGCCGGCCGCTAGAGCCCAAACGGTTGCCCCGACAAGGAGCGCCGTTTTCAGCTCGTCGTTCACGTTGCGAGGCGGATGGACGTATCGTGTTTCCGGCAAATCTCCAGGAGCACCGTGTTCGCCATCATGCAGGGCCATCTGAAGAACTTGCGCAAGATGCAACGGAACTCGATCGGTGGCTTGAGAGACCTGCTCACGGCAACTAAACCCGTCCGCGATGATCAAAGTGTCCTTAGGCGCATTTCGGGCAATAGGTAGAAGAACCTGTTCGCCGCAAGCGATCGCCACATCATAGTGCTCGCCGGATTCGAAGCCGAACGCCCCCGCCATTCCGCAACATCCCGTATCCGGCGTTTCTAAGTCGAGTCCCATCTTTCGCAAGATGCTTTCCTCGGACCCGAGCTTCATGATCGCCTTGTGATGGCAATGGCCATGCAAGATGGCCTTTCGCTTGAGCTGAGGGGGCTTATATCCTTCGTGCTCGAGGAATTCGGCAAGGGTAAATGTCTGCTCGGAAAGCCTCTTCGCATCTTCGCGATGAGGAAAGAGGCCAACCAACTCGTCGCGAAACACGGCGCAACAGCTAGGCTCTAGAACAACGATCGGAACGCCCGCTCGAATTTCCGCTTGCAGGCTCGCCATGATCTGTTCCAGGTAGCGTTTTGCCTGATCGAGGAATCCGTAATCGTAAAGCGGGCGTCCACAGCATAGGGGTTGGCGTGGAACTCTCACCGCAAAGCCTGCGTCCTCGAGGACCTCAACGGCGGCCTGCGCGGTTGTCGGGTGAAAGTTGTTGTTGAACGTGTCTGCCCACAGGAGAACGGGGTACGGTTGGCGGTTGGCGGTAGGCGGTTGGCGTCGTTCGAACCAGGTCTTGAAGGTTTCAGGAGCGAATTTCGGAATTTCTCGTCGAGAATCGATGCCGGCGATGAATCGAGCCAGGTTTTTGATCAACGGCAACTGGGTGGTTAGGTTTACAAAGCCCGGCGCGAGGGCGGCAAATCGCGACCAAACATTTATGAAGCCGAAAGCGTAAGCGTACCGGGGTCTCAGTCGGCCCTTGTAGTAGTGCGACAGGAATTCGGCTTTGTAGGTTGCCATGTCCACTTGAACCGGGCATTCGCCCTTGCATCCTTTACAAGCAAGGCAAAGATCGAGTGCGTCCTTAACTTCCTCGCTCTTCCATCCGTCCTCGACCGGATCGCCTTCGATCATTTCGAAAAGCATGCGGGCGCGGCCACGGGTCGAATGCTTCTCCTCTCGAGTCACCCGGTAGCTCGGACACATCGTGCCGCCGGACGAACGCCGGCAAACTCCAGCGCCTACGCATCGCCGGGAAGCGCGAGCGAAGCTAAAATGATCTTGCTCATAGGAAAAATGGGTCTCTGGCTCCCAAGG
Source organism: Fimbriimonadales bacterium (assembly GCA_038225245.1). Taxonomy (GTDB): domain Bacteria; phylum Armatimonadota; class Fimbriimonadia; order Fimbriimonadales; family Fimbriimonadaceae; genus JBBREX01. Next base: position 221 of record JBBREX010000001.1, on the reverse strand, counting down.
CGCATACGAAACCCCCGTGGTCAAACTTTCATCCAAGCGATAGGGCGCGATGAGCTTGCCAGGATTCATTCTCCAGTCCGGGTCCCAAATCGTCTTGAATTCCACAAAGGCGTCGATCAACTCTGGACCGAACATGCGTTCCAAAAGCTCGCCACGAGCTTGGCCATCTCCATGCTCACCCGAAATAGAGCCGTTGTGCCGAACGACCAGGTCGGCTCCTT